>JAFUVM010000142.1 GCA_017483665.1 Bacteroidaceae bacterium
AAAAGAAACGAATTAGGGTAATTGGAATAATTCCTATACGCCAAGAAGAATACTCCTTCCCTTTCGCGAGCTTATTATTATCATTATTCCAATTCGTTTCCTAATAACAACTTTCCTATTGCCTTTTCGCTGAATAGTTACACGAATTTATCCATTCGCTAAAAACTCTTAAATAAACGCCGTTTTCTGCCGGAGAAGTGTTCACCGTATCGAAATAATGCGTAAATTTGCAAATGTAAAGCCGGGCGGAGAAAACCGGGCCAAAAGGCAATAACATATACATTAAAACATCAAAACTGATAACGAAATGAAAAACAACGAGAAAATCACAGCGGCGTGCATCCTGGCACTCGGCATCGTCATCATGGGGTTTGCACTCAGAAGCGGCATCGTCGCCTTTAAGGACATGGACAGAAGCGTCAGCGTGAAGGGTCTGTCCGAACGCGAAGTAATGGCTGACAAAGTGACCTGGCCCCTGATATACAAAGAGATTGGCAACGACCCGGCTGAGATGTACGAGCTGCTGGAAACGAAGAACAACCAGGTGGTGGCTTTCCTGAAGTCGGCCGGCATCAAGGACGATGACATCTACGTCAATTCGCCCGTCATCAGCGACCGTCAGGCGGACAACTACGGCAACGAGATCATGCGCTTCCGCTACAAGGCAACCAGCGTCATCACCGTCACCTCGTCCGACGTGGAAAAGGTCCGCTCGCTCATGCGCAGGCAGGCAGAACTCATGAAGCAGGGCATCGCGCTCGTCACCGAAGAGTACGGCAGCAACAGCATCGTCTATGAGTTCACGGGCCTGAACAACATCAAACCCGAGATGGTGGAAGAGGCCACGAAGAATGCACGCATTACGGCACAGAAGTTTGCCGACGACGCAGGCAGCTCCCTGGGCGAGATTCGCACCGCCCAGCAAGGGCAGTTCTCCATCGAGGACCGCGATGCCAATACGCCCTACATCAAGAAATTGAGGGTGGTCAACACCATCGTCTACTCCCTGAAGTAGCCCCTGCGGAAAACTTTCTGCTGCTCTTACGAGCATTTTTATCGTAATTTATTTGCTCATATGTCTTTTTGTTCGTAAATTTGCAAGCGGACAAAGAAGAAAGTCACCCAAATGCCATTTCCGATGACATTTGGGTGATACATATACTATACATTATTAATTTAGTAAAAACAACAGAGCTATGAAGCAGAGAAAAGTTTTCGCAAAGGCGACGCTGGCGGTGGCACTGGCTATCTTCAGCAGCACAGCGGCCATGGGACAACAGGACAAGCCGTTCATCTCCATCACCAAGGATGGCCGAGTCGAGTTCAACTCGAAGACGGAGCACAATTGGCTCAATGAACTGACGAGCCGCATCCAGCTCCACGGCTACGCACAAGCCGGCTACACCTTCAGCCACACAGACGGCAACACCACCAACACGTTCAACATCAAACGTGTCCTCTTCTGGGCAAACGCCCGCATCACCGACCGCTGGTCGTTCCTCTTCATGCACGACTTCTCGAGTGTCGTACAGGAGTTCTACACAGACTATCGCATCACAAGGAACAAGGCCCTGACCGTCCGACTGGGGCAGTTCAAGAATGGTCTCTCACTCGAGAATCCCCTTTCCCCCACATCAATGGAAGCCATCGACGTCTACAGCGAGGCCGTCACCTACCTGACCGGCTGCGGCAGCGACCCGCTCCTGGGCGTGCAGTACGGGCGCGACCTGGGTCTCTCCCTCTTCGGCGAGACCAACAACGGCAAGTTCCGCTACGAGCTCGACGTGATGAACGGACAGGGAATCAACAAAAAGGACGGCAACAACTTCAAGGACTTCATCACGCGCATCGAGTACCGACCCGTGACGGGCCTGAACCTTGTTGCAACAGGACAGATAGGACGAGGGCATGCCATTGCCCCTTCTCCATACAACCCCACGATAAAAGTAGGCGAGGACTACAAGCGCCATCGCTGGACCGTCGGTGCCGACTACAAGTCGAAGGCTTTCAATCTCCACGGCGAGGTGCTGGAAGGCTGGGACGGCGACGCTGACAGCTGGGGCGCATACCTGACCGGAGCCGTTCCCCTGGGCGTGCCAAAGCTGGAACTGGTCGCTTCGTATGACTTCTTCAACTTCAACACCGACCTGGGCATGGACCAGCACAAAGCCATCGGAGGCCTGCAGTATTGGTTCTTCGGAAAGTGCCGCGTGCAGGTGCAGTACGTTTACAAGAGCGCCTTCCTGGCAGACGGCATGTTCGTCCACGGCGCTAATCACGGCATACAATGCCAGTTACAGGTTCGCTTCAACTAATTGTCTTATCAATCGTAATTAACATCATGATTATAAAAGTTCTACTCACCATCATCTTTCTGGCCGTGATGGTAGGCGTGGGAGTGTACTCACGCAAGCAGGCCGGCAGCGTAGACGGCTTCGTACTCGGAGGCCGTTCCGTAGGTCCCTGGCTCACAGCCTTTGCCTATGGCACATCCTATTTCTCGGCAGTCGTCTTTGTGGGCTATGCCGGACAGTTCGGTTGGAAGTACGGCCTCTCGTCCACTTGGATAGGCGTAGGCAACGCCGTCATCGGCTCCCTGCTGGCATGGCTGGTGCTGGGACGCCGTACGAAACTGATGACACAGCACATCGAGAGCCGCACGATGCCCGACTTCTTCGGCACCCGCTATGAGAGCCAGAGCCTCCGCGTCGTGGCCTCCGTCATCGCCTTCGTCTTTCTGATTCCCTACACGGCAGGCGTCTACAAGGGCATCTCCACGCTCTTCGAGATGGGCTTCGGCATTCCCTACGAGTATTGTGTCATCGGCATGGCAGCCTTCACCGCAGTCTACGTCATCTTCGGCGGCTACAAGGCAACGGCCATGAACGACTTCATCCAGGGCATCATCATGCTCTTCGGCATCATCACCGTTATTGCTGCCGTACTTTCATCCCAAGGCGGACTCACCCAAGCCGTGACGAAGCTGGCATCGATGCCTGCCGACAACAATCCCACAGTAAACGGAAGCTTTGCCTCGTGGCTCGGCCCTGACCCCTGGAACCTGCTCGGCGTGGTCATCCTGACCTCTCTGGGCACGTGGGGACTGCCGCAGATGGTGGGCAAGTTCTACAGCATCACCGACGAGAGCGCCATTCGTCGCGGCACCATCATCTCCACCGTCTTTGCCTTCATCGTAGCCGGCGGCTGCTATTTCCTCGGCGGTTTCGGCCGCCTGTTCGGCATGCCGCCCGTGATGCCAAACGGCCGTCTGGACTTCGACTCCATTGTCCCCTCCATGCTCGTCACCCTTCCCGACGTACTCATCGCACTCGTCGTCCTGCTCGTCCTCTCGGCATCTATGTCGACGCTCGCCTCGCTGGTACTGACCTCTTCGAGCACCATGACGCTCGACCTCATCTATCGCGACAAGAAATCCCTGCCCGGTGAGGTGGAGGAGGGTAGCATCGACGATATTGTCTCCGAGAAGGTGGAGCTTCGCAAGGTTGTCGTGATGCGCGTCCTCATCGTCTTCTTCATCGTCATCTCGCTGATGATAGCCCTCAATCCGCCCACGTTCATCGCCCAGCTGATGGGCATCTCGTGGGGCGCACTGGCAGGAGCTTTCCTTGCTCCCTTCATGCTGGGCCTCTATTGGCGCGGCGTGACAACCTCTGCTGTATGGGCCTGCTTCGTTTGGGGCGTAGGGCTGACCGTCGTCAACATGCTCATGGGCAATCCCATCAACCCCATCAACTGCGGCGCCATTGCCATGCTTGGCGGTTTCCCAATCGTCTGGCTCGTCAGTCTCTTCACGCCGAAGATGTCCCGCAACCGCGTTGAAAAGATGTTCGATTGCTACAAACAGTAGACATAATTCCTGAAAACAATAAATTTCCCATGCTTTTTGTGCAGATATGAATAATATTTCGTACCTTTGTATGGGATTCACCGAATAACGACTAATGAAACAATATGATTTGGAATCCAAATAAAGAATGCATGAGCCGCGACGAGATGAGCGCGCTCCAGGGCAAGAGACTTCACAAAATCGTGGAGTACGTATACCATAATGTCCCTTTCTACCGCAATAAGTTGCAGGAGATGGACCTTCGTCCCGACGACATACAGACCATCGAGGACATCAGGAAGTTGCCCTTCACGACGAAGAAGGACCTGCGCGACAACTATCCCTTCGGCCTGCAGGCTGCACCGCAAAGCGAAATCATCCGCGTGCACGCATCCAGCGGAACGACGGGCAATCCTACCATCGTGGGCTATACCCGCAAGGACATCGGCGTGTGGAGCGAATGTATGGCACGTTGCCTGACGGCCTACGGCGTGACGCGCGACGACATCTTCTCCGTTTCCTATGGCTACGGCCTCTTCACCGGAGGCCTGGGCGCACACTATGGCGTGGAGCATATCGGCGCTTCCGTCATACCCGCAGGAACGGGCAACACGGAGAAACATCTGAAGCTCATCCGCGACCTCGGCATTACCGGCATTGCCTGCACGCCCTCGTATGCACTCTATCTGGCCGAGACTATGGACAGGCTCGGCATTCGCAAGGAAGACATCAGGCTGCGCGTCGGTGCCTTCGGCGCAGAGCCTTGGACCGAGAACATGCGCGAAGAGATACAGGAACGCCTCGGTTTGAAGGGATACAACCTCTATGGCCTGTCGGAAGTGATGGGGCCGAGCGTCAGCTATGAATGCAAGATGCAGCACGGTTCGCACGTCTGCGAGGACCACTTCTACCCAGAGATTATCAATCCCGTCACCTTGGAACCCCTGCCTGCCGGACAGACAGGCGAATTGGTATTCACGACGCTGACGAAGGAAGGCATGCCTGTGCTCCGCTACCGCACACGCGACCTCTGCTCGCTTTTGCCGGGTACTTGCGACTGTGGCCGCACGGCTGTGCGCATGAGCCGCATCGAGGGCCGTTCGGACGACATGCTCATCATCCGCGGCATCAACGTCTTCCCCTCGCAGGTGGAAAGCGTCGTGCTCTCTATGCCCGAGTTCGCTCCGCGCTACATGCTCATCGTGGACCACGTTAACAACCTCGACACGTTGCAGGTACAAGTGGAAATCCGGCAGGAGTTCTTCACCGGTGTCTTCGACACGCCAGCAGCCGTCGATCAGTTGGAGAAGAAGTTGGCCTCGAAGCTCAAGAGCGTTCTCAGCATAGCCGCCAAGGTGCAGCTCAAGGCGCCCAACACCATCGAGCGCAGTCAAGGCAAGAGCGCACATGTAATCGACAAACGTAAACTCTGACATTAACCTATACATTATATATTATTATAAGGAGAGTAACCATGAATGACAAGACAAGATACTTTAATCCCTTCAACGAGACGCTTTCTCGCGAAGGGATAGAGAAGCTGCAGTTAGAGCGGCTGAAACAGACGCTGCAACAATGCATGAAGAATGAGTTCTATCGCCGCAAGTTTGCGGAGGCTGGCATAAAGCCAGAGGACATTCGCACGCTCTCCGATGTACGCAAGCTGCCTTTCACCACGAAGCAGGACTTGCGCGACACCTATCCCTTCGGCATGGCCTGTGTTCCCTTGCGCCAATGCGTGCGTCTGCATTCGTCAAGCGGTACAACGGGCAACCCCACCGTCATCCTGCACACGCAGAAGGACCTGGACGAATGGGCCAATCAGGTGGCTCGTAACCTGTGGATGGTAGGGCTGCGCCCCGACGATGTGTTCCAGAACTCCTCGGGCTACGGCATGTTCACCGGCGGCTTGGGCTTCCAGTACGGAGCAGAGCGTCTGGGCATGCTCACCGTGCCTGCTGCTGCGGGCAACTCGTTGCGTCAAATCAAGTTCATCAAGGACTTCGGCACCACGGCAATCCATGCCGTACCTTCCTACGTGACGCGTCTCTACGAAGTGATGCAGGAGGAAGGAGTCGACCCGCGTCGCGATACGAAGCTGAAGGTGCTTGCCATCGGTGCAGAGCCTCACAGCGAAGAGCAACGCCAGCGCATCGAGGAGATGATGGGCGTGAAGGCCTACAATTCGTTTGGCATGAGCGAGATGTGCGGCCCTGGCGTAGGCTTCGAGTGCCCCGAGCAGAATGGTCTTCACTTCTGGGAAGACTATTACATTGTGGAAATCGTCGACCCCGAGACGCTCGAGCCGGTGCCCGACGGAGAGATAGGCGAGCTGGTGCTCACCACACTCTGCCGCGAGGCAATGCCTTTGCTACGTTACCGCACTCGCGACCTCACCCGTGTGCTGGGCCGCACGTGTCCCTGCGGACGCAACCACATTCGCCTGGACCGTATGCGCGGTCGTTCGGACGACATGATGGTGCTGCGAGGTGTGAACATCTTCCCCATACAGATAGAGAAGATTCTGATGCAGTTCCCCGAGCTTGCCAACAACTACCTCATCACCCTCACCACCGACGACAACAACGACAACATGACTGTCGAGGTTGAGCTGGCGCAGCCTACCGACGACTATGCACAGCTTCAAGCCTTGGAGCGCGAGATACGTCGCCGGCTGAAGGACGAAATCCTGCTGACACCCTACGTGAAGCTCGTTGCCAAGGGCACGCTGCCCGTCAGCGAAGGAAAGGCCGTACGCGTGGTCGACAAGAGAAAAGTCTATCAGTAATCCATAAATTCTTAAATACAATGACAATCCATCAGTTATCCATTTTCATTGAGAACCGTTCGGGTACACTCATCAAGGTACTCAACGCGCTGAAGGAGGCAAACATCCAGATTATAGCCTCCACCATTGCCGATACAGCCGAGTACGGCATCTATCGCCTTATATGCAGCAATCCGATGCGTGCCTGCGACGAGCTGAAGGCTGCGAATGTGGCTGTGGCACTGAGTGACGTCTTCGCCATCGAGATAGACGACAAGCCCGGGCGTGCCGCCGATGCTGTGAAATCCTTCAGCGAGGCAGGCATCAGCATCACCTACATGTACAGCTTCCTGCTGCGTGGCAAGGGTATTCTCATCTTCCGCACAGACAACAACGAGCTTGCAAAGCAGGTTATAAGCAAGGAAGGCTTGAAGAGTGTCAGCGAGGACGACCTGGCTGCTCTGGTATAATGATGCATTACTCACATAGCGCTACGATGTTCTTCTCCTGCTCCTGAGGAGCGGCGAGGGATTCGTAGCGCTTTGATTCTTCCGACAATGACAGTAGAAATCTTCTCTACGCTCACCTATGGCATGATGGCAATGGCTGTCGTGGTCTTTATCAGTCTGTATTTCGTCACAGCAGGCTACGGGCAGTTCCGTACGCGAAGCTGGGGCTGGAGCATCAACAACAAGACGGCATGGATGCTGATGGAGGCTCCGGTCTTCATCGTTATGTTGTTCATATGGCTGAGCTCGGACTGCTGCTCGGGCGGCGTTGTACAGAAGTGGCACTTGCCGCAGCTGGTGCTGTTCTGTCTCTTTGAGCTGCATTACTTTCAGCGCAGTTTCGTCTTCCCGTGGCTGATAACAGGCAAGAGCCGCATGCCGATAGCCATCGTGCTGATGGGCATCACGTTCAACGTCATCAATGGCTTGTTGCAGGGCGGCGGCCTTTACTGGTTCCCCAACCCTGACTACCAGGAGGGAGCTGCGTATCTGCTTCATTGGAATGCCATCGTGGGCATCGTAGTCTTTTTTGCGGGAATGGGCATCAACTGGCATTCCGACCACATGATACGTCACTTGCGGAAGCCAGGCGACACACGTCACTATCTCCCGCAGAAAGGCATGTACCGCTATGTAACTTCGGCCAACTATTTCGGTGAGATACTGGAGTGGACGGGCTTTGCCATTGCTGCTGCCACACCCGTGGCATGGGTCTTTCCCCTATGGACTGCTGCCAACCTCGTGCCTCGAGCTCATGCTATCTACAATCGCTACCTCGAAGAGTTTGGCAGAAAAGCATTGGCGGGGCGCAAACGCGTCATACCGTTCCTGTACTAATTTAATTAATGTAGACCTGACTTTTCAGGGATAAGGAGAAGCTATTATGGAGAACAAGATATTCGAGGAGGCTCACATCGGACCATTGACTCTGCGGAACCGTACGATTCGGAGCGCAGCCTTCGAAAGCATGTGCCCAGGGCACGAACCCAGCCAGATGCTCTACGACTACCATACGAGTGTGGCGCGGGGTGGGGTAGGAATGACCACGGTTGCCTATGCTGCGGTGACGGAGAGCGGACTGAGCTTCGACCGCCAGCTGGTGATGAAGCCCGAGATAGTGCCCGGCCTGCGTCGCCTTACCGACGGCATCCATCGCGAGGGAGCTGCCGCCGGCATCCAGTTGGGACACTGCGGCAACATGAGCCATAAGGAAATCTGCGGCTGCATTCCCGTGGGAGCTTGCACCGGCTTCAACCTCTACAGCCCCACGATTGTCCGCGGGCTACGGCGCGACGAACTGCCCGTGCTTGCGAAGAAATTCGGCAGGGCTGTCAACTTGGCACGCGAGGCAGGCTTCGACGAGGTGGAGGTACATTGCGGACACGGCTATCTGATTGACCAGTTCCTGAATCCTTACTTCAACCACAGACACGATGAATACGGTGGCTCGCTGGAGAACCGTATGCGCTTCATGACGATGTGCATCGAAGAGGTGATGAAGGCAGCGCGCGACGATATGGCCGTAGTGTGCAAGATGAACATGCGCGACGGCCTCAAGCACGGCATCACGCCCGAAGAGCAGAGCATCCCCGTGGCACGCAGACTTCAGGAGCTTGGCGTGCATGCTCTGGTGCTGAGCGGCGGACTGGTCAGCGCCACGCCGATGTATGTGATGCGCGGCGAACTGCCCTTGCAGACCATGACGCACTACATGGACAAGCCTTGGCTGAAGTACGGCATCCGTTCTTGCAAACCATTGGTGCGTGGCATTATGACGAAGACTGTTCCCTACGAAGAGGCTTTCTTCCTGGACGATGCCCTGAAGTTCCGCCAAGCATTGCCCGACATGAAGCTCATCTATGTGGGCGGTCTGGTGCAGGGCGACAAGATAAACGAAGTGCTGGGCTACGGCTTCGAAGCCGTACAGATGGCGCGCAGCCTGCTCAACGAGCCAGACTTCGTGAACCGTCTCCGCGAAGACCCGCACCATCGCTGCGGATGCAAACACAGCAACTATTGCATCGGACGTATGTACACGCTGGAGATGGCTTGCCACCAGCACCTTCAGGAGAAGCTTCCTAAGGACATAACAAAAGAAATCGAACGCATAGAACGCGAACAGAACAGCATTTAACCTATCGCATCCCACATGAAGACAGCAATCATCACAGGCGCAGGAACAGGCATGGGCCTGGAAGAGGCAAAGGCAGTGGCTGCCAAAGGCTATCGCACCATCATGGCCTGCCACCATCCCGACAGAGTGGAAGAGAAGCGACAGGCAATTATTCGCGAAACGGGCAACCCCGACGTTGAGGTCATGGGCATAGAGCTTGCCGACCTGAGCGACGTGCGCCGTTTTGCAGATGCAGTGATGGCAAACACCGACCACCTCGACCTGCTGATGAACAATGCCGGTACCTTGCAAACTGGTTTCCATCTTACGCCGGACGGACTTGAGCATACCATCAGCGTCAACTACGTTGGGCCCTATCTGCTCACGCGCTTGCTTCTGCCGTTGATGGGCGAGGGGAGTCGTATTGTCAACATGGCATCCCTCACCTACAGGGTGGGGCGGCTCGACTTCCCGGACTTCTTTACCCGCGGACGCAAAGGGCGTTTCCTGCGCATCCCAATTTACTGCAACACGAAGCTGGCAGTCACTTTGTTCACCTTCCGGCTGGCTGCCTTGCTGAAGGACCGCGGCATCACGGTTAATGCCGTCGACCCTTGGATAGTCTCGACCGACATCATCCGCATGCATTCGTTCATCGATCCCATCACCGACATCTTCTTCCGTCCCCTCATCCGCACGCCCCGACAGGGGGCCGACACAGCCATCCATCTTCTTCTCGATGAGGACAAAGCGGGGCAGACCGGTACCCTCTGTCGTTCGAACCGCATCGTCGATGTGGGCGACAAGTTCTACCATCACCCTAAGATGCAAGAGCTGTGGGACAGGACGGAAGCCATCGTAGCAAAGCTTTTTTAAGTTTCATTAAGACTACTTTTGCTTGTGGTATGGCTTTTTATGCGTATCTTTGCAGGCAAATATAAATAATGTATATCAATATGAAGAAATTTTTCACCTGTGCAGCTCTCGTGGCTGCTACAATGTGGCTTGGTGCTTGCGGCGCCAAGAACGAAGAGGAAGTGGCAAACGAAAACAACTCCACCGAGCAGACTGGCGACCTGAGGATTGCCTATGTGGAACTCGACACCCTGATGAGCCAGTACCAGCTCTACAAGGACTACAGCGAGGTGCTCACCCGCAAGGGTAACAACATCCAGAAGACTTTGGCTCAGAAACAACGTGCTTTGGAGAGCCATGCTGCTTCCGTCCAAAAGAAATACGAGAGCAACGGCTTCACCACACGCGACGAAGTGGAGCGTGCACAGGCCTCCATACAGAAGGAACAGAATGAGCTGGCCGAGCTGGCTGACCGCCTGCAGAACGAGTTCGCTATGGAACAGGCCCGCATCAACGACGAGGCCCGTGACAGCATACAGTCCTTCCTGAAGCGCTACAACAAGACCAAGAAGTACGACTACGTCATGGTCAAGGCCGGCGACAACCTGCTTATCGCGAATCCCAAGTTCAACATCACGGAAGACATCGTTAAAGGGTTAAATAAGCGATATAAGATTAAACCCGAAGTGGCTGAGCAGATTAAGGCCGCCAAGGAAGCCGAAGATTAAAGCTTTGGTTGAAAAATTGTTGATAATTTCTCCCCGAATTATTTGGGGCTCTCATGCTTTTGTCGTAACTTTGCGCTCATGATTGAATTATCAACGCACATAGAGTATCTGCTCTTCAACCATAATGAGGTGAGTGTCCCGCAGTTAGGGACGTTCATTGTCAGAGACGTTCATAGCAAACGTATTGAAGAAGAAGGCATATTCCTGCCCCCATATCGCACGCTCAGCTTTCATTGGAACGAACAGGAGGCAGGCGAAGAGTTCATAAAGTCGCTCTCCAAGGTACATAACCTGCTGCTCAGCGAAGCGCGTATCATGTGCGCCGAGTATGTGGACGAGCTCATGCAAACGCTTTCCGACGAGGGAACGGCTGCCGTAGGCACCATGGGCTACCTGCTTCGCGATGCACAGACTGCCCAGCTGAGCTTCGTTCCGCTCCAGTCGGGAATTGCGACTCCAGCGTACTACGGACTGGATGCCCTCCCGTTCGCAAAACTGAGCAACGACGCCCGTCAGCACAGGACAGGCAAGCAAGCCGGGCGCGTGACGAAGGTGACAAGCCTGGATTCAGACCGCGACACCATCATCATCCGCATCAACCGCCGTGCCTTCAACTACGTAACTACGGTTGCAGCTTCCATTATTCTCTTCTTTGCCTTCACATCTCCCTTCGATAATCCCGTGGCAGAGATAGCCAATAGCAAGGCTGAGACGGAACTCTTCCTTGCTCCGAAGCCAGCGGCAAAGGTTAATGCTTTGCCCAAACAAATCGTGTCCGAACCGAAGAAAGTTGCTGAGGTTAAGGCAGAGACTCCTGCTGCTGAGGCTATCCAAGAACCTGTCGCTGCACAGGAACCTGTCGTAACACAAGAGTCAGCCGTCAGCCAGGAGTCTGCTCATAGTGACTATGCAATCGTCATCGCCAGCGCCATCAGCAAGAAGAGTGCCGTCAGCTTGGCCGAAAAGCTGCAGAAGCAAGGCTACAAGGCAGTGGCCGGTCATGTGGGCGGGATGGTACGCGTCCTCATTCCCGGCTTTAATTCGATGGACGAAGCCTATGCTGAGATACATCGGATGCGTCAGGCAAGCGCAGACTTCTCCAGCTCCTGGCCTTACCGCATGAAGGAAGAGATAGAGCCAATCAACTAACACCCGAGAGCAACATGAAGAAAGTGCGTTGCCCCAAGTGCAACACTTATACAATCTTTGACGAGACGCGCTACCAGCCAGGTCAGCGTCTCGTCTTTGTTTGCAGCCAGTGCAACAAGCAGTTTGCGATAAAGACCCCCTCTAACTCCCCCTTAAAGGGTGAGAAAGCAGACGAGCTTTCCGCGAAGGAAGCCCTCCCTTTAGGGGAGAGTTTGGGAGGGTCTGTGGGGGCTGTCATCGTCGTAGAGAATGCCTTCCACTTCCGGCAAGAGATTCCGCTCGAGATGGGCGACAACGTTTTCGGGCGCTACGTTCACGGCACGAACATCAACAAGCCTATCGAGACTGTCGACCCCAGCGTCGACACGCGTCATTGCATCATTCGTGTGCAGCGAGGCAAGAACGGCGAACTGCAATACATCTTGCGCGACGCTCCCTCCGGCACAGGAACGTTCTACATGAACGAGATACTGCGCGACCAGGACCGCATCCGCCTGCAGGACGGCTCCGTCATCACCATTGGCGCTACGACGCTCATCCTGAAACTTAGTAATGAATAAACGAAGCCCCCTCCCCGTTTCCTGCAGGAGGCTGCGTTTCCTTGCCACTGACCTCGACGGTACTTTGCTCACTTCAAGCAAAGATATAACGTCGCGTTCACAACAAGTTCTCGTTGAGGCGCAACGGAAAGGTCTTACCGTCATTCTCGCCAGTGGACGTCCCCTTTACAGCATTCTTCCTTATGCACGACAGTTGGAACTGCAGGAGTACGGCGGCTACATCATTTCCTTCAACGGGAGTCTCGTCTGGGATTGTGCCGCAGGGAAGGCCGTCCGGGAGCAGACCATTCCGCTCAGTCTCATTCCGCAGCTTGTGGCAGCAGTAGGGAAGGACTTCCATATTCACGGTTACAAAGGCAACAGCATTGCCGTGCAGGGAGAGCCTGACGAATGGTCGAAGTACATCGCCCGCGCCAACAAGATGCCTCTGCTCGAGACGGACAACTTCATCCGGACCATCACCGAACCGCAGCATAAGTGCCTTGTTACTGGGCAGCCCCGTAAGCTTTGGCACTTGGAGAGACGACTGAAGAAGCAGTTCGAAGCTCACTTCAGCATTTGCCGCAGCGAGAGCTTCCTTCTTGAAATCATGCCGAAGGGCGTTGACAAGGCAGTTGCCTTGGGCGAACTTCTCAAAGAACTAAAAGGTAAGCCGGACGAGCTGCTTTGTTGCGGCGATGGCTACAATGACCTCGGCATGTTGCAGCTTGCCGGTCTTTCCTGCGCCACGCGTAATGCCAAGAGGCCCGTCAAGCAGGCAGTATCTTTTGTCACAGAAAGCAACGACCGCGACGGCGTGGCTTGCGCCGTAGAACGTTACGTCTAATCTGACCACCCACCGTGTGCTTCCATAAAACCCAGCGTGCTCTTCTGAAATAAGCGCCTCGCGCTTCCGAAATAAGCGCCCTGCGCTTCCGAAATAAGCGCCTCGCGCTTCCGAAATAAGCGCCCCGCGCTTCCGGATTAAGCACGAGGCTCTTCCGGAATAAGCACGTGTCGTTGCCAAACAAACCACGTGTTGTTATCGAACTGACCACGCGTCTTATTTCAGAGCCAGCACTGCGTAGTTGATGCCGTCGCACTGGACAGATGTGCAGATGGTCGTGTCTTCCTCGCTATCGGCTCGTTGGTCTCTTCCTGCTGTCTGCTGCCGGGCGTTGGCATCCCTTTCAATGTATCTGACCTTCTCTACGACTTCTGTCAGGTAGATGGTGTCGCGTACGGGACGGACGACTTCTATCGTGTCGGTGTTCTGGACATAGCGTATCTCGGGCTCGCTTGTGCTGAGGAGGTCGAGCGACATGCCGAGGACGATGCCTGCCACTGCTGCTGCCGGTGCTGCCACCCATCCCCAGTACGTCTGCTTCTGTGCGAGCGGGTTTGAGGGGACGTGTAGAGCTTTGTTTTCCTCGGAGGAAAGGCGCCTGGCCGCCTCGCGGAGTCTGTCTTCAAACTGTATCATGATGGATTGAGTTTACTGGATTTCGGAGTATCGTCCAGCACGCAGTGCTTTACTTCCTGCCAGCTTTGCTGGTTTTACTTCCTTTTTTACTTCCATTTTAACTTCATGTATTCGGATTGAGTTTCTGTTTGAGTGTTTGTGTTAATGCATGGAGGCGGGACTTGACCGTTCCTTCCGG
Organism: Bacteroidaceae bacterium; assembly: GCA_017483665.1. Taxonomy (GTDB): domain Bacteria; phylum Bacteroidota; class Bacteroidia; order Bacteroidales; family Bacteroidaceae; genus Physcousia. Next base: position 14,169 of record JAFUVM010000142.1, read on the forward strand.
CAGGGCCATCACCTCGGCTATCTGTCGTACGGTCAGTTCTTCCTCGAAGCGGAGCGAGAAGAGCAACCGTCCTTCTGGCGGCAGCCCGGCGAGTTCGCGCTCGAGGGTGAGGTCGAAAGCACGGCTGTCTATCTGCTCGATGATGCGGGCGTCGGCCACGATATCATGCTGTTTGGTTACAATTGCTTCGTACTGTTTCCGGTGTTCGTCGTGACGGAAATGGTTCTTGAGGAGGTTGAAACTAATGGTAAAGAGCCAGGTGCTGAACCCTGTGCCGCTGAATTTGTTACGCGAAGTCCAGATTCGCAGGAAGGCATCCTGCACGAGGTCGGCTGCCAGAGCCTCGTCCTTTCCTGTCTGACGGAAGAAGAAGCCCATGAGCCGCCGCGCGTGGCGACGATAGAGCTCGCCGTAAGCTCCGTCGTCGTCCCTGCTGCTCACCCGCTCCATCAGCTCGTCGTCAGTGAGCGAGGCGAGTGGTTTGTGAAACAGGTGAATGCTCATTTCTTCTTCCCGACCTCTTTCTCGAAGTCCTCCAAGTAAGCCTTCTTCGTCTCCTCGTCCGCAAAGATGCGGCTGCGTTCCACTACGTTTCGGAGGATGCCGTGCAGTCGGTCAGCCAGTTCCGTCTCGCCGTTTCGGCGGAACTTCTCCACCAGATGCGAGAGAAGGGTGGGGTGGTTCAGGTCGAGCTGCTGGCTTGTTACCTACGAGTCATAGACGAGGTCAGGCTCTGCCAAGTACTCCAGGTGATAGACCTCCCTGACATTCTTCATGGCAATGCTGAAGTTGTCGTACTGCCGGGTGCTGTACTTGAGCAGGAGTCCCTCGTTGTAGATGCTGTCCTTGTCCAGTACGGCGTGCGTTAGGATGTCGGTGGAGAAGTACGTCGGCCGCCTGCTTTCCTTTATTAAATATAGGATGATGTCTGCCTCGAAGTGCTTGAACCAGTCCTCGCCATACTGGCCGTAGTCCTCCGCGCTGAAGGTCTTGGGCTTGATGCCCAGCTTGCGGAAGAGTGCCTGCAAGTAGTTTGGGGAGTGGAGGTACGAGAGGGGAATGACCGTGACGTCCGTCCTTTCGCCCAGCGCCGCCTGCATCATCTTCATGGGCCCCAGCAGGACGTCGCCGTTGGCAAAGTAGAGTGCCCCGGGTTCCATGCTTCGCAACATGTTCAGATTGTAGTGCATGATGCGGGCGGGGTAGTATTTCATGCGGTACGCCTTGCGGAAGAGCTCGCCGACCTTTGTGTTCTCGGGGTCGATGCTCCACAGGCGGCAAGCCAGATAGTTGACGTCCTCGGCACAGACCTCCTCGGGCATCAGCTCGATGGCACGGTAGATGTTGTCGCCCCTCATGGCAGCCGAGTCGGAACGCAGGCAGTAACGTCCCTTGCAGAGGTTCAGCGCGTAGCTGTCCGGGATGGTCTTCTCCATCTTCCGGATGATGTCGGCCGAGGGAGAAGACTCTTCGTCGCCATAGCCCGTAGTGAACATCTCGTGGTAGTTCGTAGCGCGGAAGAGGTTCCGCCACGCCCATTCGTCCTTCGGGTCGGCGTTGACCTTCTTCTGCCATGCCTCTACCTGCCGGGCGTACCACTCAGGCTCGTGGCTCGTACTGATGAATGATTCTATGGTTTCAGCCCTTTGTGCCGAGCTGAAGGCATAGCAGACGAGTGCTGCTGCAATAATGATTGTCCTTTTCATCTTCGCGTCTTTTTTTGCGTTTCATTACTTCATTCTTTCATTCTTTTGAGGCGCTCTCATTATTGCAAACACGCGAAGATGAAAAAAGTTCACGGAAAATCTTACCTTGTGACGCTCTCGATGCGGAGTTTCAGCGTGCCGACGGGAACCTTGACCTCCACCTCGTCGCCTTCCTCCCTTCCCACGAGGGCACGGGCAATGGGCGACTTGATGGAGAGCTTGCCTTCCGCCATGTTTGCCTCGTGCGGACTGACGATAGTGTAGGTCATCTTCGCGTTGTTGTTCAGGTTGAGCATCTCCACCTTGCTCAGCAG
>JAFUVM010000021.1 GCA_017483665.1 Bacteroidaceae bacterium
AAAATTAAAAATTCAAAATGACTTGAGGGGGGCCTGCAACGCAGAAGTGATCGACATCGACAACGACGGGCGGCTCGACATCATCCTGGCCGGACATCAGGGCGAGAAGAACTGCAACGTCATCCTTCACAACCAGACCACCGACGGCAGCTCCCTGTGCTTCTCCGTTGAACCCTACGAGCCGGACTTCCTTCTGCGCGAGGCTATCATCCAACCAGCCGACTTCAACAACGACGGATTCCAGGACTTTGCCATCTCTGCCCTTGTGGACGGGAAGGAAGACCAGCTGCGCTTTACCGACATCTACCTCAACAATCCCGACGAACGCGGACGGTTCACGCGTCTGGGACTGGGCGAGAAGGGTGCCGACCTGAAGCGCAAGTCTGGCGGAGCGCTGCAGGTGGCGGACTTCAACGACGACGGTTGGGACGACATCATGCTGGCGGGAGTGGGCGAAGCATCCTCCGGCGAGTCGTCGACGAGACAACGCATCTACATCAACCAGCAGACGGCGATTCCCTCGTTCAGCGCCATCAGTTGCGAGTTCCAGACGGATACCTACACGCTTTCCTCTGCGGCAAGCAACTCCGCCGGTGTCATCGACTGGAACGGCGACGGCTGCTACGATGTCATGCTGGGAGGCACGAAGTCGAACGTCTACGGCGGCATGCTCTACCTGAACGACGGCAACGGACGCCTTAGGCGAAGCACGGCCATCCCGGGCGCAACGGGTGCCTGCATCATCTTCCCCGACTACAACGGCGACGGGCGCAAGGACCTCCTCATCAACGGCCTGTCGAAGGACAACAACTACCTGACCGCCGAGCAACAGGGACGCAACGCCATCCTCTGCAGCAATCTCCTGCCCGTCCCGTCGCGCCCCGATGCACCTGCGGCACCCACCTTCGCGAAGCGGGATGGCGGCGTGACGCTCTCGTGGCAGGCTCCCGAGACGGCTCACCCGGGCTTCACCTACGAAGTCTACATCAAGGACGAGGAAGGCAACCTGCTGAACAGCACACCATCGCACATCGGCGACACGAACGACGGCATCCGCAAGGTGAACCGCGCCGGACGCGCCGGCCACCTTACGCACTGGACCTTCTTCCCCACAAAGCCCGGCACCTACTCCTGGGGCGTGCAGACCATCGATGCAGCCTTCACAGGCTCCCTTTTCACCGAAGGTCCGCAGTTCACCGTCACCGAGGAGGACATCAGCGATGCCATCAACCCTATCCTGACCTCCCCCGAGGAGGAAATAGTAAATGGTAAATGGCTAAATGGTAAATGCTATGACCTCAGCGGCCAACGCCTCCCGAAGCCTCGGAAAGGCATCAACATCACAGCCGACGGGCAGGAAGCCCGAAAGGTCCTGCTGAGCCGCTAACCTTGTGCCGCCTTTGCCGCCTTTGGTGGCTTTGGGGCAAACAGTCCCGCTCCGGTCAGTACGTGCCTGCTCTGGTCAGTACGTGCCTGCTCTCTCCACGCCACGCGCCGATTCCACGATGCGGCGGCGAGGATTGCCGGGATACACTCTGAGGAGCACCACGCCGTGCGGGTTTACCTCCGTGTCGAAGCGGTCCTTGGGCTCTATCTGCTGCAAGTCCTTCTGCCGCCACACGTCGCGGATGGTCTGCGGGGCACGCAGTCCGATGGAATAAGGCACGAAGCCGATGGTGCGGACGCTGTCCGAGAGATTGAAGAGGCCAATGGCCATCGAGCCGTCCTCAAGCTGCTTGACGTAGGTGGCATAGTCCTTGTTGCCATAGTATCTGTAGGCCTGCACGCCGAGCGGGTCCTGATTGATGTCGTTCACCTCGTTGTTGCAGAGCAGACTGATAGTGAACGGATCGAGCTGCGACATGTCGCACCCGATGAGCATGGGCGAGGCAAGAAGCGCCCAGAGCGAGATGTGTGTGTACTGCTCGTCGGGAGTGAGGCCTGTGTAGTGAAGGTTTGGCCCCCACCCCACCATGCCTACCACGAGCATGTCTGCATCAGCCCAGTGGCCGGGACGGTTGAATCCTACCCACTTGTCCTGCCCCTCGAAGCCGATGGAAAAGATGCTCTTCCAGTTGTCGCGTATGTCTCCCGTGGTCCGATAGCAGTTCGACAGTTCAGCCCAAACGGGAGCGGAGCCGAAGGGAGCGGAGTTCGAGAGGCTGAGGATGATGTCGCGCCCCGTAGAACAGAGTGCATCCCGCATCTCCAGGGTATGGTAGTAGTCGTTGGGATTCCAGTCGTATTTCAGGTAGTCCACGCCCCAATCGGCCCATTGCCGGGCATCGTTCAGGGCGAAGGGATACATGCCAAGGTAGCGGAAGGCAGTGCGTCCGCGGCCTCTGGGGTCGTCGGGCGTGGCATAGCGGTAGTTCTCGTTGTGCTGTCCGGCCTTTATCCAGTCGTAGGTGCCGTCGGCATTGTCGGAACTGCTGCCTATGTGTCCGGCATAGGTGGACACCCAGGGGCCGGAGTAGATGCCGAGCTTCAGCCCCATCGAGTGCAGTTCGTCGGCCATCTGCTTCATGTCGGGGAACTTCTGGTTAGGCAGGATGCCGTTGTGTTTGCCTCCGCGTATGCCCTGCCAGCCGTCGTCGATGTTGATGTACGTCCAGCCGTAGTCGGCCAAGCCCTTCTCCACCATAGCCTTTGCGGAGCTCATCACCTTCTCCTGGCTGACGCTGTTGCCCCAGCAGTTCCAGGAGTTCCAGCCCATCGGCGGAGTGAGTGCGATGGTGTTTCCTATTTCGATGCGGAGGTCGCGCTCTGCCTTTCCGAGAGCATTGGAGGCATAGAGTTTGACGCGGTACGTGCCGGCTTTCTTCACGCGGCCCGTGATGTGGCCGGTCTGCCGGTCCAGCTTGAGTCCCTTTGGCAGTCCGTCGGCCTCGAAGGTCATCGGCCTGTCGCCCGTAGCTGCGATGCAATAGATGAAAGGCGCGCCGGGCGTGGCACCGAAAGCCTTGGGGCTGTTGATGCGAGGCGTATGCGGCGCAGGGGGAGTGAGGATGTAGGAACTGTAGTCGGGAATGGCGGGTGTCTGCTGAGCGCCAGCGGGCAGAATGCCTTGGCAGCACAGAATGATGGCGATGATTGTTGTGAGATGTTTGTTCATGATATGGTTGTAATTATACTTTCCGAACGTGTGAAGAGGAGTTATTGCCTCTGATTATTACTTTTGTCTCGTTTAACGTGTTGGAGCGGAAGGCGGCATGGCTTCTGCCGCGCTGCCCCACTGCTTGTTTGGCCGGCTGCCCATCTCGAGGACGAGGGTTGCGCCGTCCTTTATGTCGTCGTGGGTGAACCAGGGCTTGTCCCAGGCCTTGCCGTTGAGGGTGGCGCTCTGGATGAACTTGTTCTCGCGGCTTGCGCCCTTGGCAACGATGTGGAATTCCTTGCCGCCGGGGAGCTTCACGCGAGCATCGGTGAAGAGCGGCGACCCGATGTTGTAGGCGGGGAAGCCGGGCGTGACGGGATAGAAGCCCAGCGATGAGAAGACCACGAAGGATGTCATGCCGCCGCCGTCCTCGTCGCCCGGCACGCCCATCAGGTCGTTGCGGAACCACGTCTCGAGGCACTGGCGAATGCGTTTCTGTGTTTTCCAGGGCGCTCCGGCATAATTATATATATAAGGTATATGGAGCGACGGCTCGTTAGCCATCGTGAACTGCCCGATGTTGCCCGTCTGGTCGGGGAACTCGCCGAAGAACTGCCACTTTGCCTTGCCCATAGGCTCGGCGAAGGTGCGGTCCAGCTCGCGCGACATTGCCTCGCGTCCCCCCATCAGCTGTGCGAGGTCGGCCAGGTTGTGCTGCACATCCCATCGGTAGGTCCAGCCGTTGTTCTCGCCGTATGCGGCGCGCGCGCCTATGCCTCCGCTGAAGCGGTAGTCGAAGTTAGGCAGGAAGTTCCCGTCCTCGTCCTTGGGGTGGAAGAAGAGTGTGCCGTCGTTCCATACGTTGCGATAGTTGTAGCTGAGGGCGAGATACTTGGCAGCCTCGTCCTTGCGGCCCATGAACTCCGCGATGCGCGAGAGGCACCACTGGTCGTAGGCCGTGCCGAGCGTGACGGCGATGGGCTGACGCTGCTCGAATCCGCTGACGGTGGGCTCGGTCTCCTGCTCGCCGTCGCGAAGGGCGGGGAAGTAGCCATTGTCCTTGTAGAACTGGTCGAGCCTGCCGGCAGGTGCGCCGCTCCAGGGGACGAGCGTCTTCTCCTCGATGCCGCGGCGGCAGTACTCGAAGCCGCGTGCGGCATCCACGTCGAGGCCTTTCCAGAGGGCATCGGCCACCATTGCCACGCCGTGGTTGCTGTTCATGCGTCGCGTGTCGCCCGTCATCTCGGGGAACGTAGGCATCCAGCAAGTGCCCATCTGCTCGGCCATGCGCAGGTAGCTCTCGATGATGTCCTCCTCCTTCGCGGGCTGTATGAGGGCGCGGAGGGGATGTGCGGCGCGGTAGGTGTCCCAGATCCAGTCGTCGGTGTAGAAGGGATGTCCGCCGTCGTCGTGCACCTTGCCGTCGAAGGCCGAGAAGTAGCGTCCGTCCTCGCTGAGGCAAACGGGGCGCTCGAAGGTGCGATAGTAGGACGTGTAGAGGACGGTCTTCTGGTCGTCCGTGCCGCCCTCGACGCGGATGTTCGAGAGCGTCTCGTTCCACTCCTTGCGGCCGTCAGCTGCGACTTTGGCGATATTGAAGTCCTTGCCCTGCTCGCGAACGAGGTTCTTCGCCGCCTGTTCCTGGCTGATGAGGGAAATGCCGTAGCGGAACTGCACCTTCTTCGTGCCGGCAGGGAAACGGACGGCTGCGCAGGCACGGGGCTCGTCGGCTTCCTTCTCGCCGCTGATTCTGCCGTCGCGAAGCAGGCCGCTCTGCTCGGGCTGCACGTCGAACTCGCCCGAGAAGTAAATCTTCATGTTGTGGCTCAGCCTTTGACTGCCGCCCACGCTGCTGCCGTCGGTTTGCATCGTGCCGTTCTCCGTGAAGAGCGTGACCGTGGCAGGCTTGTCGGGGTCGAGCAGGGTGAGCTCGTAAATGGCGCTCTGGTGGCTGACGGCCAGACGGACGTCGATGCTGCCGTCGGCTATCGTGACCTGGTAGTCGTAGGGCGTGATGTGCTCGTTGTCCCAGGTGACGGGCACGATGTCGCGCAACGCGTCGTCCTGCGTGACGCTCAGGCGGAAGGCGCTGCGCTCGCGGTGGTTGGTGACGACGACGGGCAGTCCGTCGAGCATCTCGGTCGTGTAGTCGCTGCGCGTCGGGTAGATGCGCATCAGGCTGTTGGGCAACTGGATGGTCGGGAAGCAGGGCACGAGCAGGTGACTGATGCTGCCGACGTAGGGATTGACGTAGTCGACGGGCTCCTTCTCGGGCGCCGTGCAACCGACGAAAGCTGACGCCAAAATGGCGGCAAAGGCATTCTTCAGAGACTTCTTCATAGTATTACTTGCACAATTTCTGCACAAAGGTACGAAAAAATGCAGAATGGAGCACGAAGATTGCAGAAATTCTTTGTACCTTTGTACTGCAAACACTAAAAAACCAACTGATATGAGACACATTTCACTTCTCCTGCTGCTCACGCTTGCCTGCGGCGAAGCGTTGGCACAGGCTCCCGTCAAGACAACCCTGGTGAGCGGCACGGGCCGCGACAGGCAGGAAGGACCGGCTATGGTCTGCGACGGCAACCTCGCCACGAAATGGTGCGTGGACAGCCCCGGGCGGCTCCCCTACTCCATCGTCCTCGATGCCGGAACGCCCACATTGCTGGCCGAGTACGGACTCATGACGGGCGACGACACGAGCATGTACCCCGAACGCAACCCCGTGGCATGGCGCATCGAGGGCAGCAACGACCGTCAGGCGTGGACTCTCCTCGACGAGCAGAAGAACAACCGCAGCCTGCCTGCCGAGAACCAGCAGGAGTACCGCTTCAAACCTAATGCCGCCGGAGCCAAGGACAAGTTCCGCTACTTCCGCTTCGAGTTCACACGTATGGCCGGCGGCACACGCATTCAGCTCTGCGAAATCAGCATCTACGACAAGGTACAGATGCCCGCGAAGGCCACCTTCGTGAGCGGTTCGGGCCGGGACAGCAAGGAAGGCGCGGCGATGGTGACCGACGGATTCCTCCACACGAAATGGTGCATCGACGAACCCGCCCAGATGCCCTATACGGTCACGCTCGACGCAGGCAGCCAGACGCCCGTCATCGAATACCGCTTCTGCACGGGCGACGACACGCACTCCTACCCCGAGCGCAACCCCGTGGCATGGCGCATGAGCGGCAGCAACGACCAGAAGACGTGGACACCCCTCGACGAACAGACAAGCAACTACCGCCTGCGCGACGAGAACGAGCAGGAGTACCGCTTCCGTCCCAAAGCCTCGGGCCAGTACCGCTACTATCGCTTCGAGTTCCTCCGCATGAATGCCGGCACACGCCTCCAACTCTCGGAGATCAAGCTCTACAAGTAAGACGAACCGCATCCCCTGCATCACGGGGACACTTCAAAGGTACAGTCGGCGTTTTCACCACGAATTGCACAAATTACACGAATTGTTTCTGCCTGAAAGATAAAGCAATATAATTCGAGTAATTCTTCGCTTCGCTCAGGCGCAGGCGGAGCGTGTAATTCGTGGTAAGAGAACACAGGGTGTCCGTCAGCACGGCACGGTGTGTTGATTGAACTGTCATGATGATTCAATTGAACATTCATGATAATTCAATTGAACATTCATGACAATTCAACGGACATACCACGAGATTTTGGGCCAGACACTTGCACGGACGGAGTTTTTTCACTAATTTTGCAGGGTAAAACCAATCGCAACAACTATGTCCGTGAAATTCTCCATTGCCAAACGTGGCCTGCTGCCTCATGAAGAGGGAAGCGAGATAACAAACAGTCAACCAACGACAAAGAACCTGCGCCCGCAGCTGGAATGCCGGCAGACGGTGGATGCAGTAGAGTTCCAGGGCGGGAGCTCACGCCTGCCGTCCATGATGCCCAAAGGCGAACTGACAGCAGCCCTGGGCATCATGCAGCGCGTCATGCTCCACGAACTCGCCGAGGGCCATGCCGTCAGCCTGCCCGGAATAGGCACCTTCCGCCTCACACTCAAGGGCGACATCGAGGTGAAGGACGGCAACTACCACGGGAAGAACGTCCGCGTAGACGGCATACACTTCCACCCCGACCGCGACCTGCTCAGGGAAGTGCGCAGTCTCAAAGTGGACCAAGTGCCTTACGGACAGACGATAGAAGCCGAGGCGACCGACGTCGAAGCACGCCTCTCGGAGCTCTTCGCCCGCCAGAGCACCGTCACGCACAAGGACGTGGCCGCCGCCTTCGGGCAGACACTCACCCGCAGCCGCGTCGCAGCCCTCCTGCGCCGGCTCGTCCGCGAAGGCCGCATCCTGCGCGAAGGCAAAGGCGCACAAACACGCTACCGGCAGGCTTAATGTCTTTTAACTTCTCAGCAAGCGTAGCGAGCGATAATTCCTTTAACTTCCTCTAACTCCCTTATAAGAGTAGGGAATTCCCTAACAAATCTTCGCTTTTTCCTCTTGCAAAGCAGATAATATGTCGTACCTTTGCACCAACGAAACATTAAAACCTACAGATATGAAACACACATACCTCTCCTTCATGGCACTCCTCCTGGTGTCAGCCCTCGCCCTCACCTCGTGCAGAGAATGGGAAGACAACAACCAGTCGGTAGCACTCTCCGGCCAGTGGCGCGGCGACTTCGGCATGTACTACGACTACGTGGACCGCTACGGACGCCAGTACACCTTCGACTCCTACGACACCTATCTCACCTTCATCCCCGCCTACAACTACGCCACCTACGGGCGCGGCACACAGGTGGACTACTACGACTACGGTCCCTACGAGTACCAATACTACCAGTTCCAATGGGAAGTGCGCTACGGCATCGTGTACCTGACCTACCCCTACGACCCGAACCTGAACACAGCCATCCGCGACTATCGCATGAACTACGACTACTTCACCGGCTATTGCAGCGGCGCCTCCCAGCCCTTCCGCCTCTATAAAGTGGCCGACTTCTACGACTGGTCGCCCTACGTCAACAACTACGGCTACTACGAACGCACGTATTGGACCACCTCCTATCCCTACTACGCACCCGCCACACGCAGCGATGCTGAAGCTCCTGCCGACTCCGCTTCAGCCCAAGGCACAGTCCTCAAGCGTGGCCGTCGCGTGGCAACAATGCTGCTGCCAGAATAGTCATGACGGGGCTGAGGTAGCAGAAGAAGCAATAGGGCGCATAGGCCAGCGTACTGACGCCAAGGACGTGGCTCTGCGTCATGCCGCATGTATTCCAAGGAATCAGCACGGATGTCACCGTGGCGCTGTCCTCGCAGGTGCGGCTCAACAGACGCGACTCGTAACCGTTCTTCCGGTAAGTATCGCCGAACATTGTGGCCGTCAGGATAATGCTGAGGTATTGGTCGGCACTGACCACATTGAGGAACACGCCAGAGAAAGCTGTGCTGGCAACCAGGCTTACCGTGCCGCGAACCAGTCGAAGCAGGGCTTGCATGATGCTGTCGAGCATCCGCGTTGCCGTCATCGCTGCTCCGAAAGCCATTGCACAAAGGATAATCCAAATGGTGTTGAGCATGCCTGCCATGCCTCTTGTGGCCACCAGCGCATTGAGGTCGGGCACGCCTGTATCGAGGTCCGTGCTGCCATAGACAATGATGAAAGCACCCCTGATACGTTGAGCCAGTCCTTCATGCGCGTTGCCGGCTATCACGTCGAGCAAATGTGTCTGGCACCACACTGCAGCCACAACGCCCATCAACGTTGCAAGGAAGAGCACAACCATCGACGGCAAACGCATCGTGATGAGGATAAGCGTCAGCACAGGCACTACGATGAGCCAGGGCGAGATACAGAAGGTCTGCTGCAAGGCTTGCTGAACTGTGGCGACATGCGACGTGACAGCTTCTCCTTGCCCAAGGCCCACGACGGTAAAGATAGTGAGAGTGATGAGGAAGGTCGGCACAGTCGTGTAGAGCATATAGCGGATATGCGTGAAGAGAGGCGTGCCGACTGTGCTGGAAGCAAGCACCGTCGTGTCGCTCATGGGCGATATCTTGTCGCCAAAGTAAGCGCCGCTGATGACCGCGCCTGCTATCCAGGCCTCCCCGAAGCCGAGTGCCTTGCCTATGCCCATCAAGGCGATGCCGATGGTGGCCACCGTCGTCCACGACGAACCGGTCAGCACACTTACCAAGGCACTAATGAGGCAAGCGGAGACAAGGAACCACCTCGGGCTCATCATCTCCATACCATAGTATATTATAGTAGGCACGACGCCGCTCACCATCCATGCTCCGCCAAGTGCTCCTATGAGCAGCAGGATGATGATGGCCGAGCTGACGCCTCCTACCTTGTCGCTTATGGCTCGCTCGAAGTCGTTCCACGTAATGAGACGCGATGCAATGCCTATCGAGACGCAGAATGCCGTTGCCACAAGCAATGCCAACTGCGACGCACCGGCCAGCGTCTCGTCACCAAAGATGCTGACTACAAGAGCTACGAGTGCCACCAGCATAGCCAGTGGCACACGATAGCCAAAGAGGAGGGAGCCGCTTCAACCTTTTAATTTTTTTAAACTTTTTACCTTTTCAACGTAACTATTCAGCGGAAGGTCAACAGGTATCTTGTTATTAGGAAACGAATTGGAATAATGATAATAATAAGCTCGCGAAAGGGAAGGAGTATTCTTCTTGGCGTATAGGAATTATTCCAATTACCCTAATTCGTTTCTT
>JAFUVM010000143.1 GCA_017483665.1 Bacteroidaceae bacterium
CTGAATTGAAAAATCATCCTCAATCTGGTCGCCAAACGTATCAATGAGCACCTTCAGGTAGATTTCGTAAGGTGTGGGCTGATAGCCTAAATAGGTCTTTTGCTTGATACTTTCAACGTCATCTATCGTCAGCGTAACGGCTTCTTCCCACAATTTCTTAAACTCAGAATGGCAATAGTCCACGTCATCAAAGTCCTTCATAGCAACATTCAGTTCATACCGAGGAGACTGTGAAATACCAAGCCCGGAATCAGAGATATTGGATGATCCCATGATCACCCATCCATCACTATTTTCATTGTGATTTTGCGGAAGGCAGAGATAGAACTTGGCGTGGAGGTTCTTAGTTGCATGTATCTTCATCTCGAGTCTGCCATCAACCAAGTCTTGGCACATCTGCAAGATGCCCTCCTCAACTTCTGGTGCATAGCGGGCATTGATAATATCCTGACGGAACTCCTCATCATAGACCATCTTAGCCTTTTCCTCGTTTTCCAACATCAACATGGCTTTATTGTGACGACGGAAAATGTCATCGATGTTGATGCCGACTAATATCTTTATTTCCTCGACATCATTTAGCTCTTTTCGCAATTTGAAATAGCCAGAAGAACGGAAGAAACCGACGACTGCTAGGAAACGGTCAAAATTGGCCATATTGCCCGCAATACCTTTGAGTTTGTCAAAGAGCGTATTGCCTGAATTGTTGTTAAAAAATTTACTACTCATTGTATGCTTCTTGACTCGGATTTATCAATGACCTGACATCTACCATTAAAACTCTTGCAATTTCGTTTAGTTGTGCAATGGAAGGTTGAGTTTTATTCTGGCACCATCTGGAGATGGTATGCTCAGTTTTGCCCAACTGCTCTGCCAGCCATCGGCTGGTCTTTCCTTTTTCTACGAGAACAACCTTCAAACGGTTTAATGCCTCTATTTTTTCATTATTTGCCATATAATGTTCAGTATTTGAGCGCAAATATACACAAAAAAAATAATTTTACGTACTAAAATAAAGAAAAAAGCAAGTTTTATCTACAAGAAACAAAACAATGGGCCTTTATATTATTAGATGTCTCTTCTTTACTTACGTTGTATCTTTCTACGGAACTCTTCTTCTGCTGAGTCATAGACGGGATTCGTGGTGGCGAACAATCCCGAAGAACAGATTCCTATTGACGTTTTGTTATGCTCTTGTCGCTCAGAGCGGTAGCCTTGTTTTGCTCTCGACTTTTCGTAACTTTGGCTGCGCCGAAGTTACTCCGCCTCGGAAATGAAAAGAAAAACTGGTTTTCCTTTTGCATTTCGCTCGACTTTTCGTAACTTTGTCACTTCGTGACGAACTTACTTAGCACTCGGAAGAAAAAACAAACGAGTTTGTTTTGTTCTTCACTTGTTTTTTCGTAACTTTGCAGCGGAAACCTAAAATTATGTCTATGACAACACATTTCATCTCGGCCGAGCATCTGACGATAGAGCGCATCGGCGAAATCATTCGTAATGGAGAAAAGATTGAACTGAGCGAGGATGCTAAGCAACGCATCAGACGCTGCCGCACCTACCTCGACAAGAAAATTGGTACGAACGGAGCACCGGTCTATGGTGTTACCACGGGCTTCGGCTCGCTGTGCAACGTCTCGATAGGCAAGGACCAGCTGTCGCAGCTGCAGATCAACCTGATAAAGAGTCATGCATGCGGCGTGGGCGAACGGGTGCCAAACGACATCGTGAAGATCATGCTGCTGCTGAAGATTCAGTCGCTCTCGTATGGCTACTCGGGCTGTAAGCTCGACACGGTGCAGCGGCTGGTGCAGTTCTTCAACAACGATGTCTACCCTGTGGTCTACCGCCAGGGGTCGTTGGGCGCCTCGGGCGACCTGGTGCCGCTGGCCCATCTCTGTCTGCCGCTCATCGGTCTGGGCGAGGTGGAGTATCAGGGGAAGATCATCAGTGGCGAGGAGCTCTGCCGGAAGAAGCGCTGGAAACCCATCGAGCTGGCCTCGAAGGAGGGACTGGCGCTGCTCAACGGCACGCAGAACATGAGTGCCTTCGCGGTGTGGGCTCTCTTGGAGGCGCAACGGCTGAGCGACTGGGCTGACAAGATTGCGGCCATGAGCCTCGACGCCTTCGATGGCCGCATCGAACCGTTCATCGATGCCGTGCACCGTGTGCGTCCGCATCTGGGACAGATAGAGACGGCTCGCCGCATGCGAGAGATGCTGGAGGGCAGTCAGATACTGAACAACATCAAGGCCCACGTGCAGGATCCTTACTCCTTCCGCTGTGTGCCTCAGGTGCACGGTGCCGTGAAGGACACCATCCGCTACGTGCGCTCGGTCATCGATATTGAGATCAACTCCGCCACCGACAACCCGACGGTATGTCCTGAGGACGACCTGATTATCTCCGCCGGTAACTTCCACGGTGAGCCTATCGCCCTGCCTATCGACTTCCTGGCAATAGCCCTGAGCGAGCTCGCCGACATTTCGGAGCGCCGCATCTACCGACTGGTGAGCGGCACGCGTGGACTGCCGTCGTTCCTCGTGGCAAACCCTGGTGTGAACAGCGGTTTCATGATTACACAGTACACGGCGGCCTCGTGCGTCTCGCTGAACAAGAGCCTCGCCATGCCGTCGAGTGTCGACTCCATCCCGTCGTGCCAAGACCAGGAGGACCTTGTGTCGATGGGCGGCAACGCAGCAATCAAGCTCTATAAGGTCATCTACAACACCGAGCGCGTGCTGGCCATCGAGTTGTTCAACGCTGCTCAGGCGCTCGACTTCCGTCTGCCGCTGAAGTCGTCGCCAAAGATTTGTCAGATTCATGATGACTTCCGCAAGGTGGTGCCATTCATCCTCAACGACGAGCTGATGTATCCGCACATTGAGAAAGCCATACAGTTCCTGAGGAAGTGAGGAGTGTGAAGTGTTAAGTGAAAAGTGATAAGTGAGAAGTGTGGAGCGATGAAAGGTGATCAACTATTGATAAAGAATATCGGCCTGCTGGTGGTAGACAACCACGGCAAGTCCTGCCTCTGCGGTGAAGAGATGAGCCAGCTGGAGGTGGTGAGAGACGCGTGGCTGCTCATTGAAGACGGCCGGTTTAAAGAGTGGGGCTATCAGAATACTCCGCTCCCTTCTTTAAAAGGGAGTCGCTGGGAGACCGATGCCGAGGGTGGTGCTGTGCTTCCTTCGTTCTGCGACCCTCACACCCATCTGGTCTATGCCGATAGCCGCGAGGGCGAGTTCGTCGACAAGATTCGTGGGCTGAGCTATGCTGAGATTGCCCGTCGCGGCGGTGGCATCCTGAACTCTGCCGACCGTCTGCATGCGCTGTCGGAAGAAGAGCTGTACCGCCAAGCCATGCACCGCATCGACGAGATCATCCGCAAGGGCACGGGAACCGTGGAGATTAAGAGTGGTTACGGTCTGAACACCGAGGACGAGCTGAAGATGCTGCGTGTCATACGCCGCATCAAGGAGACGTCGCCCATCAAGGTGGTGAGCACCTTCCTGGGAGCCCATGCCGTGGGACGAGCCTACACGGGGCGACAGTCTGACTACGTAGACCATAGTATTAATGAGATGCTGCCCGAGGTGGTGCGTCAGGGACTGGCCGACTACATCGACGTGTTCTGCGATGAGGGTTTCTTCACCATTGAGGAGACCGACCGCATCCTGAAGGCGGGTGCCCGCTACGGACTGCGTGGCAAGATTCATGCTCAGGAGCTGGCCGACTCGGGTGGGGTAGAGGTGGCCGTCAGAAACAACGCCCTGAGCGTAGACCACTTAGAGAGCATGACAGACAACGATATTCGGCTTCTTTGTTCACAGTCTGCAGTTAAGAGTACTCCGACAACCTTCCCCACCGCTCTGCCTGGCACGTCGTTCTTCCTGAACATGCCGTTTGCACCTGCCCGCAAGATGATTTCTGCAGGCTTGCCCCTTGCCCTCGCCAGCGACTATAACCCTGGCTCGACACCGTCGGGCGACATGAAGTTCGTCCTCTCGCTGGCATGTATCAAGATGAGGCTGTTGCCTGCCGAGGCGCTCAACGCCACCACGCTGAATGCGGCGGCAGCGATGGGCCTGAGCCACGACTATGGCTCAATAGCACGAGGCAAGGTGGCCAACTGCTTCGTCACCGAGCCTATCAGCAGCATCGACTACCTGCCATACGCCTATACCTCGCCCGTCGTCAGGCGCGTTTTCCTCGGCGGCGAGGAATACAGATGAAAAAAATAGCTCAAAGATGCGCTCTTTTGCAATTTATTTAGTACTTTTGCACACAGAACAACAATTTCAACTAATAACAAAACAAAATGAAACCAACCTTATTTCTTCTTGCTGCAGGCATGGGCAGCCGTTATGGCGGTCTGAAGCAGCTCGACGGTCTGGGCCCCAATGGCGAGACCATCATGGACTACAGTATCTACGACGCCATCCAGGCCGGCTTCGGCAAAATCGTGTGGGTCATCCGCAAGGACTTTGAAGAGCAGTTCCGCACCCAGATTCTCGCGAAGTACGAGGGACAGGTGCCCTGCGAGCTCTGCTTCCAGGCGCTCGACGCCCTGCCCGAAGGCTTCACCGTGCCCGAAGGCCGTGTAAAGCCCTGGGGTACGAACCACGCCGTGCTCATGGGTAAGGACGTCATCAAGGAGCCGTTCTGCGTCATCAACTGCGACGACTTCTACGGCCGCGATGCCTTCATGCAGATAGGCAAGTTCCTCAGCGGAATGAAGGAAGGCTCGAAGAAAGAGTACGCCATGGTAGGCTTCCGCGTGAGCAAAAC
>JAFUVM010000003.1 GCA_017483665.1 Bacteroidaceae bacterium
ATCACAGTTTAACTAAAAAGCGAATCAAAATGATGCACAAGACAAAACCCAAGGGAAGCCGACGCAGCCGCGTGCTTTACGTCCTCCCCATGATTGCATTGGCGCTGAGTGCCTTTGCCACACCCGAGTTCCAAACGGCAACAGAAGTAATTGAAGAAGTCGTGCCAAAGGAGATTAAGAACCAGCCCACGAACCAGAATGTCAACTCCAAGGTTGTTCCACCTGAAAGCGAATCCAACAACGTGACCGTCATCGACATCCACATCGACAGCGAGGACAAGCTCTCGTGCGGCATCAATCATGCCAAGCCGGAACCCATCAATCCCAAAGACCTAATGGAGTTGCTCGCTAAGCACAGAGAAGAACCGACCGTCATCAACATCACTTCGGAGAAGGAGTTCAGTCAGATGAAGCACGTCGTCAGGGAAGCTTCACGCAAGAACGAACACCTGAAGATAAACTACGAAGTGAAGCCGAAGGACAAGTAAATAAGTTTTTTTGAAGTTAATAAATCGGTATACCACACAGCTCCTGCGGCGCGACGACGCGGGAGCTTTTGCTGTTGCAATGCCTGTACCACCCAGGGGGAAACGATGCGCCGATTCATGTCCTCGGCGTATCAGAAAAGGGCAACCACATGAAAAAGCTCGAATAAATTTGGCTATTTGTGTACTTCTTCGTATCTTTGTACTCGCAAAGCATAACCTTACGAATCGAATGAAAAAGCACATCCTACCCTTCCTACTCCTGTTTATCTCCCTAGGACAGTCCTGGGCACAGAACCACATTGTCGTTACGCCGGCAGGCAAAATGGAACGTGCCGTGTCGGGCCACTTCGCAGCCATCGTCGACGGACAGCTCACCACCTGGGGCGGCTGCAACTTCCCCGACGTACCCTGTGCCGACGGCGGACAGAAAGTGTTCTACCCGAAGGCATACGGAGCAAGCGTCGCCGTGCCGGAAGGGACGGTGTATATAGGGGGACAAGGCCCCCTCCCCGCTCCCCCTTTGGGGGAGTGCCACAATGCCGCCGAAATCAAAAGCGATAATGAATGTCTTTTAGTGGAAATGAGGCACTCCCTCCCCCTAAAGGGGGCGGGGAATCTTGGAGCGGGGAGGGGGCTTCCAGCCTTACCCAAAGGCCTCGACAACTTTGCTGCCTGCTATGGCACGGACCGAATCTTCGTGGCAGGCGGTCAGACGGACGGCGTTCCCAACAGGGACGTCTTTGCCCTCGACTGGCCGAACGGGAAGGAATGGGTGAAGATTGCGACCCTCCCCGATGAAGGCCGCTTGCAACCCTGCATGGCTGTGCAGAACGCGCCGGAAGGGAAGGCGCTGTATATATTCGGAGGATGGACCCCCCAACCCCCTTTAGGGGGAGTTGTAAATACCAAAGGCCTTAAGCTAAATCTAAAGACTTTTGAGTGGCAAGAGACTTCCGCCGCAGTTCCGCCTGCGCCTGAGGCTTTAGCCGAAGAATGTTCAATGTTCAATGGTCAATGTTCAATGGTTCCGCAGGCCCTCGTCGGCTCCTGCTGCACGCCCTGCGGCTACAGCCACATCCTTTTCTTCGGCGGCGTGGACTACGACATCTTCCTCTCCGCCATTCAGGGCAGGCAGGACAGCCTCTACCTTCGTCATGAGCCGTCGTGGTACAAGTTCCGCCAGGACGTGCTGGCCTACCACACCATCACCGACTCGTGGACAGTCATCCCGGGCGATACGGCCCTGGCCCGTGCAGGTGCTGCCCTCACGCCCTTCGAGGGAGGTTGGTACTATAGCGGCGGCGAGACGATGCCCGGCATCCGTTCGGACAGGATTTCGCGCATCGAGACAAAGCACGACACCTCCTTCGGCTGGCTCAACTGGACGGTGCTCATCCTCTACCTTGTCGCTATGCTGGGCATGGGCATATACTTCATGCGCAGGGAGAACGGCGCCGACGACTTCTTCAAGGGCGGCGGCCGTGTACCCTGGTGGGCAGCCGGCATCAGCATCTACGCCACGATGCTCTCGGCCATCACCTACATGGCGATTCCCGCCAAGGCGTACGCCACGGACTGGACCTACTATCCGATGCTCTGGATGATACCCGTCGTGGGCTTCCCCGTGATATGGTACTACCTGCCCTACTTCCGTCGGCTCAAGGCGGCTTCGGCTTACGCGATACTGGAAGAACGCTTCAACACGGCCACTCGCCTCATGGCCTCTGCCCTGTTCTGCATCTTCATGGTGGCACGCATGGCGCTGGTGCTCTACCTGCCCTCGCTTGCCCTGACCGCCGTGACGGGCATCGACATCTACCTTTGCATCGTGCTGATGGGACTCGTCACCATTGTCTATTGCACGATGGGCGGCGTGGAAGCAGTCATCTGGGGCGACGTCGTGCAGGGCTGCATCCTGGTGGGCGGAGCCATCTTCGCTGCGCTCTACTTGTGGTCAGGCACCGAAGGCGGCTTCTCCGGAGCTTGGCAACTGGCCGTCGCGGGCGACAAGCTGCGCCTCTTCGAGTGGAGCTGGGACTACCGGCGCGTCACCTTCTGGGTGGCTATCCTGGGCGGAGGCATTGCCAACAACCTGATTTCCTACACCTCGGACCAAACGGTCATACAGCGCTACATGACCACGAAGGACGAGAAGAGCGCAGGCCGCAGCATCCTGGTGAACGGCTTCATGAGCGTCTTCATCAGCGTTGCCTTCTACTTCATCGGCACGGGTCTCTACACGTTCTACAAGACGCACCCCCAGAGCCTCGACATCACGATGCAGCAGGGCGACGCCATCTTCCCCTACTTCATGATGAGCCAGATGCCCGCAGGACTGGCCGGACTGCTCATTGCCGCCATCTTCGCAGCCACGATGAGCACGATATCAAGCAACATCAACAGCGTCTCGACCGCCTTCAGCATCGACTTCATCCAGCGCTTCCGCCCGAAGACGACCGACGCGGCCCTGCTGCGGACGGCCCGCTGGACGTGTGTCGTGAGCGGACTCATCGGTCTGGGCATCGCCCTGCTGATGGCAACGTGGGACATCGCCTCGCTGCTCGACTACTTCAACACCATCCTCGGCCTGCTCACCAGCGGCCTGGGCGGCCTCTTCGTCATGGCAGTCTTCTTCCCGCGCATCAAGGGCAGAGCCGCCCTGACAGGCTTCATCGCAGGCGAAGCGGCAGTCTTCATGATGTTCCTCTACACGGACGTCAACTTCTTCCTCTTCGGCGCAACGGGAATCGTAGTGAGTGTCATTACTGCATGGCTTGTCAGCCTTGCTGTAAGTGAAAAGTGAATAGTGAAACGTGAATAATCAAAGTTACTAAGTAAAATTGTAATATCGTAAATAATCATGGTAGATTTCAAGAAACTTGCCGCTCAGTACAAGAGCGAACTGCTGGACAGGGTGATGCCCTTCTGGATGGAAAACAGTATAGACAAAGAGTTCGGCGGGTACTTCACCTGCATCGAACGCAACGGCGAAGTGTACGACACCGACAAATTCATCTGGCTGCAAGGCCGCGAAGTGTGGATGCTGGCAACGCTTTACAACAAGGTGGAGCGCCGCCAGGAATGGCTCGATGCTGCCATACAGGGCGCCGAGTTCCTGAAGAAATACGGCCACGACGGCAACCTCAACTGGTACTTCTCGCTCGACCGGCAGGGACGTCCGCTCGTCGAACCCTACAACATCTTCTCCTACACCTTTGCCGTCATCGCCTTCGGACAGCTCTACAAAGCCACCGGCAACCCGGAATATGCCGACATCGCCAAGCGGACCTTCGACATCGTCCTCTCGAAGCGCAACAATCCGAAAGGCCGCTGGAGCAAAGCCGCCCCGGGAGCCCGTGCCCTGAAGGACTTCGCCCTGCCCATGATTCTCTGCAACGTGGCGCTGGAGATTGAGGACTTGCTCGATGCGAAGTTCCTGAAGGAGACCATCGACATCTGCCTGCACGAGGTGCTCGACGTGTTCTACCGCCCCGAACTCGACCTGATTGTGGAGAACGTCAGCAAGGACGGCGAGCTGGTCGACTGCCACGAAGGCCGTCTGCTCAACCCCGGTCACGCCATCGAAGCCATGTGGTTCATCATGGACCTGGGCAAACGTCTGGGCCGCAAGGACCTCATCGAGAAGGCCGTACACATTGCCCTCCGCGAGGCAGAGCACGGATGGGACAAGGAGTTCGGCGGCATCTTCTACTTCATGGACCGCCTGGGCCGGCCCCTGCAGCAGCTGGAATGGGACCAGAAGCTTTGGTGGGTGCACATCGAGACCCTTATCACCATGATAAAAGGCTACGAGCTGACGGGCCGTCAGGAGTGCCTCGACTGGTTCCTCCGCGTGCACGACTACGTCTGGAGCCACTTCATGGACCCCGAATACCCCGAGTGGTTCGGCTACCTGAACCGCCGCGGCGAGGTGCTGCTCACCCTGAAGGGCGGCAAGTGGAAGGGCTGCTTCCACGTTCCCCGCGGCCTGATGCAAGTCTATCAGACGTTGGAAAGAATCGCCGCAAAAGGCTGACCGCTTATATGGAAGTTATAGCAACCCCAAGACAAAGAGGCGGCAGGATTGTCCAAGTGCAATTCTGCCGCCTCTTTGTCTGTTTAATTGTTCATCACATTTCAGTCTTCCCACATAGACCAGTCGCTTTCCTTCACCTCCGGGTCAAGGGTTCCGTCTTCGTCGACGCCGCCATAGCCGATGCCGTTGTCACTGCTGATCAAGCTTGAGGCAAGCATCTGCTCAATATCTGCATGCATAAGACTAATGGAAGGGATGATATAATACTTTCTCATTGCTAAGTCGTTTTAAGAGTTACGTTAAAATAGTTTCTTCTTCCCGTCTATAATGTATATACCTCGCGAACCGGGCTTGGCAACCTTACGGCCACTAAGGTCATAGACATTGCCCTGATGATTTGCTTCTGATATCTCCTCTACTCCAGTCTCCGTTCCGTCTATGCTGACAAGAATCTTCACTCCTGCCTCTTCAACTTCGGTCAGCACATCATAGAAATCAAAATAGGCACGGTAGCCTTTCATCTTCGTCTGGCCGGAAGAGTACCAGAACATGCCGCCATTGAGGAACAATGTCAGTTCGGGCACCGTTGTGTCTGCCACGTATGTCCCTATAAAGCTATTATAAGACACATAGGTGTTCTTGCCCACCTTCACGGTTTTCTCATCCCTGTCTACCGATGGCATCTCCTCCGGCGTGATATCCACACCTTCAACCGTAAACTCACTTATTGGCTTACTTACTCTGATAATATAAGGATGATTCGCTTCGATGGCCGATACAGAGTTGAACTTTACCTTTATTCCTGTAACAGCATTATCAGCAGCCAGTGTCGTCTCAATGCCACTGAAGTCTGCCAATTCCACATCCACATCGTCACCAAAAGCCTCCTTCATCTGTGTTTCCGACATAGAGAAAGGCAGACAAATGGTGCCCCACTGATTGGCAACGATAGTGCGTTTCACACGGACATCCACACCCGAAGCCGCAGCAGGAACGGTAGTGGAGTTCTCGTCGAGCACGGTGCGAGTGTCGGCAGGCTCGCCGATAGTGATGGTGAAGGTGAAGTCGTCGATGTTGATGTCCTTGACGCTTCCGTCCACTCTTTCTTGGAAGGTAGCCTTCGTCACTTGTGCCGTGTAGGTGCTGCCGACGGCCAGGCTTGCGTCGGCAGCCAGGGTAAGTGTCAGCAGCTGTCCTGATGTGCCCTTGATGGTTGCCGAGGCGTTGGCGGGCTGTCCGGCGAAGTTGCCCTCACCCACGCAGATGATATTCATCTTGCTGATGCTTGTCTCATCCTTCACATAGACGGGATCCCCGGATTCGTCCTTTACATAGCTCAGTCCTTCCGGCAGGTTGATGCTGAAGGTGAAGCCCACCTTGTCCGTGGTGCTCGTGAAGTTGTAGCCTACCGTCAGGTCGGCTGTTCCGCCTTGGGGAACGGTGATGTCGCCGATGGTCATCTCATCTGCCGATGCATGGCTCAGGCAAAGGACCAAGGCACATGCTGACAATAAAAGTCTTTTTTTCATTGCTTTCCTTTTTTATTAATTATTGTTATCTTTATATTTCCATTCGTTTCATTTCATTCGGTGCGCGTGTTACTGCGGTTCGCGCTCATCTCCGTTACGTCTTGTAACATTCTGCCTGCCGCTGCCGAAGTATGTGTAGAGCATCTCGATGGCATCGGCGGGAGTGATGGAGGCGTCGCTGTTCATGTCGGCAGCCTTGGCGTTGAACCCTGTCTGCTCCACGCTGAAATAGTTGTAGAGAGTCATGATGGCATCCGACGGCGTCACACTGCCGTCGTTGTTCACGTCGCCCATGAGGTAGTCTTCCACGGTCAGACGCGATGTCACGTTGCTCAGTGGGAAGTCCTTTGTCATGCCGTCCGTCCGGCTTTGTATCAAGCAGCGCGTCAGCAGCAGAGCATAGTCAGTGGCTTCCATGTCGTCGGGCAGCTCCACATGGAACGTTATGAACGTGTCGTCGTTGCCGAAAATGATGGCCGTTGCTGTCGACGGCGTCAGTGCGAAGTCATACGAACCGTCGTCCCAGTCCTGCATCGTCACGGACATCTTTTTGGCTCTGCTTCCCATTTCGTAGACGACATCGCCGTACTCGTCCTCCTGCAGGCGAAGGCCCTGCGGCAGCGTCAGTTTGAAGGAACAGCCAACGGGTGTGAGCGTGTTCTTCATCTTCACGCAAAGGTCGACCGTCGTGCCGACTCTTGATGTCAGCGGCTCAATGTAGATGGCATTTTCCAATTGGGAAATGTCTGTTACCACAATTTCCGCAGGTTCCATCTCCACAATGTTTGCGATTCCGTTCCAACCTACGGTGACTTCATATAATGCCTTCGTGCCGAATGGCACATAAAGCGTGGCATCATTTGCGATGTTGCGGAACACATTTGTTTGTATTTCAAATGGCTCTTGGATATAGGAGACTATCTCACTCAGTGATTCGCAATCGGCAAATGCATCTTCACCTATATATCTCACAGAATTGGGAATCTCCACACGCCGCAAGGTCCCACTCTCAACAAAGGCTTCTTCTCCTATAGCTACAACGCTATTAGGTATAACAACGCTCCTAATCTCTTTTCCATTCCAACCTTTATACTCGGCAAAGGCACATTCGGCAACACATGCTACCGGGTAAGTCTTACCGTCGTAGGTGATGGACGAAGGTATAACTATATCTCCGCTGTACTCATGCCCCTTTTCTGCTTCACAGACAACGGCAACTTCCACATCGGACTGATAGATGGTCTGTTCAATACCATTTAATGCGTCACTTGCCTTTGCAATCTTGTAGTAGATTCCATCCACCTCAATTGTCTGCGGCTCTTCCTCAGCCTCCTTCTCCACGATATTCGGGAACTGATTCCAACCTGCTGTCGCCTCATAGAGAGCCTTTGTGCCTACAGGGACATAGAGCGTAGCTGAAGGATTATCACCATGATTCCTAAACACCGACTCATCAATTGCAAAAGGTGATGTTATCAGAGAGGTGACACTCGTCAGGCCGGAGCAGTCTTCGAAAGCATATTTACCGATGGCTGTCACGCCTGCCGGGATGGTGACAGATGTCATTCCTTCCATAAACATAAAAGCATCTTCGCCAATGACGGTAATCTGCGATGGAATCACCACGTCGCCCGTGGCTGAGAAACTACCAATGGCTGTTACACTTTGCGGAATGACCGTATTCCGATTCCCGAAGAACAACGTGTTGGTTGCAGTTTCGATGATACCATTACAGTTTTCCCGTGAGTCATAAACAGGATTATCATCTGCTACAACGACCTCTCTTAAGTTTATACATCCATGGAACGAACTTGGTTTGATACTCGTTACGCTTGCCGGGATATAGAGTGACGTTAAACTTATACAGCCAAGGAATGCCTCTCTTTGAATACTCGTAACACCTTCAGGGATAACTACAGACTCTAAGGCTTCGTTACTTTGAGCCAAACTGGCACCTATCTCTATGACTTTGTATCCATTCACTTCAGCGGGAATAGTTATGTGAGTCGCTGATTTGCTGGCTGAAAGTGCACATACAGTCTTGTCTGCGGCACTTATTACATAATACTCCAGTGTTAAGCCATCGCTGTTCGTGGCAGAGAATGTGTCACCATCAGAATAGGACAACACTTCTTCGCTGCCCTCATATTCTTGATTTTGCCACATATTTCCGATTGTGTATAATGGTTTCCATCCCTTTGCCTTGATGGCAGCTACCTGAGCCTTTGTACAGACATTCCCTTCCTCGTTACTGCCAGATACATCAATGACACATATTCTACAGTTGTCAGTGCTATTTTGCCGTAGTCCTGCTATCAGATTGTCCATATTCACCCCATTGATGTAGTTTCTATAGCAACCTAATGTTTCCAGTGCCGTATTCTGTGACACATCAAGAGTGGTCAGTTGGTTATCCTCGCAATATAATATTTCCAGTGCCGTATTCTGTGACACATCAAGAGTGGTCAGTTGGTTATAGTCGCAGCTTAACATCGTCAGTGCCATATTATTTGATACGTCCAGCGTTGTCAGTTGGTTGTCATAACACCATAATTTAGTCAGTGCCGTATTCTGTGACACATCAAGAGTGGTCAGTTGGTTATAGTCGCAGTATAATTCAGTCAGTGCAGTATTCTGTGACACATCAAGAGTGGTCAGTTGGTTATAGTCGCAGTATAATTCAGTCAGTGCAGTATTCTGTGACACATCAAGAGTGGTCAGTTGATTCACAAAGCACCGTAAATCAGTCAGTGCCGTATTCTGTGACACATCCAGAGTTGTCAGTTGGTTGTCATAACACCATAATTCAGTCAGTGCCGTATTCTGTGACACATCAAGAGTGGTCAGTTGGTTACTACTGCAGTGTAATATTTCCAGTGCCGTATTCTTCGACACATCAAGAGTGGTCAGTTGGTTATCGCTGCAATCTAATATTTCCAGTGCCGTATTCTGTGACACATCAAGAGTTGTCAGTTGGTTGCCCCAACACTTTAATGTAGTCAGTGCCGTAAAATACTCAATGCCTTTCAGGTTGCCTATCTGCTTGGAATAAACATACAAAGAAGTAATTCCATTTATTTCATCTTGTGTCAATATGCCGTCGCTGCCATAGCTTTGGGACAACAAATAGCTGCGGAAGTTGGCATCGGGAAAGTTAGTAGCGTTAATCTCAATGCCAGTGCCAGTAGTTCCGCTTTGTGACTGTCCAAATCCCAGTCTGATACTCGGACGTTCTGTCGAAGTTGAATAACCATAAGAAGTGTTCGTAATATCACCATACCCTGTTGTATCATCACTTCCGTGGGAAAGGACATAGCCACTGCCAGTATAGCAATAGTAGCCAAGGGTTGTGTCGTAGTTGCTGCTCTTCATGGCAACGACAACTACAAGATTGTCTGTCCCGTTATAATCAAACGTCCCTTTGTTGAACGTCAAGGTTTCCCAGCCTGAAGATGCTCCTAAAGTAGGTGTGCCATCATAGACAAGCGTCAGATTGCTGCTGGTCATGTAATCAGTCGTACTAGAGAATAAGCTGGATTTATGTCCTAAATACACCTTTAATGCAGTTGGCGCAAATGAGCTGGCACTTGCCACTTTGAATGCTATACTGTTTATAGTGCCACTTTTCCCTATTTCTGCAGGAGAGTACAACATCTGGGTCGTGGAGTATGTCCAGTAATTATTATATGGAGCTTTGCTGGTACTGCTTGTGGCATTGTCGCCAATAGTAACTGTGTTGCCAGACCACGTTCCAGGGGTCAGTACAGGCTCCGTAACAGTTACAGTACAATCCTTATATATAGAACTATTTGATGTTGAAGTGGCTCTGATAGTCGCCATTCCGGCTAATTTTGCAGTCACAAGGCCAGAAGAGCTGACGGATGCATAGTTGCTGCCAGAATAGACAGACCATGTGACACTTTGGGATGCACCAGATGGAGAAACCGTTGCCGTGAGTTGCCTTGTGTTGCCTTCTGTCAAACTGATGCTAGTGTAGTTCAATGAAATGCTCGTTGGAGGTGTTGTTTGTATAACTGTTACCGTACAATCCTTATAAACAGAACTTTTGGCCGAAGATGTGGCTCGGATTGTTGCGGTACCTGTAGCCAAGGCTGTGACAAGACCTGACGAACTGACCGAAGCCACGCCACTGCCAGAAACAACGCTCCATGTAACACTTTGTGAAGCCCCACTTGGCGAAACCGTAGCTGACAGTTGTCTTGTGTTGCCTACTTCCAAGCTAATGCTTGTATAATTCAGCGAGATGCTGGTTGGGGTGGTGTCGTCAGCAGCCTGTACAATTACCGAATATGTCTGTGTTTTTTTGTTGGAAGAAGCATATACATACAATCCTGTAGTACTGTCATACGTTTGCCATTTCACGGTACATGAAATAGTTACTGATCCTGCTTTCTCACCAGTTACCTTACAGGTGCTGCCACTACTGCTGGGCATCATGCCGACATAAGCAGAATATGTAGGTGACCATGTATATATGGCTCCCCTTGAGGAACCTGGTGTCGGCCCTGTTAAAGTAGTAGAACCACCCACTTTAATAGTCACAGCATGACAAACCAAGCTTGCCATGCACAATAGAGTCAAAAGACACAGTTTAAGATGTTTCATGAAAGAACATTTTATGCCAGCAAACACCCCGAAGTCGGCAATTTTCTTTTGTTATGTTCGCGCAGATATACAAAAAAGGCGCAGGTGTTTTGCTTCTCAGCCTATCCTGAGAGCACGGGCCTTCGCATTGCCTTTTCCACACAGGATAGACAACGCTCACAAGCCCACGCCAGTACGAACTATATATAATAAGGTATATAGCTTACGCGACCATACTCGCATCTTGATGCCGAAGCATCCAAGAATAGCGACTACCATCACGCCTTGGTGCCGAAGCATCCAAGTACGTACTACGCAGACGCTTCGTTGTCATCTGCCTGCTGTGGAAAACCGAGTTTGCGAAGTTCGTGCCCTACAGTGACAGACGTTCGAAAACGTCTTTCTTATATATAAGACCGCCCGCTTGCCCACTTGTGGGCTAAGAGCGATGCCGCAAAGTTACGGAAAATCAGGGAATCGGCAAAGGGAAACAACGAAAAAGTTGGCAAAAGCTGCAAAAACATTCCCATAGGCGTTCTTTTCCCGGGTTACGTAAGCAACGGCATATACACCTGCGGAGGACGGAGGCTCCGGCATTACGCTGCAGCCGGAAAGCCTTCTCTATGCATTCTGTAATCCTCTCCCCAGGGTACAAAATCCTTAATGACCATGCGATAAGAATCACATATCATATAGTTTTTGCAAAAAAATCTGCAATTCTGTCATGGGGATATGTAGCCTGCTGCAAATAACCCGGTTACGACATGGCAGATGACATGACGGATGTGAAAGATAAACCTTCTTCCAGTCATGGCAGTCAGCTGTCGGAAGTGTCTCGCAGGGAGTACGATTCCTTGCCGAGCCTTTGGGACATCTTCTCCTTGAAGCCGCGGAGCAGCAGCTTCGAGACGGGGATGGAGATGGGAGGCGACGTCTTGAAGACAATCTTCTGAAGCTTCAGGCTGAGCACCTCGACGAGGTTTATGTTCACCAGCAGGCTGCGCCCCACGTGGACAAAGGGGTTGGCGATGTTCTGCTGCGAAGTCATCTCCGAGATTCGCGACTCGACGAACGAGATGTTCAGGAGCTTGCTCTTCACACGTCCGTCGGCATAGAAGAAGTCGGTGTAGTTGCGGTTGGCCTTCAGGTAAAGCACCGTGGAGAGGTCGATGACGTGAATCTCATCGCGCGTCTCAATATAGAGGGTCATCATAGGCAGGACACAGTTCATACATGTTCACTTTGCCGGCAAACACCCCAAAAGCCGGCGATTATCTTCATGTCGCGCAGATATACAAAAAAGGCGCAGGTGTTTTGCTTCTCTGTCTATCCTGGGGTCGCAGGCCTTCGCATTGCCCTCATCACACAGGATAGACAACGCTCACAAGCCCACGCCAGTACGAACTATATAAATCACGAATATAGATACGCACTACGTAGACGCTCCGGTTGCCATCTGTCTGTTGTGATGATTTGAATTTGCGAAGTTCACGACCCACAACGACAGACGTTCGAAAACGTCTTTCTTATATATAAGACCGCCCACCCAGCCCACTTGTGGACCCAGAGCGATACTGCAAATTTACGATTATTTATGCAATCGGCAAAGGAAAACACGGAAAAAGTTGGCAAAAGCTGCAAAAACATTCCCATAGGTGTCCCTTCCCCGGAGTTATATAGGCTGCAATATAAAATGCCTCACGACAGGGTACAAAATCCTTCGACGCAGGGAACAAAACTTTTTCAGAGGCACGGAAATATATTTCCAAGCCTCTGAAATATATTTCCAAGCTTTTGAAATTTATTTCCAAGGCTTGGAAATAGTTTTTATCCGAGCCGCGAAGAAATTGTGGACGCGAAGCACGGAAGTTGGGGACGCGGGCCGAGGAAGTTGTGGACGCGGGCCGAGGAAGTTGTTCGCGCGTACATATATATAATAATCGCGCGCGAGGAGGGGTTCTTCGCACGGAATTTCGTACCTTTGCGGAGGCAACGCCGTGCGGCACGGCGCTCCGTCTTTTTCAAATGAAAACAGAAAAAATCGATGTCCGACGTGACATTTCGCCCTTTTGCGTCTATATAAGGTAGAAACGAAGGTCGGCAAACGAAGAATGACAAACAGCGACAACAACATCATAGAGCGCATACGAGGCGGCGAGACAAGTGAGTTCAGCCAGCTCGTGAAGCGTTACGGCCCACAGCTCATGGTGTTCGTCGGACGCATCGTGGGGGTGCAGGAGGACACGGAGGACGTGGTGCAGAACACTTTCGTCGCTGCCTATCAGCACCTGAAGGACTTCGACCCGCAGCGGGCATCGCTTCCGACGTGGCTCCAACGCATTGCCTATCACGAAGCACTCTACCATCTGCGGAAGCACAGACGACAGGTCGTGCTGCCACTTAACATAAGCGAGGACATCCCGGACGACTTGCCGGAGAACACCTCGGCACAGCAACTCGACGAAGCCATACAGCAACTCTCGACCGAAGACCGGACGCTCCTGCAACTCTTCTACTTCGACGGACGCTCGCTAAAAGAGATTGCCTACATCACAGACAAGGCGGGCCAGGCCACGGCTCGCGAGGTGTCGCGCCTCAGCAGCCAGCTTCACCGCATCCGACAAAGACTCAGAATCATCTTAACACACGCATTGAACCATGAATAACGACGATCTTTTCCGCCAAGCCCTGCAGCGGCAGAACGACCGCGCAGCAGGCATGAAGATGCCCGATGACATGGAGCAGAGGGTGATGGGAAGCCTACAGACCCTCTCTAACCCCAAGACCCTCTCTAACTCCCCCTTAAAGGGGGAGAAACCAAGCGAGGTCTCTGCAAAGGAAGCCTCCCCTTTAAGGGGAGGTTTGGTAGGGTCTGGGAGGAGATTGGCTTGGGGCTGCATTGCCGTCGCCGCCAGCGTGCTCCTGCTCATTATGCTAAATACAGAGAAGCAACAGCCTGAGCAGCAGATGCCTTCCATTGCCGAAGTGATGACAATGCCGCAAGCGAAAGCTCCGACGGAAGTCACAGAACAGAAGCAACCTGCCATGGCTCATGCAGAGAAGCCTAAACCGACAAGGAGACAAAGACCTGCCGTCAGGAAGAAAACTATAGTAGAGACGCCTGCCGAGGAAGCCGCTCCCATGGAGACACCAGCCGAAGAACCGTTCCCGGAGGATAGGCTGCCCGACACGAACAACCCTTATCTCGTTGCTGCTGCTCAATTGCAGGACGTCCGTGCGCGCGGCGAACGTCTCGACAGAGAGGTGGCAATGTTAATGAACAGACCATAAAACCATCACATCATGAAAAGACTATCAGCACTCGTATTACTGGCTGCATCCGCCGCAGCCACATTCTGCCAGGCGCCGAACAAGCAGCTTCAGGGACTGGAGGAATACCTCAGACAGCAGGGCTTCAGCTCCTATCGCGAACAAAGCTCCACATGGGGCAGGGGCATCACGCACAAGCTGGGCGCCGGCTTCCACTTCTACATCACCGACAATCCGCCTATGCACGAGAGCATGAGCCAGGAGCAAAGAGAGAAGGCCGTTCATGTGAATGACAGCCTCAACACCCAGCGCCGCAGAATCATGGCAAGCGGTCTCGACTCCATCCGCCGCACCTTCGCCCTCCTCGGAACGGAAGCAGCGGAAAGCCACCTCTACGAATACCACAAGTTCGGCACGGACACCATCCGGTACTCGCTGGTGTTTCCGCAGGAGATGGAAGAGGTCATGCCCGACTCCTTCTGCTTCAGAGACCCCGAGATAGCAAACTTCTATTACCACAGATACAAGGACACGAAGGGCGACGGCGGCATCGTGGAGTCGGCCACCCTCAGCCATCTCATCACCGTGCCCAGCGGCATACGGAGAGGCGACATGAAGGCCTTCGACATCACGGCTTTCGAGGCACTGATTCTGCCTGAGCTGAAACCCCTGATGAAGAAGAAGGGCGCGAAGGTTTATCCCGTACATTGGCAGCACGACGCGGGCTTCGACGACGAAGTGGGCAAAGGCCTTATGTACAAGACCACATCGTGGTCTTCGCCAGAGCCTGAAGAAAATCTGCACACAGGCCTGACGACCGGCTCGCACTACCTCATCCCCCTCAAATATGAAGCAGAAGCCACAGCCCTCTGCCAAAGGCTCTACTCATTGACTCTGGATTACGTCAACAGCCATCCCGAACAGTGCTACAACTACGAATTCATGCCGCCTCACTTTCCCTACCCTGGCGAACTCTACGAAGTCGTTCGGGGAAGCGACCGGATGGGCAGCAACGGGTACTACCTCTGCCTCATGAAAGACAAGGAAGGCTTCCACATCCTCAGCCTCAGGGAAAAGGGCGAACGCTGGGTTCCCAAGGACTGGCAGAAGCTCGAGAGCTACATCAACGGAGAGAAGACTTACCTCAAAGGCATGGAACCGAAGGAAGACAAGAAGTAACAGACAGCTAGTTTTTTTGAAGTTAATAGATTGGTGCGCCACCCTGCTCCTGCGTCGCGACGATGCGGGAGCTGTTTGTATATTATTGGTGTCCGCTAAAAATCTTTTATTGCTGTCCGGGGAAGTTTGCGAACACCTCAATGTATGTGCCTACCCATCGGCTTTTCGGACGAAAAGAAAATAAAGGGGCTTCTTCGGCTAAAGCCTCAGGCGCAGGCGAAACTTCCGCACCTTGACATTCGACGACCTTTGCTTGACTGACGTCAAGCTTTGCTTCAGTGCTTTCCCCGGACAGCAATACTTCAGAAATGGAGCCGCTTACTTATCCTTCTGCCGTGAAGTTGTCCAGAGCATAATCTCTGCCATGCCGTCCTGCAACTACTACCTTTCAAGCCTACAACTACTGCCTTTCAAGCCTACAACTACTGCCTTTCAGGCCTACAACTACTTGCTTCCCGAAACCACTGCCTTGCGGACAGGAAAGGCATCGGCACATGGACGGTTGACAAACTTCATGTGGGACATGAAAAGACAAGAGGGTGTGTCAAAATAGGCACATTCTCTTTTTTTTATTGCAAAGCCCCGACTTTCACAAGCCAGGGCTTTGTTATGTCGTAAAATTGTTGTACCTTTACGACATCAAAATCAAAGTTATGCAAAGGTACCGCTTTCGCCCGTATTCACCAAATCAAACGATACTTTTTCCGCAAAGAATCGACAAGGACATCGCGGATGATGATCCCGTCCGCTTAATCAGCAGCATTGTCGAGAGTCTCGACCTGTCCTCATTCCGCAAGCTGTATAGGGA
>JAFUVM010000144.1 GCA_017483665.1 Bacteroidaceae bacterium
AATATGGAGAGGTGGCGGAATTGGTAGACGCGCTACTTTGAGGTGGTAGTGCCGCGAGGCGTGGGAGTTCGAGTCTCCTCCTCTTCACATGATGTCAGGCGGAAATAGCTCAGTTGGTAGAGCACAACCTTGCCAAGGTTGGGGTCGCGAGTTCGAGTCTCGTTTTCCGCTCATGCGCAAAACGAGCTCAAGGTGCCTTAGCATCGAGTCTCGTTTTCCGCTCGAACGAAACTTGTTATGAGTTTCGTTTTCCCTTTCATAGCGAGTGGCAAGGAGTCAACTATGAACTCTTAACTATGAACTATGAACTAATGAATGCCCAGGTGGCGGAATGGTAGACGCGCGCGTTTCAGGTGCGCGTGCCGCGAGGCGTGCAGGTTCGAGTCCTGTTCTGGGCACACAAAGAAGGCTGGTAACTCATGGTTGCCAGCCTTTCTTGGTTTTTTCACGGGAGGCAGTCTCAGTACAAGACTGCTCCGCCGCCTTGCTGGACGGTCAGTCTGACAAGGCCCTTCTTGTCGGTCTTCAGGGGTTGCAATGATGTGCTGTTCGTGTCGCCCTCGTCCGCGATGAGGTTCGTCACGTTGTAGCCGCCGACGTCGAGCGTCAGCCGGAGCGGTTCCTCCTGCGCGTTGAGTGCCGCGATGTACCAGCGGTCGGCGTGCCGGCGTGCCAGGACGACGTACTTGCCCGGGTAGCCGTCGATGAAGCGCGTCTCGTCCCAAGTCGTGGGAACCTGCTTCATGAAGTCAATCTCGAACTGCGGCTGTTCGGTGAGGTTGCGGGGCGTGAGGGCGAAGTTCTGTCCGCTGGACTGGAAGACGATGGCTGTGGCGAGCTCGAAGGCATCGGTTGTGCGGCGCGTGTTGCCCTTGTCGGGGTCTTTGTGGAGGCGCTTTTGGAGGACCGTCCCGCCGTATTCCATCGAGCCGACGGCGTTGCGGACAAAGGGATGCAGGCAGGCATGGCGTGCTTCCATCTCGCAGAAGCCCTGGCTGAAGTAAAGGTTCTCGCTGGCAAGCACGGCTTCCGAGCTGCAGTAGTTGGGGTACATCTTCTCCCAGCCTCGCGGCAAGGTGCAGCCGTGGAAGATGACCTGCAGGCCGAAGTCGTTGGCATCGGAGAGGATGGCTTCGTAGAGGCGCATGGTCTCCTGTTTGTCGCCGCCGAAGAAGTCGACCTTGATGCCCGCCACACCGCCGCCCAGCAGCCAGCGCATCTCCTGCTTGCGGACGATGGGGTTGTGCATGCATTGGCGGGCACATTGCGGCGCATCGTTCCATCCGCCGTTGCTGTTGTACCACACCCACGGACGGATGCCTTTCTCCTTGCTGTAGGCAAAGAGCTTCTCCATGCCCTCGCGCCCGATGTTCTCGTACCAGCCGCCGTCGATGAGGCAGCCTTCCCAGCCGAGACTTGCGGCGAGGTCGATGAACTTCACCTGGTCGTCGTAGTTGATGCTCGCGTCTTGCCAGAGAATCCACGACCATGTGTTGCGCGAACCCTGATAGTCGATGCTTGGCTCGTAGAGCTGGTTCACGACGTCCCAGGTGACGGTGGTCTCGACGATAGGCTTCAGCGTCGGGCCGAGGGTAAGGGTGCGGTAGGGCGTCCATTGCGTCATCCAGTCGTAGGGAGAGATGTTGCAGTTGGCCAGTCCCAGCTGTGCGCCTGTGCTGCCGAAGCCGTTGTTCTCACCCTCCATAGGGAAGGCAATCGAGAAGAGGCCGTCGGGTGTGGCGTCGCTGAGGTGGCTGCCGCAGTAGTTGCTGCTGACCCCCGTCTCACTTATCAGGAGCCATCCTTTGTCGCCTTCGTGGAAGAGGCAGGGGAAAGTCCAGCCTTGGCCGTACTGGCTGCGGGTCGTGACGGGGGCGTCCCAGATGTAGTTCTCCTCGTAGCTGGGCTTTGTACGCTTCCATCCCACCATCGGGTCGCTCTGCGGACAGATGAATGCCGTGGCATCAGGAGGCAATCGGAAGCCCGAAGCCTCGCCTGTCACAACGATTGCCGAAGTCTCGCCACCTTGTATGAGCCGGTAGCTGTAGGCGATGTTATTGTTGAAGACACGGAACATCACCATCATCATCAGCCCTTTCTCCCTTGCTTCGGGATTGGTGAAGATGAGGACGCGAGTGTTCTCTTCGCTCGTTATCTCGCTCTGCTTGCCTTGTCGCAAGTGGTACTGCTCCTTATGCGTCCCATCTTCGGTCGGGCGTTCCTCCTGGATGAAAGTGAGGTCTTTGCTCAGGTCGGCCACGTTGGTGTAGAGACCGAGCGGCGAGTCGAGGAGCATCGGCACGTCGAGCGTGTCGGACACAGCGCCCTTCTTGGCTTTGAGGGGTTGGCGGTAACCGGCGGAATAGGTGAGCCGGCCTTCATTCAGCTGCACGTTGAGGTAGGTCAGACCGTCGGGCGAAAGGATTCTCACATCCTTTGCAGGCATGCAGAGAACTGAGATGAGGAAGACGGACAGTAACGTCCATCTGGCGGAAAAAGCTTTTCTTCTTGTCATGATATGTTTGTTTTATATTGCTGTCCGCTAAAAGTCCAATGAGCACAAATTATCGTCCGCAATGCCGATAAACAGGCGTTGCGGATTCTATTTTTGAAAAGTAAGCCCCCTTTTGTCGAAAAGGCTCGGTTCTTCAGGTGGCGGATATGCC
>JAFUVM010000022.1 GCA_017483665.1 Bacteroidaceae bacterium
ACGGGCTTCAAAACTACAAAAAAGCCCCTGAAAAGCAATCGTTTTCAGGGGTCATTTTTATTTTGCCGTAAGGGGTCAGTGTATTTTTGCCCGCAGGGGTCATCGTCGCTTGCCCTCGGGGGTCAAACTCGCGCGGCTTTGCCAGAAGTAAGTACCTTATGAACATCGCGCTTGAAATCATTGGCATCGAGGTATGCTTGTATTTCCGAGCCACATTCTGGTAAAATGAACGAATCTTGCAGGATGTTCTGCCTTCAAAAGTCCGTCTCCGTGAAATGGGGACAGGTGTGCGTCACTTTGGGAGTTCTTTTCCCGGGGGAGCCGTGTGACGTGACCCGCATCTGTCCCCAATCACTTAACGTTAATTGCTATCCGAAGAGTTGCAACCAGAGTCCGCCTCAGAAAGTGAGGTGCGTCTCACCGGCCCAGTCGGTATCGACGGTGACGCCGGTCACGG
This sequence comes from Bacteroidaceae bacterium, assembly GCA_017483665.1. Taxonomy (GTDB): domain Bacteria; phylum Bacteroidota; class Bacteroidia; order Bacteroidales; family Bacteroidaceae; genus Physcousia. Next base: position 458 of record JAFUVM010000022.1, read on the forward strand.
TGGTGGACGACGAGCCTGTGCCGTTGAAGAAGGCACCGGTGAGCCACGTGATGTGGTTCTGCTCCATGGGGACGTCGAACTCGCGTACGAACAGTTCGTTGCCGTCGGCATCCAAGGCCGTCACCTTCAGCGCGATGTTGTCCGAAACATCGTGCAAAAAGGTGTAGAGGTCGAACTGCTTCTGGCCGTCGGAGACATCGAAGGTCACCGTCTGCTTGCTGTTCACACTGCCCAGGCCGGTATAGGCGTCGAATGCCCCGGACCCTCCGGTGTAGTAGAACTGCATCTTGGCGACCCCGGCAGGATAGTCGTCGGTGAGCACGAAGCGGCAGAGAGCCACGATGCGCTCGAGTGTGACGTCAATCTCCAATGGCTCGTCCCCGACGGTGATGTCGCCGCTGGACAGGAAGGTATCGGTATAGCCTTGCGCATTGGTGAACGAAATCTTCTGAGGGTTTGTCGATGTGGGGTTGCCGTTGGCGCTGTGGCCCACGACCACCAACACATAGTCACCCTCGTCGAGCTGGAACGAGCACTGCCCAAAGTTCTTGTCGCTGGAGACCTGATTAACTGCCTTCACCCGCGAACCGTCCAGGTTGTATATTAGGAAGTTCAGACGGGTACACGCCTCGGATGCCGCAGCACGTGTAAGACTTGCGAACGAGGTCTGCTCTATCTGGTAGACGCTGACCCGCAGGTTGCCGTCCTTGTCGCCGGCTGTATCATTGACGTCGAATACCGCTTTCTCGCAGGAAACCAGTGCCACCACCAAAAGGAGCACTGTCAGTGCACAGACGGCACCGACCGAAATCAATCGTTTTTTCATAGTCGTGCCCTCCCTGCTTAGAATGTGCCATTGTAGTCACTCAACCATCCTGTCTCCACTTGGAAGGCACCGCTGACGCTGTTGTTGGTGTACATCGCGCCAGTGAGTTTGGTCACGCGGTTGCGCTTGAAGGGGACATTGTTTACTGTCTTGGAAAACAAGACAGCACCGTCAGCATCCAGCGTCTCGATGGTGACATCCATGGTCTGCTCGTCGGTGACAAGGAAGAGATAACTGTTCGACGACGATGTGGTTCCTGCAGCGGCACTGATACCAAGGGTATTGATGATACCTGTGTTGCTGATAGCCAAGCCTGTGGTGGGATTGAAGGCTTTGCCGCCGGCAGACATCGTCACGCGCACCTTAGCGGCGTTGGCTGTGCGGCCGTCGGTGGAGACCACCTGAAGCTTGGCGATGATGCGGTTGAGCGTGGCGCTGATGTCCACGGCATCCATGCTGGCGATGTTCACCGTCTGCGTGGTGACAAACGTCTCGCGGGCTGGATGCTCCCCAAAGGTGGCCTCGGTGGGACTGGTCAGCGTGACAGCCGGTTCGCCGTCGTTCAGGCCATGTCCGATGACCACCATCGTGTAGCTGCCTAATGGCAGGCTCAGCGAGAACTCACCGAAGGTCTCGCCTTCTTCCAGTGCGCCCCTTGTCTGTGTCTCCTTGTATGTCTCCGTGCTGCCGCTGTAGAAAGCCAGTGTCAGCGCCTTCACGCCGGAATAGTCAGCCACATCCTCCGCCGCACGGGTTGTTCCGTCGGGAAACTCTTCCTGTGACACCGAGAAGCCGCTCACGCTCACCGTCACCGGTGCCAGCGCCTGCCCGACAGCCTGTTCGTTACTTACGTCAATACTCTCGTTGCTGCAAGATGTTGCAGCCAGCAGTACTACGACTGCCATAAAATTACTCTTTTTCATAATCCTTAAATTAAATTAGATATAAATGGCTCCCCATTTATAGTTCCAATTCAATCAATACTACGAAAAAGACTTGCAAGTACTCCATTGCTTGGGAGTCCTTTCAGACGAAGGTGTGTCAGTTGCACTGCGTATTTTTTAGCTTTTGGCTGGTTTCCGGGGCTTGGTGGTGCGAATGTCGCGGACTTTGTTGATGAAGGTACCGATGATGTCGGGACAGTCGGGATGCTGCTTGCGGTAGGCTTTGACAGCGTCGCGCAGGTGGGGGTTGCGGGTGCAGACGAACAAGGCAAGCATCATATAGGCGTCGGTGAACGTCATGGAGGCTATGCGGTCTGCATCGTCGAAGGCAACGGACTGTGCATCAGGGGCGGAGAAATCCGAGGTGTTCCCCAGGGAGAGCCATTGCAAAAGCTGGGTGCAGTAATGCTGACAGGCCTCGTTCTGCATGAGAAGCGTGGCGCAGATGAGCATCAGGGAGGTGAAGCGACGGCGGTCGTCGTCTTCGTCAATTTGGATATCGGCATAGGTATAGAGGCGACGGAGACGGATGACGTACTGGAGCTTCTTCTCGGCAGAACTTTTCTCGAACCAATGACCGAGGACGATGGCTACTTCTTGTTCGAAGTTACGGATGAGATCGCCGCTGATGAGCTGCTCGGTGTTGTCGTCGGCATAGCTGATGTCGCCGTCGTGAAGGTCGTCGAAGGTGACGCTCTTCGTGCGCCCGAGGAAGTTGAAGGAGACGCGGATGCTGACGCCGTCCTTGCGGAGCCTGATGCGTTCGATAATGCCGGGGTGGTTCTCCCAGTTCTTTATGCGGAGCATCACCTTGCTGCCGACCTCCATTTCCCGCACGGAGGCTGTAGGCACACCGAAGAAAACCTTCAGCTGACTATTATACATAATGTCATGGAGTTGCTGGTACTCGAGGTCTGAAATGGTTATCTGGGAGCCAGCCCTGCTGCGGTAGTGGACGAGGCGCAGGCGGGTGAGCGAGTTCCAGTCGGACGATACAAGTTCCTGTATTCGCCTCTCGGAGGCACGGATAAAGACGAAGTGGTGGAAGATGCGGCGAATCTCGTCGGAGGCATCGGGTCGCATATATAAATAAGGTACATAGAACTCAAAGGGTTCGGGCTGCTGGCCCAAGCTCTGTTGCAGAGGGTTCAGCAGTTCGCCTTTCTGTTCCTTGTCGAGCATGGTCTCAATCCATTGCGGATTACGGTGAAGCATCACATACCATCTCATTCCGTGCGACTTATGTACTTCTTCCTGTTCTGACATTCATGCATATCTTCTCTTCGTCCGCTCAATTCGTATGGGCGAACGGGGTCAGTACGCGGACTGACTGTTTTTCCAATGGCAACCGTTTCCTGCGGAGTCCTGAGAAACCAGCTTCCGGGGAAGGAGGAGTCTCTTCCAAGGTCGGTGTACCTGTTCTGATACCTTTTTTTCCCTTCCCGTAAACGGTGCAGATATGCAAAATCGGTATCAACCGCAAATTTATAACAATTATTTAATATGGCACAAGAAAACGTGCGTTTAATTTGTTATTTGTGCAAAATTGTCAATTTTAGATGCTGATTTTGCGACTTTTCGCAAGGGGATGAGGGTCAACGGCCTGCACGACTGGCACGCCAGCGGAGCACAGTCCCGAGAAACAAGGGCGTGCCCTTCCGAAATAAGCGCCTTGCTCTTCCGAAATAAGCGCGAGGCTCTTCCGAGATAAGCGCGAGGCTCTTCCGAGATAAGCGCACGGAGTGTGGTTGCATGGGGTTCGCAGAGGCATGAAAATCTGCGTCGTGTCTGTCGCCTTAGGCAATGCAGGAAAACAATTTTTTGATTTCCGCGGGAAAAGTTATTGCCGTATCAGAATAATTTCGTATCTTTGCACGCACAAATTTAACCGATGCTATAAATATGGAGACAAGAAGAATAAAACGTGCCCTGGTGTCCGTTTTCCACAAGGACGGACTGGAAGAGATTCTGCGTACACTGAATGCTGAAGGCGTGGAGCTGCTCTCGACGGGCGGCACCCAGGCTTTCATCGAGAGCCTCGGCATCCCCTGCCGCAAGGTGGAGGACGTGACAACCTACCCCAGCATCCTGGGCGGACGAGTGAAGACACTGCACCCGAAAGTCTTTGGCGGCATACTGGGCCGCAGGGAGAACGAGGGCGACCGCCAGCAGATGCAGCAGTACGACATCCCCGACATCGACCTCGTCATCGTGGACCTCTACCCCTTCGAGGACACAGTGGCAGCCGGTGCAAGCCAGGCTGACATCATCGAGAAGATCGACATAGGCGGCATCAGCCTCATCCGTGCTGCAGCCAAGAACTTCCGCGACGTCATCATCGTGCCCTCCAAGGCTGAGTACAAGCCCCTGCTCGACCTGCTGAAGAAGCAGGGCGCACAGAGCGAGCTGGCAGACCGCCAGTGGTTCGCCACCCAGGCCTTCGGTGTCAGCAGCCACTACGACACTGCCATTCACAATTGGTTTGCTAATTAAAAATTAAGAAATAAGAATTAAAAATGGTTGACAGCAGAGCGGCAAAAGTGTGCCCCAAAGTTCCAGCGTTCTTAATTCTTAACTCTTAACTCTTAACTCTTAATTTCAAAATAAGATGAACTGGTTTTCCCTTAACAAAGAAATAGCCATGGACCTCGGCACGGCCAACACCATCATCATCAGCGACGGGAAGATTGTGGTGGACGAACCGAGCGTTGTGGCACTCGACCGCCGCACGGAACGCATGATAGCCGTGGGCGACAAGGCCAAGATGATGTACGAAAAGACCAATCCCGAGATACGCACCATCCGTCCGCTGCGCGACGGCGTCATTGCCGACTTCAACGCCTGCGAGCAGATGATGCGCGGCCTTATCAAGATGACGCACTCGGGCAACCGTCTCTTCACGCCTGCCCTGAAGATGGTCATCGGTGTGCCCAGCGGCAGCACCGAAGTGGAGCTCCGTGCCGTGCGCGACAGTGCAGAGCATGCCGGCGGACGCGAGGTGTACCTCATCTTCGAGCCCATGGCAGCAGCCATCGGCATCGGACTCGACGTACTGGCCCCGGAAGGCAACATGATAGTCGACATAGGCGGCGGCAGCACCGAGATTGCCGTCATATCGCTGGGCGGCATCGTGGCTGACAAGAGCCTGCGCGTGGCTGGCGACGAGCTTACAGCTGACATCCAGGAATACATGAGCCGTCAGCACAACGTCAAGGTGAGCGAACGCATGGCAGAGCGCATCAAGATACACGTGGGCGCAGCCCTGACCGACCTGGGCGAGGACGCTCCGGAGGACTATATCGTGCATGGCCCGAACCGCATCACGGCCCTTCCCATGGAGGTGCCCGTCTGCTACCAGGAGATAGCACACTGCCTGGAGAAGACCATCGCCAAGATTGAGGCCGCTGTGCTCGGTGCACTCGAGGAGACTCCGCCCGAGCTCTATGCCGACATCGTGAAGAACGGCATCTGGCTCACCGGCGGCGGCGCACTGCTCAGAGGCCTTGCAAAGCGACTGACGGACAAAATCAACATCGAGTTCCACGTGGCTGACGACCCCCTCCACAGCGTGGCAAAGGGCACGGGCGTGGCCCTGAAGAACATCAACAACTTCGCATTCCTGATGTAGAGTACAGTTATGAGTTCATAGTGCATAGTCCATAGTTAGGCTACGCCCTGCAACAGACGACATCAATGAATAACTATGGACTTTGAACTATGGACTATGGACTATGGACTATGAGTGATTTCATCGAGCGCATAACAGCCTACATCCACTGGGCACTCTTCCTTTTGCTGGAAGCGCTCAGTGGATTCCTGCTTTTCCAGTACAACCACTACCAGGGCAGCGTCTGGTTCACACAGGCCAACAGCGTTGCCGCACAGGTGCACGAATGGGAAGCATACGTCCTCTCGTACCTGAGGATGCCGACCGAAAACGCCGCGCTCACCCAAAGGAACATCATGCTGCAGTACAACAACGACGTGCTGCGCCACGAGCTGGCCGACCTGCGTGCCGACTCCTCCTTCACCCAACAGGCACAGACACGGATCCTCAGCGGCATGACGCTCATACCGGCCCGCGTGGTGGACAACAGCGTCCGGCAAAAGGACAACATGCTGGTCATCAACGTTGGCAGCAACGACGGCGTGCAGCCGGAGATGGGCGTAGTGAGCGGCACGGGCGTAGTGGGCATCGTCAGCCAAGTCACGCCGCATTACGCCCTGGTCATGTCCGTGCTGAACAGCCACAGCAGCATCAGCTGCCGGCTGCGCGGCACAGAGTACTTCGGGTACATGAAGTGGAAGGGAGGCCGGACGCTGCGTGCCTCGATGGACGAGGTGCCGCGCCACGCCCGCATCAAGAAGGGTGACGTCGTGGAGACAAGCGGCTTCAGCAGCGTCTTCCCGCCTGGCATCTTCCTGGGCAAAGTGGCAGAGATACACAACAGCAGCGACGGCATGGCCTACGAGCTGGAGATTCTGCTGAGCACCGACATCGCCAACATCCGTCACGTCAACGTCATCAACAACCACAACAAAGAAGAGCTCGACTCGCTCCTGGCACAATGATTATCTCCATTCTTCGCCGCATGGCATGGGCACTGGTGCTGTTGGCACTGCAGGTGCTTGTCCTCGACCAGATTCACCCCTGGGGCTGGGGCGCACCGCTGCTGTGCCCGCTTATCGTCGTCACCCTGCCCTTGGGCACGTCGCGCTCGGAAGCCTTGCTGTGGGGCTTCGGTCTGGGCTTCGTGGCAGACATCTTCGCAGGCACGGCCGGCATCGGCAGCGCAGCGATGACCCTCATCGCACTCCTGCAGCCGCCTTTGCTCGAGTTCATGGCCCCGCGTGATTCCGAGGAAGAGCTCCGTCCCTCGTTCTCCGTAATGGGACGGTGGAACTACCTGCGCTTCATGGCGTTGCTCTTCCTGGTGCACCACGTTGTCTACTTCGCCCTCGAGGGCTTCTCCTGTTTCCGCATCGACGACATCGCCATCAGCATGGGCGTGAGCTACGCTGCCTCCATGCTCATAGCCATTGTGGTCGAGACGGTGCGTAACCCCAAGAAATGACCGCGGCACTATGGACGGACGGCAAGACTCGACGAAGCCCGACTACGAGCTGGAGAAGCGGAAGTACGTGATAGGCGGTGCGGCAGTGGTCATCATCATTGTCTACCTGGTTCGTCTCTTCACGCTTCAGCTGCTCAGCGAGGACTTCAAGGTCAGTGCCGACTCGAACGCTTTCCTCAAACGCATACAATATCCCGCCCGCGGAGCCATCTCCGACCGCAACGGCAAACTGCTCGTCTACAACCAGCCTGCCTACGACCTCATGGTCATCATGGCGGAACAGCAAGGCGTCGACACGCTGAACCTGTGCGAAAGTCTGGGCATCACACGCGACTGGTACGAACGTCGCATGGCGGAAATCAAGGACCATAGGCGCAACCCGGGCTACAGCAGCTACACCCAGCAGCTCTTCATGAGTCAGCTCTCCACCGAAGAGTTCAGCCGCTTCCAGGAGAAGCTGTTCCGCTTCCCCGGCTTCTACATACAGAAACGCAGCATCCGCCAGTACAACTACCCGAACGCGGCACACCTGCTGGGCGACATCGGCGAAGTAAGTCCCAGCGACATTGAGGCAGACCCCTACTACCGCAGCGGCGACTACATCGGCACGCTGGGCGTGGAACGTTCGTACGAGGCTGTGCTTCGCGGCGAGAAGGGCATGGAGATACTGCTGCGCGACGCCCGCGGCAGGCTCAAGGGACGCTACCAGAACGGCAAGTTCGACATTGCTCCCATCCCCGGGCGCAACCTGACGATGAGCATCGACATCGAGCTGCAAGCCTTGGGCGAACGCTTGATGAAAGGCAAGCTGGGCAGCATCGTCGCCATCGAACCGAGCACAGGCGAAGTGCTCTGCATGGTGTCGAGTCCCACGTACGACCCGCGCATGATGGTGGGCAGGCAGCGAGGCAAGAGCCATAAGCTGCTGGCTCAGGACCCGCTGAAGCCCTTGCTCAACCGTGCCATCATGGGACAATACCCGCCCGGCTCCACCTTCAAGACACGCCAGGCGCTCACCTTCCTGCAGGAAGGCATCATCAACCCCTCCACGACCTTCCCGTGCAGCCGCGGCTTCCATTACAAGGGACTCACGGTAGGCTGCCACGGCCACGGTTCGCCGCTGCCACTCGTCCCGTCCATCGCCACCTCGTGCAACGGCTACTTCTGCTGGGGACTCTACTATATGTTCGGTAACAGGAAGAAGTACCCGACCGTGCAGGACGCCATGACGACATGGAAGGACTACATGGTCAGCATGGGCTTTGGCTACAAGCTCGGCATCGACCTGCCCGGCGAGAAGCGCGGCATGATTCCCAACGCACCCTTCTACGACAAGGCCTACAAGGGGAGCTGGAGCGGACTGACCGTCATCAGCATCAGCATCGGACAGGGCGAAGTCAACCTGACGCCCCTGCAGATAGCCAACCTCGGTGCCACGATTGCCAACCGCGGCTACTACATCACCCCGCACGTGGTGAAGGAAGTGCAAGGCATAGCGCCCGACACGACCTACACCCGCAAGCACTATACGAAAGTGGACCGCATGCACTACGAGACTGTGGTGCAAGGCATGCGGCAGGCCGTCGTGGGCGGCACATGCCGTCTGGCCAATACCTCGATGTATGAAGTATGCGGCAAGACGGGCACGGCACAGAACCCGCACGGCCAGGACCACAGCGTCTTCATGGGCTTTGCTCCGCGCGAGAACCCGAAGATTGCCATCTGCGTCTACGTGGAGAACGGCGGTTGGGGAGCCACCTACGGCGTTCCCATCGGTGCCCTGATGATGGAACAGTACATCAACGGACATCTCTCCGAGGCAAGCCAAGCCCGCGCCACCGACTTCGAGAACAAGCATCTGTACGGCCCCCACAGCCTCTCCCCCACCCCTGCACAGGCGGAAAGAGAGAAGGCCGCACCAAAGGAAACGGAAACTAACGAATCTGCATCGGATGGAAAAGACTAAATCACCCTCATTGCTGCGGTCGTTCGACTGGCTCACCATCTTCATCTACCTTGTGCTGCTGGCACTGGGCTGGATGAGTGTGTGCGGAGCCTGCTACGACTATGAGCAAACGACGAACATTCTGGACTTCTCCACCCGAAGCGGCATGCAGATTGTCTGGATAGCCAGTTCGCTGGTCCTCGGCATGCTCATCCTCATGGTAGACGACAGACTCATTGAGTCGCTCTCATACATTATATATATATGTTTCCTTGGCTTGCTGTTGGCTACGCCTTTCCTTGCACACGACATCAAGGGCTCGCTGTCCTGGATAAAGATAGGCTCCTTCAGCATACAGCCTGCCGAGTTCGCGAAGTTTGGTGTTGCCCTCTGTCTGGCAAAGGTGATGAGCACCTACAACTTCGACGTCCGGCATTGGCGCGACTTCCTCATAGCCGTGGCCCTGATTGTGGTTCCCATGGGGCTGATTGTCATGCAGAAGGAGACGGGAACCGCCCTCGTCTACTTGGCACTCTTCCTGGCCCTTTACCGCGAGGGGATGCCCGGCTGCCTGCTCTTTGCAGCACTCTCAGCCATCGTCTATTTTGTGGTAGGCGTACGCTTTGCCGACGAACCGCTTTGGGACATCGAGGCGATGAGCCTTGGCGGAGGCCTCGTGATGCTGCTCATACAGGTCTTCACCGCCGGACTCGTCTGGGTCTACGGAGAGGGAGCGAAGAAAGCCTTCTCCATCCTGTTCATCTCGTTGGCGATTGATGCCGCAGCCATTCTCTCCGCCCGCTACATCTACCAGTGGAATGCCGTGTGGCTGATGACCTTTGTCTGCGGAGCCCTGGCCGTGTATCTGCTCTACCTCTCGCTGCGCGAACGCTCCATCCCCTACTGCCTCATTGCCCTGTTCACGCTGGGCAGCATGGCGTTCCACTACTCCGCCAACTTCGTACTGAACGATGTCATGGAGCCCCACCAACAGACACGCATCCGGGTACTGCTCGGACTGGAGGACGACCCACGCGGAGCCGGCTACAACGTCATTCAGGCAAAGATAGCCATCGGTTCGGGCGGACTGGAGGGCAAGGGCTTCCTCAACGGCACACAGACGAAGCTGAAGTATGTGCCGGAGCAGGACACCGACTTCATCTTCTGCACCGTGGGCGAAGAGGAAGGCTTCATCGGTTGCTCCGTCGTGCTGATGCTCTTCCTGGCACTCATCCTGAGGCTCCTGCATCTGGCTGAGCGACAACCCTACACCTTTGGGCGCATCTACGGCTACTGCGTGCTGAGCATCTTCCTCTTCCACGTCTTCATCAACGTTGGCATGGTGCTTGGCCTTGCACCCGTCATCGGCATCCCGCTACCCTTCTTCAGCTACGGCGGCTCGTCGCTATGGGGCTTCACCATCCTGCTCTTCACTTTCCTCAGGATAGATGCCGGCAGGAACAGGCTGAAACATTAAATAGGGATTATTTAAGTTTCGGGAGTTATAAAATGAAGTTAAATAAGAAGTTATGCGCTACGCACAGGAAGTTAAGCCAGCACGCTGGCTGGACGATAGATTTGGATGCTGTCTGCTCATTTTGTATTGTCCTCTTATAACTTCCACTCGCGTAGCGAGTTTACTTCCATTTTAACTTCCACTTTAACTTCATAAACTTGAGTAGGGATTAGAAATTAGAGAAGTGTTTGGGCAGCTGATTAGAAACGAATTAGAATAATTATAATAATCATATTAGATGCCTTCCCTTTCGTGAGTTTATTATTCTCATTATTCCAATTCGTTTCCTAACAAAAGGATAATAGCCAG
>JAFUVM010000145.1 GCA_017483665.1 Bacteroidaceae bacterium
AGGGATTTGCAATCCCGATATTATGTTTTTCTCGTTGTAAAGTCTTATATTCCATGCTGTCGGTTCTGTTTTATCGCATTATAAATGCTTATATTCTATGCTGTCGGATTGCAAATCCGACAGAACGGCGAGGGGATGATCGTTTTGCTGTTTTCAACACGGCACGCTCTTCTGCCCAACACGGCACGCTCTTCCGAAATAAGCGCAGGGTGCTTCCGAAATAAGCGCGAGGTGCTTCCGAAATAAGCGCGAGGCGCTTCCGAAATAAGCGCGAGGCTCTTCCGAAATAAGCGCCGGGCGTCTCCTGGTCATTTTCTTTGCGCTTTCTGCGGGATATGCGCGGTCGTTTGCAGGAAAATGTGTATCTTTGCATGCAAAAAGCTGAGTATATGCTGTATCACAAATCCTTTGTCACCGGCCTGATGGCCTTCCTCTGCATCGTTTCCTCCGTGAATGCCAAGCCCGGGAAGCGGTCTGCACCCCGGCGCGAGGGGTGGGAACTGGTGTGGCACGACGAGTTCCGCGGGCGGCAGCTCTCCGACGAGTGGACGCGCATCCCGCGTTTCCCGAACCCTTCGGAGTGGAACAAGTACATGAGCTCCGACGACCGTCTCTACGAGGTGCGGGGCGGCAGGCTCATCCTCTACGGCCGCACGAACGACTTCCTGCCCGAGGACACGGCGCATTTCCTGACGGGAGGCGTCTACACCCGCGGCAGGGTGCTCTTCCAGCGAGGCAGGATAGACATCCGTCTGCGCATGGATGACGCCAGCGGAGCCTGGCCTGCCGCATGGCTCCTGCCCGAGGGACGGTGGCCGGACGACGGGGAGATTGACATCATGGAGCGGCTCAATGCCGACGACTACGCCCACCAGACGATTCACTCCGCCGTGACCGAGTACGACCTGGAGGCGCGGAAAAGCCAGGACTGGCACTACACGGCCCCCATCCGGCAGGGGAAGTGGAACGTCTACAGCGTGGAGCTCTACGAGGACAGCGTCTGCTTCCTCGTCAACGACCGCCTGACCTTCACCTACCGCCGCGAGCCCGAGCTCGGACCGCGGCAGTTCCCCTACGACCGGCCCATGTACCTCCTGCTCGACATGCAGCTGGGCGGCCACTGGGTGGGGCGCGTCGACCCCAAGGAGCTGCCCTACCGCTATCAGATTGACTACGTGCGCTTCTACAAGAAAAAGAATTAGCCGAAACAGCCTCCGCAACGCCGCAGCGCGAACTTTTGCAAACCCCTAAGCACACTGCAAATTATTGCAAACGAAAAAACTTGGCGGACTCAACATTTTGCCGTACCTTTGCTCTCACAAAACACGAGTTCGCATCCGAAGACATTCATTCACCTATTTAATAAATAACACGCTATGAAAAAGACTCTATTGACAGGCTTACTGCTGCTCACAGCACTCGTGGCCGGCGCACAGACAAAGATTGCCCCGAAGATGCAGAAGGGCATGCAGAAGGTTTACGTGGCAGAGACCACTACCAACATCGCCGGACAGAAGTCCATCACGATGACCGTCGAGACACAGTACACCGTGACCGACGCCACTGCCGACGGCTACGTGATGGACGTCACCGTGACCGACGTGCAGACCGACGCCGACAAGAACGACATGGTGGGACGCATCGTTTCCCTGAGTATGGAGATGCTGAAGAACGTGAAAACCACGCTGGCCACCGACAAGGACGGCAAGGTGACGAAAATCCTCAACTTCGAGGACGTGAAGAACGGCGCTAAGAAGGTCATCGACAAGGTGCTGGCGGAAGTGCCTGCCACGCCCGGCATCTCGACGGACATCCTGGAAGACCAGATCATGGGACAGCTCACCGAAAAGGCCATCACGCAGCAGATGCAGATGAACAGCAGCCCGCTCGCCCTCAACGGCAAGACCGTCAGCTCCGGCATGGAGGACGAGTACCTCAATCAGCAAGGCCTGAAGATGAAGCGCACCTACAGCGTCGGCCAGGACGGCACCATTCAGACCAACTCCACCATCGACATGACTCCGCAGGAAATGAAGCAGATGATTATCGACCAAGTCGAGAAGCTGATGCCCGCACAGGCCGACATGATACGCCAGAACATCGACGCCGTCCTCAGCACAGGCATGATGAAGTTCAAGATGGACGTCAAGGATGTCTATACCTTCCAGGCCGACGGATGGGTAAGCGGCGTTACGTCCGAAGCAAACAACGACACGATGGGACAGAAGACGACGGTCAAGTCGACAGTCCGCATCAAACAATAGTCAGGAGAGGTGAACGAGCTGTTGTCCATACTGACAAGCCGCGAGCTGTTCCTCGTCGTCTTCGGGACAGTCACCTACATCGCCCTCTTCGTGGTAGCCGTGCAGAACAGCCGCCGCAAGATAGCAGCCATGCAGGAACGCCTCGACAGGGCACACGCCATGCAGGCTCAGTACGACATCGAGGGCGGCAGGCAGAAGATAGCCGAACTGGAGAGCCTCATCAAGAAACTGGGCGACGAGAACTCGGTCCTCCGCCTGGAGCTGGAGGAGAAGAAGGCCACGCTCGACTATAATAATAAGGTAGCCGTCATCGAGAACGCCAAGCGCCAGCAGGCCGAGACCGCCATCTTCTCCTCCGCCGTCTACCGCCGCCTGCAGGAGTGCCTCAACGCCGGACGCAAGCTCAGCTACCAGGACTGGGCCGACCTGACAGAGCTCATCGACAGCATCTACACCGGCCTGACCGAGAAACTCTACAGCCTCTACCCCATGAGCGAACAGGAGCTGCACGTCAGCCTCCTCACCAAGATACACCTCCAGCCCCGCGACATCGCCCAGCTCACAGCGCACTCCAAGGAAAGTGTCGCCACGACGCGAAGCCGTCTCTACTCGAAGGTGTTCGGCCGCAAAGGGTCATCCAAGGAATGGGACGACTTCATCCTCTCGCTCTGAAAAGGCCTCTCCCCGCTCCCCCGTTGGGGGAATGTCTCTGAGCCGCAAATACAGACAAGCAGTATACTGTTAAATAGTACATAAATTGTAAATCGTAAATTGTCAAATTGTAAATGAATATGCTTGATTACTTTGCACAACACCTGTGGCAGATGTGGGCCATCCTGGCTGTTGTCTGCCTGATTCTGGAACTCACCGCAGGCGACTTCTTCATCATCTGCTTCTCCATCGGAGCCGTCTTCGCCTGCATCGCCGACGCCCTGGGCGCAGGCATCCTGGTGCAGCTGGCTGTCTTTGCCGTCTTCACCCTGGCCAGCATCTTCTATGTGCGCCCGTTCGCCTGCCGCTATCTGCACAACGGCGAGGACAAACGCGTGAGCAACGCCGACGCCCTGCTCGGGCGCAAGGGACGCGTGGTCGAGACCGTCAAGGCCGACAGCTTCGGCCGCGTACAGATAGACGGCGACGTCTGGAAGGCCGTCACGAATGACCCTCAGGACATCCCCGAAGGCTCCACCGTCCGCGTCATCTCGCGCGAAAGCACCATCATCACGGTGGAAAGGTTAAAAGGTTAAAAAGTTAAAAAATTAAAAGGTTAAGGGTTATAAATTATAAACAGAAAGCCCTCCCCCAACTCTCTTGAAAGGGGAATAAATAACTAAATGGATAAATCGTAAATAAATAGTAAATAGTAAATTGTAAAATCGTAAATGCTATGACTTACTTCCTCATCGCCATCGTAGTTCTGGTGGTTCTCATTGCCAAAATGGCACTGGTGATTATCCCGCAGTCGGAGACAAAAATCGTGGAACGCCTGGGCCGCTACTATGCCACCCTGCAGCCGGGCATCAACATCATCATCCCCTTCATCGACCGAGCCAAGTCCATCGTCGTGCTCAACCACGGGCGCTACCAGTACTCCACGACCATCGACCTGCGCGAACAGGTGTACGACTTCCCCAAGCAGAACGTTATCACAAAGGACAACGTGCAGACCGAAATCAACGCCTTGCTGTACTTCCAGATTGTGGACCCCTTCAAGGCAACCTATGAAATCAACAACCTCCCCAACGCCATCGAAAAGCTGACACAGACCACACTGCGTAACATCATCGGCGAACTGGAACTCGACGAGACGCTGACCAGCCGCGACACCATCAACAAGAAGCTCTCGGCTGTGCTCGACGACGCCACGGACAAGTGGGGCGTCAAAGTGAACCGCGTGGAGCTGCAGGACATCACGCCGCCGGACAGCGTGCTGACCGCGATGGAAAAGCAAATGCAGGCCGAGCGTAACAAGCGTGCGCAGATCCTCACTTCCGAAGGCCAGAAGGCTGCCGAAATCCTTGCCTCCGAGGGCGAACGCACGGCCATCGTGAACAAAGCCGAAGCCGCCAAGCAGGAAGCCATCCTGCAGGCTGAGGGCGAAGCGCAGGCACGTATCCGCGTGGCAGAGGCCGAGGCAAAGGCCATCGAACTCATCACCGAGGCCGTCGGCAAGTCGACCAACCCCGCCAACTACCTGCTTGCACAGAAATACATACAGATGATGCAGGAACTGGCCGAAGGCGACAAG
The DNA here is from genome assembly GCA_017483665.1 of Bacteroidaceae bacterium. Classification (GTDB taxonomy): domain Bacteria; phylum Bacteroidota; class Bacteroidia; order Bacteroidales; family Bacteroidaceae; genus Physcousia. The sequence goes on from JAFUVM010000145.1 coordinate 4,513, forward strand.
ACGAAGACCGTCTACCTGCCCTACGAAGCCACGAACCTGCTCGGCTCCATCGGCGGCATCAAGGACCTCTTCAAGACTGCCGAGTAAAAGCATAGCCACCTCCCTACAGCCCCCTCCCCGCTCCCCCTTTGGGGGAGTGCCTCATTCCCGCTGCCCTTTC
>JAFUVM010000023.1 GCA_017483665.1 Bacteroidaceae bacterium
AATTATATAATATAATTATATAATAATATTAAACTTTTACTAAGAAAAGTCCATCTTCCGCTTTCCCGTAACCCTCGAAAACATCAAATGTCTACTTTCCTCTTTTCCTCTTTTCTGCTTTCAGCGTTTTTGTTAAAAGCTGTGGGGAAGCATAAAGGTATGTTACTTCCGTAGGACTTTCCGGCCTGCGGTGATGTAGATGCCCTGTCCTGCTGACGTGGGACGGATGCGCTGCCCTCTGAGGTTGACAGGCATGGCGTCTTCCCCGCGGGGCGAGGTATCTCCGCTGGCAGGTGGCTCAGGCAGGCGGATGCCTGTGGCAGCGTCGTAGCCGATGGGGTAGAAGCTGTGCCCTGTCTGACGGTTGCTGAGGTCGAGGTAGACACTTCCCTTTGTCAGCGTGGAGCCTTTGTCCTGGGCGCAGAAACAGGCCGTGCCTTCTTGCGGGGCGATGCTGTAGATGGTGCCCGGAAGGGCGACGCTGAGGTCAGCGGCAGCGACAAGGAGCATGTTGCCGTCGAGGCTCGCCGGGGCAGACGTGACGGGGATGTCGTAGGTGCCTGCCCCTTTGTCGCTCCGCACTACGACGGCTTCCCCTGCGGGCACGATGCTCACGGCTTCGGTCTTGGCATAGGGCACCTCTCCGTCCACGATGTCCACTATCTTGCAAGCCATAACGTCGGTGGTGCTGAAGTCCACGTTATGCCCGGGGGCGACGAAGGGATGCCAGTCGTCGGACGTGAGCTTCAGCGGGGCTTTCGTCCCCTCGATGCGCAGCACGCCGCAGTCGAAGTAGGCGCCGCCCCAGTTCTGCTGCACCTGTACGGCCAGCACGTTGCGCCCCGTCTTCAGCCGACTGGTGTTGATGCTGAGCACGCGGTAGCTGTTGAAGTTGGTGCTGTAGCCGTTCTGCGCGTCGATTTGTGTGCCGTTGAGGTAGACCTTGTAGTCGTCGTCGTGAAAGGCATAGAACCGATAGCTGTCGATGCCGGGGTCGTGGTCGACGTAGAACTCCCGTCGGATGAAGAGGACGTTGTACGTGCCGTCCCACCGCGAGTAGTAGGGTGCGTCGGTGCCTTCCGAAGCTGTCGGGAAGCGCTTCGTCTCCCATTCGGAGTCGTCGAAGTCGGACTTTGTCCATCCCGTGGGACCTTTGACGGCATCGAGCCGCGCGGCAGCATTGGCGTCTTCTCCGCTGGGCTGGACGGGCCCTTCCTTGCGCAGGCACTTGGCTTCCCACATCATGTCGCGCCCCTTGGGAGCTACGAAGAGGTTGCCCGACTGGTAGACAGCATCGCCCTGACGCGACATGGTGTAGCGGAAGTTGTGGGCGACGAGGGCTTTCGTGAGGCTCAGCCCGTAGTAGCCCGCATTGTCGCCGTCCGCGGCATAGTCCATCAGGACAAGTCCTGCAGGCCCGTCGTAGCTGCCCGAGGCGAGCAGTTCCTGCATGTATTTGTTGCTCGTCTTGGCGTTGTTCTGGTAGGCAGAAGCGGTGGCAGTAGAGCCTTTGTAGCCCGATGTCTGGTTCACTACCCACGTGTAGGTGTAGCCTCCGGCAAGCGTCGTGCTGCGGGCGAGCATGTCGCGGATGGCCCGTTGCTTCGTTGCTTCGTCGCTGTACTCATAGTGGTCCTGCATCCACCATGCCGTGCGGTTGGAGGCAGGTCCGTAGCAGCGTGCGCCAAGCATGTCGTTGATGTCGGAACGGTTGTCGCGTATGTCGACGATGCGCCCGCCGCGGATGGGTGCGTCGTACTCGTCGCGACTGAGGAAGAGTATCTTGCCGCGTGCCTCGCCTACGGTAAGGTTCGGACGGAAGTCCACGAGGTGGTCCTTGATGCGAGACAGGCTTTCCTGCAGCATGCTGCCGAAGCCGGCGTTGTTGCTGTCGCCCTCCGATTCGTGACGGATGATGACGATGCAGAACTCCGAGGGGTGTGCGTCGAGATAAGTGCAGAGCTGAGCCATCACGGGGTCGAAGTCGAAGCTCGTCGTAGCGATGCCGTGGTTGATGTGAAGCTTGCTTCCGCTCACGCAGGGACGCAGGTCGAACGCCCTGACGCCCAGCGGCAGCATCTCCTCCACGCTCTTGCTCTGCGTCTGTGCGGCAGCCTTGTAGATGGCGGAGAGAAAGCCGGAGAAGGAGCTCGCACAGGCATCGTGTGCTCCGGGGATGGAGAGCTGGCAGACGAAGGCCTTGTCATCGAGGCCGGACATCCACGTCGTGTAGTCGCTTACCTGTGCCCGGGCGCTGAGGTTCGCAAGAAGAATCGTGAACAGGAGAATGATTTTTTTCATGGGTTGGCAGGTATGAAGTTGAAGGGTCTGTGTGTCGCGACAGAGAGAAATCCCTGCCACTTAGGTGCAAATGTAGTGCTTTTCTCCTTAACTTTATGTATAAAACGCGCTCTCTTAACACATTTTAACGGGCAGAGACGGCGTATGTGCCGTAGTTGTTGTAACTTTGCACGCGAGTTAATAAAGGTGAATAAAGATATTATGCTATGAGGAAATCACTACTTCTTACAATTTTGGCTTTAGCCCTTTCGCAGGTTCCTGCTTTTGCACAGCTGCCCGCCGTCACCCTGAAGACAATGGACGGCACCGAACTGCGCACCGACACCCTCAACAACGGGGGCAAACCCTTCATCATCGACTTCTTCGCCACATGGTGCAAGCCCTGCAACCGCGAGCTGGATGCCATCAGCGAGGTCTACGAGGAATGGCAGGAAGAGACGGGCGTGAAAATCTTTGCCGTCAGCATCGACCAGGCGCAGAACATCAACAAGGTGAAGCCCCTGGTGAGCAACCACGGATGGGAGTACGACGTCCTGCTCGACCCGAACGGTGACTTCAAGCGTGCCCTGGGCTGCCAGATGATTCCCTACACCATGATTGTCGACGGCAAGGGGAACATCGTCTACAAGCACAATGGCTACACCGACGGCGCTGAGACGGAACTGATAGAAAAGGTTCGCCAGCTGCTCAAGCAATGAAGAGGGCGCTGACATACCTGGCCGCATGGTGCTGCATCCTCAGCGCCGGCGCATGGGACTGGATGGACAAGGGCGTCACCCTCTCGGGAAGCATTCAGAGCGAGATGCTCGTGCCTAGGCGCGACGATGCGACGGGTGCCGAGAAGAAGGGTTCCTTCCTGACCAACACCTATGCCGAACTCATGCTGCAGAGCAAGTACGTCGACGCCGGAGCACGCCTGGAGTTCTTGGAATACCCGTTGCCCGGCTTCGAGAAGGACTTCGAGGGCTGGGGCGTTCCGCACTTCTGGGTGAAAGGCAGAGTGGGCAAGTTCGAGCTGACGGGCGGCACGTTCTACGAGCAGTTCGGCTCGGGCTTCATCCTCCGCACCTACGAAGAGCGCTCCCTGGGCATCGACAACTCCCTGCTGGGCGGGCGCGTAGTGGTGAAACCCCTCAAGGGCGTCACCCTGAAAGCCCTTTCCGGCGTACAGCGTCGCTACTGGAAGTGGAACAGCTCTGTCGTGAGCGGCGCCGATGCCGAACTGCATGTCGACGAATGGTTCCCCGGCATGCAGAAGGCCGACGTCAGGCTCATGACGGGTGTCTCCTGGGTGAACAAGTACGAGAAGAAGGAGGACATCTACGCCGACCCCACGCACCGCTACAACCTGCCTAAGTTCGTCAACGCGTGGGACTACCGCATCGGCCTCGACAAAGGCCCGTGGAACTTCCTGGTAGAGTACGCGCAGAAGTCGCAAGACCCTTCCTTTGACAACGGATACTCCTACGACAAGGGCTATGCCTCCATGATTTCCGGCTCGTATTCCGAGAAGGGTCTGAGCCTGTTGCTTCAGGTGAAGCGCAGCGAGAACATGTCCTTCCGCAGCAAGCGCACGCAGCTCGGCACGTCGTCCTTCATCAATCATCTGCCTGCCTTCACCCAAGACCAGACCTACGCCCTGGCTGCCATCTATCCCTACGCCACTCAGCTGGCCGACGGCGAATTTGCCTGGCAAGCCGAGGCCGGGTACAACTTCAAGCGCAAGACAGCCCTGGGCGGCAAGTACGGCATGAACGTGAAGGTCAACTTCTCGCACGTCAGGTGGCAGGGCACGGTGAACTATCAGGACATCGACGTGCAAATCTCGCGAAAGCTCAGCAAGAACTTCAAGCTGAACCTGATGTATCTCAACCAACGCTACAACCAATTGGTCGTGGAGGGACACGGCGACATGGTCTGCTCCAACATCTTCATTGCCGACGGCAAGTACCAGTTCTCGCCCAAGACAACGCTCCGAGCCGAACTGCAGTACCTGACAACAAAGCAAGACCAGGGCGACTGGGCCTACGGACTGCTGGAGCTCTCGCTCGTGCCGCATTGGATGATTACCGTCAGCGACATGTGGAACTGCGGCGAGACAGGCCTGCACTACTACCAGGGGCTCGTCACCTACAACATCAAGCAGCACCGCATACAGGGAGGCTACGGGCGCACACGTGCCGGATACAACTGCGCCGGAGGCGTCTGCCGCTATGTGCCTGCATCCACGGGCTTCACACTTTCGTACAACTATAACTTCTAAGTAGAGAGATGCTCCACAGATATACATATTATATAATGTGTCTCGTCTGCACCAGTCTCGCGCTGGCTGGCTGCGACCACATCGCCGAGGACGAGCGCCTGATATACGAAAAGCCCGAACCCGCACAGCGCGTCGTCCTGCTGGAGGACTTCACGGGACAGCGATGCACGAACTGTCCGCTGGCAACCGACATCATCGGGCAGCTGCACGAGACCTATGGCGAAGCCCTCGTGGCAGTCGGCATCCACGGCGGACCGCTGGCCTTTGCCGGAAATGCCAAAGCCCTGGGCTTGAAGACGGAGACGGGCGACGAATACTACAACCATTGGAAGCTGGAATACCAGCCCGTGGGATTGGTGAACAGGCAGAAGACTCCGGTCAACTACACCGAGTGGGCTGCCGTCGTGAGGGAAGAGCTGCAGAAGCCTGCCCCCTTGTGGCTCGAAGGATACGCTGCAGTCGCAGACAACTCGCTCAACGTCATTATAGAAGCACGGGGCACCGACGGCACCGTCACGGGCAAGCTCCAGGTGTGGCTCCTCGAGGACAGCATCACGGCACTCCAGCTCATGCCCGACGGAAAAGCCAATCAGGAATACGTTCACAACCACGTGTTCCGCACGGCAGTCAACGGCACCTGGGGCGAAGACTTCAGCGTAGAGGAAGGAATGCTCGAACGGCGCGAGATGTCGCTCCCCTTGCAGCCCGAATGGAAGACGGAGCACCTGAGCATCGTCGCCTTCGTCTACAACGACAGCGGCGTGCAGCAGGCTGTCAAACTCCATGTGGAATAAACCATTTAAGCCTATGAAAAAGATATTTACGCTATGCATGGGACTGACCTTTGCCTTGTCCTCTTGGGCACAAGGCTTTGTGTTCCAGTTCCAGGGAAAGAACCTTGCCGACGGGGAGACCGTTGTCATTGCTGCCGAAGAAGACATGTTCGGCGACCTTTCGTGCGAGACGAACAACGCCATGAACCCGAACGACGGACTTGTACTCCGCACGCTCGGCAGCATGGCAAGCTCAGGCTCTGCCACGTTGCAAATCACCAGTAACGATCTCAACCCGAGCAGTCTGCAATGGTGCATGGGCGGCGCATGCGTGCCGCTCGGCAGTCAGACATCGCTCACCAAGCAGTTCTCGGCAGGGGGAGTCACACTTGTCCAGTTCGATGCCATCGACATACGCTCCGAAGGACTGCTCACAGCTACACTCCGCGCCACTATCGGACTGGAGTCGCACACGGTGAACATCCACTTCGTCAACGGCGACTACGACAGCATCGGCAGCCTGCAGGCATCGGAGGGACGCTCCGTAACCTGCCGCGACCTGAACGGCAGAGAGGTGCAGGGCCGTCCCCTGCCCGGCATCTACGTCGTGACGGATGGCACAAGCGTCCGCAAGATAGCTGTCAAGTAACATTTACCAACATAAAAAACAGAAGTATTATGAAGAAAAAACTACTCATGTTGGCAGCCGCCCTCCTGCTGGTAACGGGCGTGCAGGCCAGAATCATCACTCCTACGGAGAACCAGGTTTGGTGGGGCTACTTCAACGAAGACGACTTCAGCACCGCTGACTACACCATCGGCACGGGAACGGCTATGACGCTCATGGCAGCAATCTACGTCCCTGCCGGCCACGAGCAACTGGCGAATGCCTCTGTTGTCGCAGGTCGCGTCTACATCGCTTCGAGCGTTGTGTCTAACCTCAGCAGCCTGAAAATCTGGGTGTCGAAGACGTTGCCCAATAAGGTGGCCGACGCCGACGTTGTGCTCACGACGCTGGGCTCCCTGACAGCCGGAGCCAACGACTTCAAGCTGCGCACTCCCTACGAAGTGGGGGGCGAAGGCTTCTACATCGGCTACAGCGTGAAGAGCACCACAGGCTACTTCATCCGCTGCGGTGGCACCGACGCACCCAATTCGTTCTTCGTGGGCAATCCCGAGGCAGGCATGAACTGGAGCGACCTCAACGGCAACGGCCTCGGCAAGCTGGCCTTCCAGATTCTCGTAGAAGGCGGCAACTTCCAGGACGACTGCGTTTCCGTCGACGACTTTGGTCAGCACGTTGTCCTCCAGGGACAGGACGCCTCTGTCCCCGTCACCGTCACCAATATGGGCAAGACCTCTGTCGAGACCATCTCTTACACTATCGCTACAGAAGGCGGCAGCACGACGGAGGAGAAGACAATTTCCGTAGGACCGATGGCTATGGGAGGATACAAGACCCTCAGCATCCCCTTCGCATCCGACACGGAGGCTAAGAAGCTGCAGAAGACGTTCACCGTCACTCAGGTCAACGGCAAGCCCAACACCGCCACGAAGAGCAGCGGACAGGGCTTCCTGATTTCGCTGAAGGACAAGCAGCCCGTCACACCCGTCATCGAGGAGTTCACCGGCACATGGTGCGGATGGTGTCCCCGCGGCATGGTAGGCATGGAGAAGGTGCACGAGGCCTATGGCGACCAGGTGGTGCAGATTGCCGCACACTACGGCGACATCATGGCTATCAGCGACTACCAGCCTGTCATCAACACATACACCAGCGGTTTCCCCAACTCCATTACGGACCGCCAGTTCGAGGCCGACCCGTCGTTCTCCACGCTGCAGGGTGCCCTGAACAAGGCCTTTGCCAGAGTTGCGCCGGGCTCCATCGACCTGAGTGCTGAATGGAGCAGCGCCGCTAAGACGGAAGTGGTGTTCAACACGACAACCCGCTTCTCGTACGACGACAACGACGGTCAGTACGGCATAGCCTACGTCCTCGTCGAAGACGGACTGACGGGCACGGGCAGCAACTGGGCACAGACCAACTACTACAGCGGCCAGAGCGTCGGTGGCGACATGGCTTGGTGGTGCAAGGCCACTTCACCCGTTTCCGACATCACCTACGACCACGTCGTTGTGGCAAGCTGTGAGCCGATGACCGGCGTCGACGGCTCTGTAGACCCGAAGATTGTGGCAGGCGAAGAGCAGAAGCACAGCTTTTCTGCCTCCATCGACGGCAATTCCCTGATACAGGACAAGACGCAGCTGACTGCCGTCGTACTGCTCATCGACCGCAGCAACGGCACGATTGTCAATGCAGCCAAGTCCGCCATTGCCGACTTCGGAACAGCCATTGGCAAGGTTCAGGACGCCGAACAGAGCGCTCCGAGCGACGTCTACGACCTTAGCGGACGCAAGCTCACCATCTCACAGAAGGGCATCAACATCATCCGCATGAACGACGGAACGGTGAAGAAAGTCCTGGTGAAGTAACCGCAGGCTGAGGCTCAGAGCCCAGACAAAAGAACAACGGATTCCCCCGACACTCCGGACAGACTCCTTCGCTGCCTGCCAGCAAGCAAAGCTCCCCGGACCTCGGAGGAATCCGTTGTCCTGTTTTTATACCCGCCCCATGCCCCGTCACAAATAAGCGCGTGCCCCGTCACAAATAAGCGCGTGCCGTGTTTGCCATAAGCGCGTGCCGTGATACGAAAAAAGGACATGCTTGCTTTGCATATCCTTTTTCCTTGTCAGCTGTAGCGCCTACGGGAATCGAACCCGTGTTCCATGCGTGAGAGGCATGTGTCCTAGCCGCTAGACGAAAGCGCCATTCTTATTTTCTCTTTGACGAGTTCCTTTTCGCGATTCAGCTCGCACCGCAGTGTCTCGTCGCCTTGCGGAAGCTGGGGGATTCGAACCCCCGGTACGGTAACCCGTACGTCAGTTTAGCAAACTGGTGGTTTCAGCCACTCACCCAAACTTCCTTGCCTTATAGAGCTTCAAGTGGTGTAGAAACCGCTATCTTTCTCAATTGCGATGCAAAGGTAGAGTTTTTTTGCCAACTGCGCAAGCTTTTAAGGAAAAAAAATCGTAACTTTGCAAAAAATATCACTCAGAATGATTTCAGCCAAGGAAACACAGCTCCCAAAGGGATGCTTCATGGTGCAGCTCCCGAAAATAAGCGACCGCCGCGGCAGCCTGGCTTTCGGCGAGGGGGAAGGGCACATTCCGTTCCCCATCAAGCGCGTCTTCTGGACGTACGACATACAGGACGACTGCATGCGCGGCGACCATGCCCATCGCACCTGCGAAATGGTGCTCTTCCCCATCGGCGGCAGCTTCGACATCGAGATAGACGACGGCTGCAGCACCCTTCTGCTGCACATGGACGACCCCAGCTGCGGGGTCTACATCCCGCCGCTCGTCTGGTGCCGGCTGGGAAACTTCACGCCTCATGCCGCATGTATCAGCCTGGCATCGGAGGAATACCTGGCTGAGGACTACATCCACGACTACGAAGAATTCAAGGCCCTGCTTGGCCTGTAGAAGAAATCAAGAACCGGACTTCGTGCCTGTCCGCCCGTGTACCGGCGGAGCGCAGGGAGCCGACAACAAACAGTAAACACGTATGACCATTATACCATATTCAGTTTATCGCCGGGAGACGTGGGACGCGTTCGTGGAGATGTCGAAGAACGGCACCTTCCTCATCAAGCGTGGCTTCATGGACTACCACTCCGACCGCTTCTTCGACTGCTCGCTCCTTATCTACACCGGCATCTCGCCCGACGGAGACTTCAAGGAGAAGAGCCTGACAACGAAGGACCTGGTGGCCGTGCTGCCTGCCAATTGGGACAAGGAGACCCGCACCGTCTACTCCCACCAAGGGCTCACCTACGGCGGACTGCTGGTGCTGCCCGACGTGACGCAGAAGGAAGTGCTCGAGGTGATGCAGGCCGTCCTCGGGTACTATCGCGACATGATGGGAGCCGAACGCTTCGTCTACAAGCCTATACCTTATATATATAGCAGTGTTCCGTCGGGCGAGGACCTCTACGCCCTCTTCCGCGCCGGCGCACAACTCACGCACCGGCTGGTGAGTACCTGCATCTCTATGCGCTATCCGCTGAAGATGAGGACGTCGCGCATCCAGCAGGCAAAGAAGGCCGTGGAGCACGGTTTCTACATCGACCGCATGGCGGAGGGCGACACACAGACTTTGCATGAGTACTGGGAGCTGCTGGAACACGTGCTGAAGACCTATCACAATGCCACTCCCACCCACACCGTGCAGGAGATGGAGGTGCTCATGGAGCACTTCCCCAAGAACATCCGTCTCTACATCGTGCGGCACGAGAAGCGCATCGTGGCGGGCTGCATCGTCTTCGAGTGGCGCAAGGTGGCACACATGCAGTACATCGCCAGCGGCGAGGAAGGGCGCACCTACGGCGCTCTGGACCTGCTCTTCCGCCATCTCGTCAGCGAGCGGTACAAGCAATTGGAGTACGTCGACTTCGGTTCATCCAACGAGGACGGCGGCCACTACCTGAACGAGGGACTTATCTTCCAGAAGGAAGGCTTCGGTGGCCGCGCTGTCTGCTACGATACGTACGAGATAAACCTTAGCCTCCAGACCCTCTCTAATTCCCCCTTAAAGGAGGAGGACTCAGGAAAGAAAGTCTCCTCTTTAAGGGGAGATTTAGATGGGTCTGTTCCGTACCTCGACCTCCGGCGCGTGAACAACAACTTCGAGCCGGAGCTGACGGCTGAGGTGTCGCGCGTGGTCAGGGGCGGATGGTATCTGCTCGGAAAGGAGAATATGCGCTTCAGCGAAGCCTTCTCGGCATACTGCGGCGCGAAGTACTGCGTGCCGACGGGCAACGGACTGGATGCCCTGACGATGATTTTGCTGGCCTACAGGCGGATGCTCGGCTGGAAGGCGGACGACGAGGTCATCGTACCCTCCAACACCTACATCGCCAGCATCCTGGCGGTGAGCCGCGCCGGACTGCAGCCTGTGCTGTGCGAGCCGCGCCTGGAGGACTATCTCATCAATCCGGATCGCATCGAAGAGCTCGTCACGGAGCGCACCCGTGCCATCATGGTGGTGCATCTCTACGGGCGTGTCTGCGACATGAAGCCTATAAACGAGCTGGCGCAGAAGCACGGGCTCAAGGTCATAGAGGATGTGGCACAGGCACATGGCGCCTGCTACGAAGGTGTCCGAGCCGGACATCTGTGCGATGCGGCGGGTGTCAGCTTCTACCCTGGCAAGAACCTTGGTGCCCTGGGCGATGCGGGCTGTGTGACGACCGACGACGGCGAACTGGCCGAATGTGTGCGCTCTATGGGCAACTACGGCAGCCGGAAGAAGTACGTCAACGAGCAGAAGGGACTGAACAGCCGCATGGACGAGCTGCAGGCCGCCGTGCTCTGCCTGAAGCTGAAGCGTCTGGATGCCGACAACGAGGCACGCCGCCGCGTGGCCCGGGCCTACGACAAGGGCATCACGAACCCGCTCATCACGCTTCCTGCTCCCACGGCCGACCCCCTGCGGAACGTTTACCACGTCTACCCCATCCGTACGCCGGAGCGTGACCATCTGCGCGAATATCTGTCGGCAGCCGGCATCGAGACCGTTGTGCACTATCCCATTCCGCCCCACAAGCAGCAGGCCTACAGCGAATGGAACGACCGCACCTACCGCATCAGCGAGCGCATCCACCGCGAAATCCTCTCCCTGCCCATGTCGCCCGTCCTGCGTGACGACGAGGTGCAGCGCGTCATCGAAGCCCTAAATGCCTACAGCTTGTAGAAGAGCGGCAGGGTCTTCCAAAATAAGCGCCTTGCCCTTCGGAAATAAGCGCTAGGCTCTTCCGAAATAAGCGCCTTGCCCTTCCAAAATAAGCGCCTTGCCCTTCCAAAATAAGCGCCTTGCTCTTCGGGAATAAGCGCTAGGCTCTTCCAAAATAAGCGCCTTGCTCTTCCGGAAGAAGCGTGTGCCGTGATGATTCCCCCGGTGTTTGCCGTGTGGCGGACGTGTTCCCCGAGCCGGCCGGATGCGTATAAAATATGAAGGGCATTGCCTCACGGCAACGCCCTTCTGTTTTGGTTGGTTGGAAAAAGTCTAATTGAAATAATGGTTTGTGATTGATTTTAAGCTTCTGCGGGAGTTTCAGTTGTTTCACCCTCAGCAGCCGGTGCAGCTTCTGCTTCTGCTTCAGCTTCTGCCTTGGCAGCTGCCTCGGCTTCAGCCTTTGCAAGAGCCTCTGCGGCCTTCTTGTCTGCTACTTTCTTTGCAATCTCTTCGTTAGCCTTCTTCTCGGCTTTCAGTCGTTCTGCTTCCGCAGCCTTCTTGTCGGCCTCGTTCTTGGCTGTTACCTGACTCAAGCCCTTCTGCTTGTCGGCCTTCCACGCTGCAAATTTTGCCTCGCAGGCAGCCTCGTCAAAAGCGCCCTTCTTAACACCGCCACGCAGGTGCTTCATGAGATACACACCTTCGCGGGAGAGGATGTTGCGGACCGTGTCGGTGGGCTGTGCGCCGCACTCTACCCAGTAGAGGGCACGGTCGAATTTCAAATCTACAGTGGCGGGATTGGTGTTCGGGTTGTACGTACCAATCTTCTCTGTAAACTTACCGTCACGCGGTGCTCTTACATCAGCGATTACGATGCTGTAGAAGGCATAGCCTTTACGGCCGTGACGCTGCAATCTGATTTTTGTTGCCATAATTTTAATTAAACTTTTAATATAGGTTTGAAATGTGCCGCTAACTCGTAACGGCGGCGCAAAGGTACAACAAAAAGTGAAAAGTGCAACGCGAAAGGTGAAAAAATATTTGCTAACGTGCTGTTTTTTGTTCTTTTCGCTCACATTTGCCGCAGGTTTGCTGCCGCTTTTTCCTTCGTTCTGCGGGACTGGGCCGTTTTTCTCCGTCCCTACCGGACTGCTATTCCCCTCCTTTTCATGTGTCGTGCTATTAGGGTGGGGGTGGGAAAAATGTTTGTCGTCCGTCAGAAGGGATAGCCGATGGCGAAGTGATAGCCCAGTGAGCGCCCGAAGCTCGGCATGTTGTAGTAGCCGCTGCGGCCGGTGTCGTAGGGCGCATGGATGCCAATGCCGAGGTCGAAGCGGATGACGAGGAAGTCGAGGTCGTAGCGCAGACCGGCGCCTGTGCCGAGGGCAATCTGTTCGCCGAAGTTCCTGAAGCTGAACTTTCCGCCTACCTGAGAGGGGCTCTCGCGCAGCAGCCACACGTTGCCGGCATCGATGAAGGCCGCGCCTTGCAGCTTTCCGATGATGGGGAAGCGGTACTCCAAGTTGGCTTCCAGCTTGAGGTCGCCCATCTGGTCGATGTAGGAGTACTGCGAGGTGGCCGGATGATAGGAGCCCGGACCGATGTTGCGCATGCCGAAGGCACGGATGCTGTTCGCGCCGCCCACGCTGAAGAGCTCGCTGTAGGGGGCGGAGACGGCGTTGCCGTAGCTGTAGACGAAGCCGCCGAAGAGACGCATGGCGAGGAGGCTGCGCGAGGTCAGGGGGAACTGGCGTGTGTACTGCGCTGTGACTTTGATGAACTGAGCGAACGGTACGCCCAGAAGCTTCTTGCCTTCCTCGCCGTAGGGCCTGCCGGCGATGGCGTAGATGCTGGAGACGATGGCCGACGCCTCCTTGACCGAGACGGTGAGGGCCGAGGGATGCTTGGGCGAACCGGCCCACGAGAAGGTGTAGGACATGCTGGGCACGAACTGGTCGCGCATGGAGACGTAGAGTGCCTGGTTCGCCTGGACGATGGAGTCGAAGCGGGCCGTGCTGTGCAGCAGCTGGTCGTAGCAGATGGTCAGGGGCGAGAATTCGTGCTTGATGCGCTGTCCGCGTTGCAGGGTATAGCCTACGCCGGCGCTCCACGAGACGCGGCCGAAGTAGTTGGCGCGGTTCATCCATCGGGCCTGCAGGTCGATGGTTGTGGACGAGACGAAGCGCCGCGAGAGCTTGCGCCCCAGGCCGAGACCGAAGAAGCGGAAGCGCGGATAGAAGAGCGAGCCGCTGAATCCGTACTCATAGGAGTTGAGCAGGGAGCTCTTGCCGACGGTGTTGGCGCCGGTCTACCATTCGTAGGAGCCCCACACCTTGAGCGTCAGCGTCTCGGCACTGCGGAAGGCGTTGCGCTTGGAGAAGGAGAAGCTGGCACCCGGGCCCACCTGTCCGCCCGTCTTGGTAGTGACGTTGCCCTGGAACTCTGCGTCGTAGGGCTTGTCGAGGGTAGCGTTGATGACGATGTCGAGCGTGTCGGAGAGGGGCTTGGGCACGTAGTTGATGCGCAGGGACGAGAAGATACCGGTGGCGGCCAGGCCTTCCTGCGCCAGTTCGCCCGTCGATTGACGGTAAAGGTCGCCGCGGCGGAAGAGCAGGGAGCGCCAGATGGCCATGGGGCGCAGCAGGACGCCCCGTCTTCCCTTGGGCGGTGCGGTGGCATCCTTCCACTTCTGCGGGAGGGGCTGGCTGTAGCCGAACGACATTCCCCCGCGCATGACGATGCTGTCCACGACGTGGCGATCGCCATATTTATATATGTTCACGCGCGTGTTACCTATATAATATGGGCGCATGGCTTCCTCGGGGGTTGTCAGCGAGGGGCGCACCTGTATCTTTGCCATGAGGGGTGTCTGCAGGGTGTCGGCGCGGTAGGTGATGTAGTCGTGCCGCTGGTAGTAGTAGCCTTGCTCGCGCAGTGCGTCGGCTATGCGCTTGCGTTCTGCCTCGAGGGTCACTACGTTGAAGGGGTCGCCCCGGTGCAGCAGCGTGGCATCGGCTGTGCTGCGGATGATGCTGTCAGCGCCAGGCGGGAACATCTGGTAGGCGATGCTGTCCATGTGGTAGAGCGGTCCGGGGTGAATGTTGTAGCGGACCCGTTGCTTGAGGGTGTCGCGCTGGGGCAGCACTTCGTAGGAAGCGTCGGCACGGAAATAGCCGCGACTGCGCAAAGTGTTCTGTGCTACCTTGGAACGCATGTAGGGATTGACACTCGACATCAGCACGGGCGAGCCTGCGAAGTGGTTGAACATCCAGCGCCCGAAGCGGTGCTTGCTGCCGGCATAGCGGTTGTAGATGAGCAGCTTGATGGGGAAGGGGTGGGTGATGAAACTGCTTCCCATGAGTGCGCCGTTGGGGGCGTAGGAGAGGACGGCCTCCACCTCCTCGCGAGCCGAGGCGTAGGCTTCCTTGTCCTGCTGCGAGAGGCGCCGCAGACTGTCGCGCACTGCCTTCTCGTCGAGCTCAGGGTCCTGGGCAGGTTTCAGTGCCGAGGCGTCGCCGCTGAGCAGTCCTTCGACGGTCGTGTAGGCGTCGGCCAGGGCGGTGATGACGCCGGTCTCCTGATCGTTACGCTCGGTTTTTAGCGGTTTGTCGTAGTCGATGCTCTTGATGCCGCGGTAGAGTTTCTCGCCTTCGGGCAGGTTTTTCGTGATGGAGCAAGCCGACACGAGCAGGCACAGCAGGGCGACCGTCAGGACACGGCACGGCGCTTCGCCGGTAAGCGCCTTGCGCTTCCGAAATAAGCGCCTTGCGCTTCCGCCGGAAGCGCACGCCGTGTTTGAGGGATGCCTATGGTTGTTGGTTTTCATTCTTCAGGGGTTTATGTTCTTCCTCCTCTTTCGGCTTGCGGAAGATGAAGAGTTCTCTGAGCTTGTCGGCCTTCTTGCGGAGCACGATGCCGCCGCCCATCTTGGTGACCTGCCCTTCGAGCAGCGATTCGTAGTTGCGGTCGTAGAAGAGGTTGACGTAGCGCGAGGCGCTCTTGTCGAGGCGGTACTCTATGGAGATGTTGTCGATGATGGTCTGCCCGGTGTTGACGGCGTCGGAGCCCGTGCTGACCCTTCCGCCCACGATGACGCTGATGCGGTTGCCCCAGAAACGCTTGGCGAAACTGAAGCTGTAGTCGGTGGTCTTGCCTCCGGTGCTGGATGTGCCCTCGGCGATGCCGAAGTTGACGTCGACGCTGTTGAGGGCTTTGCCTGCCACCTCGTTGATGGCGCTCTGCAGGTAGGCGTTGAGCGTGTTGGCATAGTTGTAGCCGCCGTTCGTCTCGGCATCGTCGGTGACGTACATGCCCGTGACGAGCATCGTGACGGCCACGCGTCCGCGCTCCTCCTGCGTCATTGCCGTGAGCTGGTTCTGCACGGTCATGTCCTCGGGAGCCTGCAGGGTGAACTCCAGTCCCATGTCGTCGAGCGTACGGCTCAGCTTCAGTCCCACGTCGAAGGCGACGTTGCGCGGCGTGCTGTTCTCGGTGACGGTGGAGCGGACACGTTCGCTGGCACTGATGCCCAGGCGCGGGTTGGACACGTTTCCCTGGAACTCCACGTAGCTGCCCTGCTCGATGTGGAAGTCGTTGAGGGGAATAGCCATGATGGAGTAGCGCATGGTGCCCTTCTGGATGGTGTAGCGTCCCCAGAGCCGCAGGTCGTTCTGCAGGTCGTAGGTCAGCGTGAGCTCTCCGCCGCCCTCCAGGTCGATGTAGTCGTTGCCGCCGCTGCTCAGGAAGCAGTGCACCTGTGCCCCTTCGGCTATGGCGACGTTCATCTGTACGTCGATGTTCTGGCGGGCAACGTCGACAGGCTCTGCCGGAATGGTGTCCGTGAAGTCGGTGAAGGTGACGATGTCCGAGAGCTGGTCGTCGACGGTGATGGGCGTGTCGGTCAGCACAACGCTCACGTCGGTGCTTCCCAGCACGTCGAGCCGTCCGCGCATCTTCAGGTCGGAGAGCGTGCCCCACAGCCGTCCGCCTACATTGACGAACACCTTGCCGTAGGCCAGCGAGCCCTGCCGCTTCGGAGCGTTGATGAGCTGGTAGTCGTTGGCACGCACGTTCAGGTCGAGCTGCACGCGTTCCAGGTCGCTGAAGTCAATGTCGCCGTCAAGCACGAGGGGCGTCTTGCCTGCCGCATACGCTTCCACTTTGCCCAGATTGATGTGGCTGTCGTCGATGGCAAACGTGTGGTCCGGTATCTGGATGTTGACGTTGTAGCTGTCCACGTCGATACGGAGCGAGTCGGTACGCAGTTCGCCGTTCAGGATAGGACTGCTGGCCTTGCCACTCACCTCCAGGTCGCCCCAGGCGTAGCCGCTCAGGGAGGCCGGTCCGTCGGGCATGAAGGCATTGAGGAGGGAGAACGGCATCCGTTGCAGAGAGGCCTGCGAGTCCAGCATTCCCCGGCCCTTCGCGTCGTGGTACTTGCCGTTGAGCAGGAGTATCTCGCGCTCGTTCTGGGTGATGATGCCGTCCACGTAGTGCGAGCCGTCGGCGTTGGGGATGTAGATGCCGTTCACGCCGATGTCGCCGAGCAGCACGCTGTTGTAGGCCATCTTCTGCACCACCATGTCGGCCGATACGGTGCTTGTGCTGTCGGCCTGCATGTAGTGGAAGTCGCCGTGCAGGAAGCCGGTGATGTCGGGCATGAAGGGAATGACGTGTGTCAGCTCGCCCACATTGAAGCGGTTCACGCTGAGCGAGATGTCCTGCAAGGCTTCTTCGTTGGGCGTGGTGTAGAGCTTGATGCCGGTGCCGTCGTCGGCCAGCAGGTCGACCAGTGCGTCGAGGTGCCCGCCGCCGGTGAGCGCAATGAAGTTGTCGGCGTTGAGCGTGAACTGTCGGTAAGCGATGATGGGGTTGAGCGGCGCAAAGTGTACCCGCATGCCGTCGGCGAGGAGGTCGAGCGCCAGCCCGAAGTCCACGCTCTTCTTGCCTTTGGCATCGAGGAAGAGCAACGAGGCCTCCGCTCCCGTCGAAGTGAGTGCCGCCTGGAGCTGCGACTGGAAGGTGACCATGCGGTTCTTCGGTCCGTTGGCAATGCGTGCGTCGAGGGCGATGCCGCTCTGCTCCTGCCGGATGCGCCACATGATGCTGTCGAGCAGGATGGCCCCGGTGTTGAGGGCGTGCATGTGCCCTTGTCCCCTCAGCCCCTCGGCGGGCGAGGCGTTAAGGTGAAGGGAGAGGTCGCGGAAGGTGTAGCCTGTGGCGTGGCGGAGAATGCCCGCTATGGGGTTTTTCTGCCCGCAGTCGATCTCCATGCTGAGGTGCGGCAGCAGGGTGCGCAGGGTGTCCTGCCGTATCTGCAGGCTGTCCACCTGGCGTTGCACTTCCTGCATGAAGCCGTCGAAGTGTGCAAGCAGCGAGTCGAGTCCCTGGTCGGAGGAGACGGAAAGCGCGAGGTCGCCTGCCGCGGCCTTCATGCGGATGAGTTCGGGCGTGAGGTTGGCGTCGACGGTGAGGTCAAGGGGATGGTAGATGCTGTCGGCAGTCGTCAGCTCCACCGCCTCGATGCGTGCGGCCAGCCGGTGCGTCTGCAGGAAGTCGGAAGCGCCGTCGACGTGCATCACCATGCTGGCGGAAAGGGGCTTGCGAGCCAGGTGGAGCGCATAGAGGTCGATGCGGTTGAGGTCGAGATTGAAGGAGGCATCCTGCACTTTGCGTTCGACGATGACGGCATCGATGCAGCCTTGCAGTCCGAGCAGGTCGTTGCGGCTGTCCAGCTCCACCGCGGCCTGTCCCTTCTCCAGGCGTGCGTCGGCATGGATGCTGTCCAGGTTCCACGAGGCATAGCCCAGGTGGTCGATGTCCAGCTGCGCCAGCATCTTTGTGTGCGGACTGAGCAGGTCTGTGCCGTGGCCCGAGAGTTGTGCGTCGGCGGTGAGGAGGTAGAGCGAGTCGTGCGGCAGGAAGTCGTGGAGCTGCAGGTTGGCGATGCGTGCATTGGCGCGGTAAGTCATCGTCTTCGTGTCGAGGTTTCCCATGAGGTGTACCCTGCCTCCTTGACCATTGACCATTGCCCCTCCTTGCTCCTTGCCCCTTGCTCCTTGCTCCTTGCTCCTTGCCCCTTGCACCGTCAGCAACGCGTCGGCCGTGAGCTGCGAGGCCTGTCGCAGACGGGTGTCGGCGTGGAGGACCATCTTGGGGAAGTGCACCTTGTCGAGCCCGAGGTAGCGGTTCACGCATTGGAGGTCCATCGTCGTGACGTCCCACTTGAGGTCTGCCCCGAGCTGCGTGCTGTCCATGACGTTTAGCAACGCGCCGTTCACACGGGCATCGAGCACGCCGGGCATGGCAACGTTGCAGGTCTGCAGGCCCAGGCTGTCGATGTTTCCGGCAGCCAGCAGGTCGATGCCGAGTGGCTGGGCCGGGTAGCAGGTGGCAAGGTCCTTGGGCAAATAGACACCGGCGAGCAGAAGGACATCCTCGTGCCCTATGGAAGCCTGGAGGTCGGCCTTTATATCTTCCTTTCGGGAAAGCTGGAGGGGTGCGTTTGCGTTGGCCCGGACGAAGCTGTGGGGCGTCTGTAGGTCAAGGCCGCGCACGTCGATGCGGGTGGAGTCGAGCTGGAAGCTGGCAGCAAGATTGTCGAGCTGGAAACCGCTCTTCTCGCGGAAGGCAAGCCTGCGCAGCTGGCCGTTGACCATTGACGATTGACCAATGTAGGAAAACTTGTCGAGGTCCAGCGCTACATCGTAGAGAGCCAGATGATTCACGTCGAGTCCCTTGCCGGAGAGGGTGGGGGAGCCTGGGATTTCATACGAAAGACTGTCTGCCGCGAGGCTGACTTTGCCCACGCGGTACGCGCCTTCGCCAAGATTGATGTCGCCTGTGTCGAGGTTCGCTTCGCGGATGGCGGCACCGAGCACAAAGCCCAGCGGCTCGCCCTGAAGCGTTATGCGTGAGTCTTTTATCCGGAGTCTCTCAACGTCTATCTGCCAGTCGACGGGCGCACTCTCCGTCGTGTCCGGCGGCGTCGGGCGGAGCGTGAGGTCGAGCACACAGCCGTCCAGCATGGCATCCGACACGTTGACCCTCTGTCCCCTCAGGTCGATGTCGTCGGCCACAAGGCGCAGGCTGCCCAAAGTGCCGTCCATCGCAAGTGCCTCCACGAGGGTGTTCATGCGGACGTTGCCGCCCGACAGATCCACGGCCTCCACCCCGACATGGAGCGTCAGCAGGCGCGTGAGGTCGAGGTCCACGAGGACGTGCTCCACATCGATGACGTCGGTAGGCGGCTGCGCTATGTGAACCCGCCCGAGGCTCAGGTCGAGCAGGGGCGAGAGGTGCACGCTGCCGATGGAGACCTCCAGCCCCGTCTCCTCCTGCAGGTAGGCTGTCAGACGGTCCACTGCCCACCGCTGCACGGGCGGCAGGTAGAGACTGGTGACAAGCAGCACAAGGAGCAGTAGCAGCACCAGAATGGTCTTGACAAAAATCTTCAGCGCACGTTTCATGTCTCGGCAGCGTAAATACGCTGCAAAGGTACGAAATAAAAATAAGAAATAAGGTATTTTCGGAGGAATATGTTTCGCTATTCAGCGAATCGCGCCCCGCGCCTGTCCCGGAAGCGCCCCGTGCTTATTTCAGAAGCGCCCCGCGCTTATTTCAGAATCGCCTCGTGCGAAACTGACGAAGAAGGAACGGGAAAGCAATTATCATTTTCCGCAGACAGACTATACCACATAGGGTATAAACCACTAAAGTTTTTAATTATTTATACCTCTGAATTTTAATTTATTTTGTAACGATAATGCTTGCTTCCGGATTTTTGCGTGGTCTGCCACGCTTTCTACCAGCCTTTCTTGATTTATAGCCAGGCTCGCAGCCCTTGGGTACTTCAAAGCCGAACACCTTGCATATCTCCAGCTGGTCTCCCACAAAGGGCGTAAT
>JAFUVM010000110.1 GCA_017483665.1 Bacteroidaceae bacterium
CCTCGGCAAGGAACATCAGCATGACGCGCCGCTTGGTGGCTCCGAAGGCCCGCATGATGCCCGACTCCTCCGTGCGCCGCTTGGTCTGCATCCAGAAGGTGCCGATGACGCCGAGGCACAGGTTGACGAGGAAGAACAGGGCAGTGGCTATCTGGAGATTGAAGTCGTAGGACAAGGTGGGCGCGGCAAACTGATTCCTCGCGGAGCCGATGTCGTCGTAGGCGGTGAAGGAGGCTACGGCGTAGTGATCGCTGGCATAATTCCAGGGGTTAAGGTTCTGCTCCTCGGCGAAACGACGCGGGTTGACGCCGGGCTTCAGGCGGAGGACGACGAGGTTTTGCGAGCCTCCGGAGCGGATCTCGCCGTTATAAGCGTAAACCGCCCATGTGTTGTAGTCCTTCTCTGAGACGTGGACGTCGTTCACCACGGCAACAATGGGCTGGCCCCAGTCTATGCCTACGTAGCTGGCGGCTTTCAGTTCCTTGTTGATAGCCGCCTCTGCCGAACCGAAGAAATGCTCGGCCAGAGACTGGCTGACAATCCACCCGCGTCCGATGTCCGACAGTTCTTTCGATGTTTTGCAGCCCGCTATCGGCTGGATGCCGTAGGTCTCAAAAAAGTGTTCGTCCTTTGAATAGCAGATGTCGTATGCAAGAACCGTGTCGTTCTGCCAAGCATAGCGTAGCATACTGGCATAGCCGCTGCCTCCAAACAGGTCGGTGCGTGTATACAATCCCATCGCGGGGTCGGCAATGCTCGCCTGCTCCACGCCGTCGATGGCCAACAACTGGCGCTTGATGACGTTGGCCTCCTCCGCGTATTGCGCTTCCCGTTTCATGTATTGGTTATTCATTTCCTCCTGCGTCATACTGTCGTCCGCCATCTCGTAAGGCTGCGTGGACAAGATGTTGGCCACCACCATCCTTTCGCCGTCGATGCCCGAGGGCAGACTGCGGTAGTAGAGCCGCACGATGATGGGGTCGAGCTGTGTCCAGGCCACGAAGCAGACGACAATGAGTTCGAGGAAGAGCCACACGTTGTTCGTGCGCTGGCTCCAGAGGTTGTTCAGTATCTTTCTCATGATTATTTCTTCTCGTTCATTGATTCAACAATAGGGTTACGGAGGCTGATCCACGCCGGAATAAGCGCTGCCATCAGGTTGAGCACGATGCACACGGCCAAGCCGATGACGAAGATGAGGGGCGAGAACAGCATCTCGCCGTCCACCGTCGGCTCGGGCAATGTGAAGGCGGTATTGCCCACGGCGAAGAACAGCCACGAACGGAACACATAGAGCAGCAGCCATGTTATGACCAGTCCCACGAAGCCACCACAGAGTGTGAGCACCAGGTTCTCAGCGATGACCTGCGTGAGCAGCGTCCGTCGCTTGGCACCGAAAGCCTTGCGTACACCCATCTCGGCCACCCGGCGTCGCATGCGGGCCGCCACCAGTCCGCTCAGGTTGAGCGCAGGCACTAACAGCAGGACAAACACTTTGGGGAAGAGCGACTTGAAGACGCTGCTCCAAGGCAAGGCCACGCCGTCCTCCGACATCTTCATCTGGGCATGGGGCAGCAAGGTACTGATTATGGAGTAATCATACTCCTTGTCACTGACGCTACGCTTGCGGGCTATCTCTGCAAGTTCCTTTTCCAAGTCTTTTACGGTGCAGCCTTCCTTCAATACGACAATTACGCGTTCGGCTTCTTGATCAAGGGCTAAGAACAACTGACCGAAGCTCTCTTCCATGATGGAAGACGTGGGTTCTATCACACCCACGATGCGGATGAGGAAACCGTAGTTGAGCGTCTTTCCCACAGGGTCAACGTCCTTGCCAAAAGCCTGTTCGGCAATGTCGCGGCTGATGACGGCGGGCACAGCCGCGTTCTCTATGTAGTAGTTCTCGTTCAGGCATTCCTCCTGCGTAAAGGGTCGGCCATAGACAAAGCGGAACTGATAGACCTTGAAGAAGTTCGCATCGACCATGCGCGTCACCACAGGAACCAGCTTGTGATTGTCGCACTTCAGGTATTGCCTGTCGCTGGTATAGCGGCTGGCGTTGACGGTGGCGCTGACCACCTCGGCACTCTTTAGCGTATAGAGCCACTCCTTCACCTGGGTTGCTGTGTAACTCGTGGGCTCCCACCTGAGCGTGTCGTTCACGGCCCGCTTGGCCATTCCCTTGACATACACCGTCCGGCTGCGGTTCACCTCTGGCGCGATGTCTGCCAGTTTTGCGTAATACACTACGGCTATTACCATCGTAAAGGCAATGGCCAAGGCTGTTCCCACGATATATATCCCGGAGAATAGCCGTTCCTCTCGCATCATGGCGAGAGCCTGTCTGAAATATCTCATATCATTCATCTTTTAATGCTACGGTTATCTCACTCCTGCAGATGCGCCACGCGGGGATGGCGGTGGCGATGAGCACGGCGCACAATATGATAAGGTACACGATGATGGACACCACAAGGAAGTGGGTGCCGAAGTCGTCGAACCAGAGGCGTATGGCGGAGTCGGGGCTTGCGAAGTTATCGTAGATTCCTCGGCTAACGGCAAACTGGAAGTAGATGATGCAGCTAAGCAGGACGCTGACGGTTGTGAGTAGCCACGCCTCGCGGATGAAGCCCCAGAAGATACCCCAGCGCGTGGCACCGAAAGCGCGGCGAACGCCGGCCTCCTCGCGCCGCTGGCGTGTGTACATGAGCAAAGTACCGAAGACACCGAAGGTTAGGTTGATGGCGAAAAAGGCTGCAACAAGCAGGTTGCGGCGCGTTTGACGGCCTAAGTGACCATCCTTCACCAGTTTGTCCTGAACCTTGCTGAGTGCCTCCATCTGACGGACGTAACAATGCTCCGTCACCAAGTCGCGCTGCACCTCTTGTTCGTGGGCCTGCACGAACTGCGCCGCATTGACACCCTCACGGAGCCGCGCCATGATGGGCACGGCGACGGGAAGGCTGTTAGCACAGATAAAAGCATTAGTACATTCGCGGTCATACCCGAAAAAGCGCACATCCTCCACAACGGCGCGGATGGAGTAGTATTTGTCTTTTACCCATTCCGGCTCGTCGCCGTCAAAGTTCAGTTCACTTGCAAGCAACTTCCGTCCGGCCACGTCGATGGTGCCGAAGAGCTTCATCGCCACAGAGCGCGTCAGGATGATGGTATTGTCCTCTTCGCAGTCGTGTGACAGTTCACTCGTCGGAACGTCGGGTGTCAGCGACTGAATGCCATAGACCTCGAACATTCGCGAATCCTTGTTAAAGCCAAAACAAAAGCATTGAACGGAGTCGCCGTCATGGTAGAAGTATTTGGGCATCGACACAGTGCCGAATCCTATGGGCGTTGAACTCGCCGCGTAGGCCATCTCCACACCGTCTATCTGCTGCACTTTCTGCAGCAAGATATTCTCCTCGTCGACAATCTCTTCCCACTTCTGTTCTTTAAGATTACCGGAACTGACCACTTCGAACTTCACAATACGGTCGGCATCGTAGCCCATCGGCATCCTAACGACGTAGGACGCGACGATGACAGGGTCGAACGCCCACCAGCAGGCGAAGGTGACGAGCACGAGTTCGAGGGCGAGCCAGATGGACGTCTTGCGTCCGAATATTTCTTTGAACTGTTTCATTTCTTGATCATCATGGATTCTACAATTGGTCGTCTGAGGCTGAGCCATGCGGGGAGCGTCGCTGCCAAGACGTTGAGCACGCAGCAGACGAGCAGGGCAATGGCGAAGATGGCGGGGCCAAAGAACATTTCGCCTTTAAGGATAGGCACAGTGTTATAAGTCGTGGCTCCGTAGGCGAAGATGACGAACACCCAATCACGCCAGCCATAGAGGCACAGCCATGCAATGCACAGCCCCACGATGCCGCCGATGATGGTCAGCACAAGGTTCTCCACGACGACTTGCCACAGCAATGTGCGCCGCTTGGCACCAAACGCCTTGCGCACAGCCATTTCAGGCAGACGGCGCTCCATGCGGCTGGCAACCATGCCGCTCAGATTTACTGCAGGCACAAACAGCAGAAACAGGACGGAGGGCACGATGTACCAAAGCACGTTGCTGTCCCAGCCATTGAACAGGTCGTTGAGTTCCCTGCCTATCCAGGCATAGTGCGTGTAGAGCCGTCCGAACATGTCAACAGGATTGTCTTTATGCAGGGAGTTATAGCGCGCCTCCACCTCCTTCAGCTCTTGCTTGAAGGCATCGCAGCGGTCGGCAGGCACGCTGAAATAGACCATTACTGGTACATCGTGGAGGTTTTCGGGCTGGGTGTCTAACCATCCCTTGGCGGTGTACGGCCACCACACGTCGGCCACGCAACGTTCCGTCAGCTCGCTTGGTGTCTCGACCACGCCGCAGATGCGGAAGTCGGAATTATTGATGCTGATGGTAGAGCCGACAGCATGGCCTTTGGCTACCAGTTTTGCAATCTCCTCGGTCACGACCACCTGCTGCCGCCCATTGTCGAAGTCATCCTGCGTGAAAGGCGCTCCCTCGATGAAACGGTACTGATAGAAGTGGAAGAATCCCGGCTCGGTCATCTTCACCTTTACATTACGGTCGTGCAGACCGTCGGCGAGTTTCATGGAGAACGACTCATAGTCCCAGAAATTTGTGACGGCTGTTACGCACTCTGGCATCTTCATCTTCTGGAAAAGGTCGCGGAAGTCATCGTGTACGATGTTCCCTAAACGTGAAGGTTCGTTCTTCATACCGTATCCATACAGATAGTACGTCGTGCTACGTCGCACCTCCGGCGCAATGTCGGCCACCTTCACGTAATACACTTCGGCTATGAGCATCACGAAGGCCACGGCCAGTGCTGTGCCCGCGATGTACATCGCCGAGTAGAGTTTCTCCTCGCGTATCAGGGCGAGGGCTTGTCTGAAATATCTCATATCATTCATCTCTTAGTGCATTGGTAATCTTAGACCCGATAATCTTCATTGCGGGGATGGCGGTACCGATGAGGACAGTACATAATATAATAATGTACACGACGGCGGAGACCACGAGGAAGTGGGGCCAGAAGTAATCGACCCATGTCTTGTCGGTGGGCACGTCGATGATGTTATTCATATAGAGCGTCTCGCAGTGTTCTTTACCATATTCCACCGTGAGGCCACTATAGGCGTAATTGAGATAGATGACGAGTCCCACGGCGACGGCTGCGGTGGCCAGCAG
>JAFUVM010000146.1 GCA_017483665.1 Bacteroidaceae bacterium
CTACGAAGCCAGCCGTATATTTGATGCCGGCAGCATCGGCCTTGGGATCGGGACGGTCGAGAGCAAGGTGGAAGTGGAAGTTCTCGTACTCCTTATCAAGCTGCAGGAAGTCGTCGAGGAAAGGAATCTCCTCCAGAGCGCGGGCACCGTAGAAATAGTGCATCGGGCGCTGGCGGTCTTCGTCCTTCACGCCGTGACCTTTCAGCATGTGCATGATTTGAGCACGCAGGGGAGCCATACCGGCGCCGCCGCCAACCCATATCATCTCACGGCCTGTGCCGTACTGCGGACGGAACTCTCCGTAGGGGCCGCTCATGATGACCTTGTCGCCGGGCTTCAATGAGAAGATGTACGACGATGCGATACCCGGGTTGACGTCCATGAAGCCGGGGCCTTGGTCCTTCGGCTTGAAGGGAGGCGTAGCGATGCGGACGTTGAGGGTGATGATGTCGCCCTCGTCGGGATAGTTCGCCATAGAGTAGGCACGGATGGTCTCCTGCGGGTTGACGCACTTGAGGGGGAACAGTCCGAACTTCTCCCAGGCAGGCAGATAGGTCTCGCCGATAAGGCTCTTGTCGAAGTCCTTGTCGTAGTCGATGCAGTCGAACTTGGGGATGCGTATCTGTGCATACGAGCCGGGCTCGAAGTCCATGTGCTCGCCTGCGGGCAGAGCCACCTTGTACTCCTTGATGAAGGTTGCCACGTTCTTGTTGCCAATCACGGTGCATTCCCATTCCTTAACGCCCATTACGCTGTCGTCCACCTTGACTTCGAGGTCGCCCTTCACTTTGCATTGGCAGCCGAGACGCCAGTGTTCCTTGATTTGCTTACGGGTGAAATGACCTTTCTCTGAGTCGAGGATGTCGCCGCCGCCAGCCGTTACCTGCAGCTTGCACTGTCCGCAAGAGCCCTTGCCGCCGCAAGCTGAGGGCAGGAAGACACCTTCCTGACTCAACGTGCTCAGCAGAGAGCCGCCTTGAGGAACAGAGAGCGTGTCCTTGCCATTGATTGTTACATTCACATTGCCGCTCGGCGAAAGGTAAGCCTTTGCTACGAGCAGGATTGTCACCAATATCAGTATGATGCCCAGGAAGACAGCAATACTGGTTAAAACCAAATTCATATCCATATTCTGTTTCCTCCTTTCATTAGATATTTAAGCCCGAGAAGCACATGAAGGCAAGTGCCATCAGGCCAACTGTGATGAATGTAATGCCGAGGCCCTGAAGAGGCTTGGGGACGTCGGTGTAAGCCATCTTCTCGCGAATGGCAGCCAGGCCTACGATAGCCAGCAGCCAACCGATGCCGGAGCCGAGTGCATAGGCAATGGCATCGCCGAAGCCTCCGATGAACTGAGCATTGGTAGGCTCCATCGTGACGCGCTGCTGCATGAACAGGCTGGCACCCATGATGGCGCAGTTTACTGCGATAAGGGGCAGGAAGATACCCAGCGCTGCATAGAGCGAAGGACTGAAGCGCTCCACAATCATCTCCACCAGCTGCACGATGCCGGCAATGACGGCAATGAACAGGATGAAGGCGAGGAACGTCAGGTCAACGCCTGCCACGATGGCATCGGGACCCAGAACGTACGTCTGCAAAGCATAGTCAACAGGCACCGTGACGAGCAGGACGAAAGTCACTGCCACGCCCAAGCCGAGGGCTGTCTTCACGTTCTTGGATACGGCCAGGTAAGAGCACATACCCAGGAAGAAGGCGAATATCATATTGTCCACAAAGATGCTGCGGACAAAGAGACTAATCATGTGTTCCATACTTATTAAAGTTTAAAAGGTAAAAAATTGAAAAGGTGAAAAAGCTTTAGGCAAGTCCCTTACGCTTCTTGATAATGTTGGTTAAGGTTCCGACAATGACTTTTGCATCGTTATCTATTGAGTCATATTCGGCATCATCAATAGTTTCAGACTCGTGAAGCAATGTCAGCCAATATCTCGTTTCATAGGCTTCTTTCAGAGCTATGCTCATCTTGCTAACGAAGTCAGCGTCACTCTGCGCAGCCTTACTTTCTGCTATATTGGCTCCTATGCTTGTTCCAGAGCGATATATCTGCTTTGCCATCACAAACTCACACTTATCCTGATTAAGGTATTTGTGAAGTTTGACGATTCGCAAGGCAAACTTGATACCAAGTTTTTCTATAACGCTCTGCCTTTCCACGCGATTCTTTTTTTAACTTTTTAATTTTTTAATTTTTCAACTTTCCTTATTATAGGCGCGATGTGCCCAGATTACACAACCTACGATAATCAAACTCATGGCAGGCATCACCATCATGCCATTGTTCTGATACCAGCCTCCGTTGGAGACGTACCAGCTGGCAGGAATGACGTTGTAGCCAAACAGAGTGCCGAAGCCGAAGAGCTCGCGGACGAAGCCTACGATGACGAGGATGGCAGCATAGCCGAGACCGTTGCCGATGCCGTCGAGGAACGAAGGCCAAGGACCGTTCTGCATGGCGAAGGCCTCAAGGCGACCCATCAGGATGCAGTTCGTGATGATGAGGCCTACATAGACACTCAGCTGGACGCTCACGTCGTAGACGTATGCCTTGAGCAACTGGCTCACGATTGTCACAAGAGCTGCCACAACAACAAGCTGCACGATGATGCGGATGCGGTTGGGAATGGTCTTGCGCAACAGGGATATAATCACATTGGAGAATGCCGTAATGACCGTCACGCTGAGTCCCATCACGATGGCGGGCTTGAGCTGACTCGTCACAGCCAATGCCGAACAAATACCAAGCACCTGGACGGTGATGGGGTTGTTCACGTTAAGGGGATTGGTGAATGCGGCTTTATTCTCGTCAGAAAACAATTTACTCATATTCTGTTCCTCCTCTTTTCTTATTGTTCAACATTGGTTTCTTCATTCTCTCCTACGGGACAAGTGCATTCGGGCTCAGCCTGGGCTGCTGCCTCTCCGAGGAACGCCTTGTAGGCGGTCAGGCCGTCCTTCACCATTGCGGCAACGCCGTTGCTGGTCAGGGTTGCACCTGTCACGCCGTCCACCTCGTACTCGGTCTTGGCAGCACCTGCTTTCACGACAGTAAGGGCGACTTCACCATCTTCGCCGAAGATGGGCTTGCCGTTGAACTGGTCCTGGAACCACTTCTCGCTGATACGTGCGCCGAGGCCGGCCGTCTCGCTTTCGTGGTAGAAATAAGTGCCAAGCACCTTGTCCTTTGTCTCGCTTATGGCGATGTAACCCCAAAGACCGCCCCAAAGGCCACGGCCTACGACAGGCAGAACGTAAGCTGATTCGCCGTTGGCCGTCGTGCCAGTGAAGACGTGCAGCTTGCCTTCCTTAATGAGGGAGCCGTAAGTCGTATTGAACTTCTCCTCGTAGGGCTTCAGTTCGCCTGCTTCGAAGAGATTGTCCTTCACCTTCTCGTCGAAGACCTTAGCCACGTCGATTGTTGCCTTGTCGTAGCCGAGAGCAGAGAGAATCTGTCCCTTCGTATCGTTTGCCACGTTGGCATCCTGTGTCTCCTTCAATGCCGAAGCCACGAACGCCAGCAGGAAGGCAACGATGATAACCATTACTGCTGCATAGCAGAAGGTATATACATTTCCGTTTGTATTCAGTTTCATATCGTCGTCCTCCTTACTTTAATGTGGCGCGTTTAGCACGCATGTTAATGTTGCTCTGCACGAAGCAGTAGTCGATAAGGCTTGCAAAGAGGTTCATCAGCAGGATGGCAAGCATCATGCCTTCGGGATAACCGGGGTTGAGGACGCGTACCAGCACGGCGATGAAGCCGATGAGCAGGCCATAGACGTACTTGCCGCATTCTGTACGGGCCGACGTCACGGGGTCGGTTGCCATGAAGACTGCACCGAAGGCAAAGCCGCCAAGTACAAGATGCTCGTACCAAAGGATGTTGGTCAGACCGAGAGCTTGCATGAGATAACCCGTTGCAGCACCGCCAACGAAGACACTCAGCATGGTCTTCCAGCTGGCAACGCCTGTCCAGAGCAGCAGCAAACCGCCAAGGGCGATGGCAATCACGCTGGTCTCGCCGATGCAGCCGGGGATGAGTCCCGTGATGGCATTCTCGATTGTCTCGGGAGCAAAGCCTGTGAAGCCAGCCTGTGCTGCCTCGCCAAGAGGAGTGGCTGCGGTGTAGGCATCTGCTGCCTTGTAACCAAGACCAAAGATTGTATCCTGAGAAACCCAGACCGTTGCGTCGCCTGTCATGGCAGAAGGATAGCTGAAGAACAGGAAAGCACGGGTGATGAGGGCAGGATTGAAGATGTTCATGCCTGTGCCGCCAAAGATTTCCTTAGCGAGGATGACGCTGAAGGCAACGGCGATGGCGAGCATCCAGAGCGGGCAAGTGACGGGCACAATCATCGGAATGATGATACCCGATACGAGGAAGCCCTCCTGGATTTCTTCGTTTTTCCACTGAGCTACGACGAACTCGATGCCGAGGCCGACCACGTAGCTGACAATAATCTTAGGCAAGACGGCAAGGAAGCCGTACCAGAACATTCCCCAGAACGTTGCGTCGGCCAGGTGGCCTGTGGCGAGAGCGTTCTGATAACCCACGTTGTACATGCCGAAGAACAGGGCGGGCAGCAGGGCAATCACCACGAGACTCATGATGCGCTTGCTGTCGATAGCATCGTGGATGTTCACGCTACCTACGCGGCTGGTAGTGTTCGGCACGAAGGCAAACGTCTCGAAACCGTCCACCAACGAGCGGAAGGCATGGAACTTGCCGCCTTCCTCGACGTAGGGGTGTATGTTATCGAATAGTTTCTTTATTGGATTCATAATTTATAATATAAATAAGGTAAAAAAGTGAAAAGGTAAAAAGGTAAAAAACTTTGACTCATTTACTTTTCTTTCAACTTTTTAATTTTTCATCTTTTTAATTTTTCAACTTTTCTTAAGCATTTTCCTTTCTGAGGATGTCCAGCCCTTCGCGTACGATGCGCTGCAGCTCGAGCTTCGAGCTGTCCACGAACTCTGCGATGGCAAAGTCCTCGGGAGCAACCTCGTAGATGCCCAGCGCTTCCTGACGGTCGATGTCGCCTGCGATGATGGCCTTCACCAGGTAGCCTGCGTAGATGTCCATCGGGAAGACCTTGTCGTACTCTCCGCTCATGATCATGTGGCGCTCGCCGCCCTTGATGCGTGCATCGATGACGTACTCCTTCTTCTTGCCAAAGAGCCAGCTGAAGTAGCTGCGATGGGTAGAGAAAGTGTTGAAGCGCGGCATGATCCAGCCGAGCATCTCGTCGGCATGGTCGCCTTCGGGAATGACGTTCACCTCTGTTGCATGCGCTCCGAGGAAACCCTCGGCCGTAGTCTTGAGGCCAGTCATCACGTTGCCGTTGATGATGCGGACAGACCCTTCGTCCGATTTTTCATTTTTAATTTTTAACTTTTCATTTAGCAGCGTCGTCAGCTTCTGGCCGACCTTCACCTTGTAGTACTTGGGCTCCTTCACCTCGCTGCCTGCCAGGGCAATGGTGTGGGTGAAGTCGACCTTGCCGGTCTTCACGAGGCGACCCAGGAAGATAACTTCCTCGGCTCCCATCGTCCAAACCAATTCGCCCTTGTTGACGGGGTTGACGTGATTGATTTGCACACCGACGTTGCCTGCAGGAGCAGGACCGTCGAAGATGTTCACTTCGCAGTCCTTCGCCTCGGTCAGCGCCTTAGCGGTCTGCTTTGCGCTCACGCCGAGATAAACCCTTGCGAGCTTTGCCAAAGCGGAAAGACCAGCCTGGAACTCTGCCTCCTGACCTTGCAGGACGTACTCGAAGTCCTGGGCGAGCGGCATACTGTTGAACGCGCTCACGAAGATTGCCTTCGGCATGTCCTCGGGATTTGCCACCACGTCATAGGGACGTTGACGCAGGAATGCAAACAAGCCGCTCTCCAACATGAGGGCTTTGACGTCGCCCTTCGTGTCGAACTGGCGTGCTTCCTGCTTGCCGTCAGCCTTCACGCGGATGCTCAGCAGTTTGCGGCGGTCGCCGCGCTCCACCTGGCTGACTGTTCCGCTGACAGGGCTCACGAACTTCACTTCGGGATGCAGCTTGTCGACGAACAAGGCATCCCCGGCCTTCACAGCATCGCCCTCCTTGACCACCACCTTGGGTTTCACGCCATGGAAGTCATCCGGCACGAGCGCGTACTCGCCCGGACAGCCTACTGTCAGCGTTTCCCTTGTGGCTTTGCCCTTGAGGTTGATGTCGAGGCCTTTGCGTAACTTAATTACTTTTGCCATATCTGGGTTAGTTAATAAATGTTTGTTTTTCTCTCTTTATGCTTCAAGAAGACTTAGCAAAGTCTCTATGGTTTCATATCGTTGAACATGGCTGCCTCCTCGTCGAAGACAGCAAGTATTTCCTCGAGCTGAGGGTTGCTGCGCTGAACAATGAGAGCCACATATTCATTCCTTCCTTCTTCGCCTCGCACTTCAACAGAACGCACCACATAGTGCTTTTGCTGTTCCGCCCCGTTGAACCACCGCAGGAAGAGACGGGCACGCTGAGCCTGCTTGCCGCCCTCGGTGCTGCACATATAGAGGAGAATGTCGGGGTTTTGGCGGAAGAACTCCTCGATGATGCAAATGACGGTCTCTGATATCTTTGTATCATTGGGCGACTTTAGGTGCTCCGGATTAGCAAGGTTGAACCAATAAGCAGTAAAGAAGGGATTGGAATCCTGTTCAAAATCCACTCTATAGGTAATACCATTATCCGTGACGAATAGGAAAGCCTTTCCGTCAGAGCCCACAATGTATGGGGAATGAACATTGATGGCATTAATGCTCAGATGGTTCATGCTTTAGGCTGTTTCGATGTGATAGTAACCGGATTCCGCAGCTTCTTTCAGTCCGCGTTGCCGTGCCTGCCACCATTCGTTCGTTTCTTTTTGAAAAGCCGCCTTGCGCTGCCGGGCTGCATCCAGCCACGCAAGTATTTCCTCGCGAGTGCGCTTTCTTCTTGTTGCAGTTGCTTCCATAGTCCTCATTCTCTATTTCGGGCACAAAAGTACAAAAAATAAAAGAGAAAAACGAACTTTACATGATATTTTCCTTAAAAAGGAAGGTTTTCCGAAGAAAACAGGCGGATTTAGAGTTGAGAGTTGAGAGGTTAGAGTTGAGAGTTGAGGGTTGAGAGTTGAGAGTTTAGAGGGCGCAACCGACAAACCCTGTGGAGTGTGTATAGTAGTCGCTAACCCAAAAACATGTTGCTAAACGGTACATAATTGCAGAAAAGTTGTTACCTTTGCATCATGAATCATAACAACAATATAAATATGTATGAAGGCCTAGCCTCATATTTTCTTCCTACAGGTGTCCTGGAGTACTTTGAGGTGACAGATTTCGCCGATGTTCCGACACAGGACACCGAAGTTCTGTACACGACCGAGCTTCACATCTATCTTGATGAACGTGACAATCGCACTCCTGACATGAGTGGTTCAGTGAGTGACGGCTTCGGTGAAGAGTCATGCCTTCAGGATTTTCCCACGCGTGACAAGAAAACAGTCCTCCATATACGCAGGCGTCGTTGGACGATGCCGGACGGTACAACCATGTCAGTGGATCTCGACAGGAAGATACAGCTGAAGCATCCTGGCACGCGATACTCTAAAGAGTTCGCGCTTTTTTAAAGAAAGCGGATGGACAATGAGACGGTAACCGCCCGTCAGATAGGCTATACATACATGATCAACAGCGCCACGTTCGCGAAGAGATACAAAGACACACTGAGCGGCTTCGAGACGTGGGAACAGAAGGCGCATGCCTCCGAGTGGATTCTGCTTCCGCAAAACACAGGCAAGGAGCATGGCATAGACGAGACTTCCCTGCAAGGCGAGTTGTACACCGTTGTCCACAACAAGGAAGCCCATGGTCGCAAGGGAGCAATCGTTGCGGTTGTCAAGGGAACAAACCCTGCAGATGTGCTGAGAGTGCTGATGCAACTTCCTGAGGACAAGCGGGAA
>JAFUVM010000147.1 GCA_017483665.1 Bacteroidaceae bacterium
AGATTCAACTCAAGAAGGAACTCGACGAGATAGGTTTCTTCCAACATTGCAACGAGTTAGCCCCCCTCTAACAGCCCCCCCATTGCCCCCCTCTAACTCCCCCAAAGGGGAGGACTTCCCTTCCTCAAACACCACAAAAACATGACAAAGAGTAGAGGGTTCCTATTACTGTTCTTGTTTCTCTTCCAAGCCGCCCAAGTCAGCGTCCAGAGTTCCCTCCCCTTTGGGGGAGGGTTAGGGAGAGGGGCTGTCCGTGTGGCTTGCGTTGGCAACAGCGTCACCTACGGCTATGGCCTTGCGAACCGCGAGGCGGACTGCTACCCAGCGCAGCTGCAACAGATGCTTGGCGAGGGCTACGAGGTGCAGAACTTCGGGCACTCTGGCGCTACCTTATTATATAAGGGACATCGCCCTTACGTCAACCTGCCGGAGTTCCATCAGGCGCTCGACTTCAAGCCCGATTGGGTCGTCATCCACTTGGGCTTGAACGACACCGACCCGCGCAACTGGCCCGACTGGAAGGAGGAGTTCATCCCGAACTACCGTGCCCTGATTGATTCCTTCCGCCTTGTGAACCCCGAGGCACGCATCCTTGTCTGCAAGATGACACCCATCTTCGACCGTCACCCGCGCTTCCAGAGCGGCACCCGCGACTGGCACAGGCAGATTCAGCAAGCCATCGAACAGGTTGCACAAGGCGCCGGAGCACAACTCGTTGACCTCTACGAGCCGCTGCACTCGCGTCCCGACCTCTTCCCCGACGCTCTTCATCCCAATCCCGAAGGCGCGAAGATTCTGGCAAAGACTGTCTATTCGGCTCTCACGGGCGACTATGGGGGCCTGCAATTACCGCCTGTCTATTCCAGCGGAATGGTCTTGCCGCGCGACGAACCCCTTCTGCTGGAAGGTCGTGCCAATGCTCGAAGCAAAATAAGACGCGTGCTGAGCAAGGACGGGAAGGTGGTAGATGAGGGCGAAACCTTTTCGCGAGCCGATGGTTCGTGGAGTATGGAGATGTCCGAGATGAAGGCTGGCGGGCCGTATAAGCTTACGTTCACGGCCACGCCGCTGAACCCCGACCACTACCACTTCTACTATCCCGAACAATATCCCTATCTGCTCAAGAACCTGACGAAAGCCAAGACGCAGACGCTCACGATAGACAGCCTCTACTTTGGCGACATTTGGCTCGCCAGCGGACAATCGAACATGGAGCTGCGCGTTGACCAATCGGGCACGCTCGACCAAGACCTTGCCGACGCCAAGCGTCTCGCCAGTCGCCTACATATATATAATATGCCCGCGCGAGCAAGGACGGATGCTGTGGAGTGGGACGACAGCGTGCTTGCCTACACGAACCAGCTTCGACACATGGACTTTCAGGGATGGAAGACAGCTTCGCCCGAATCGGTTCGGAGCTTCTCGGCCGTTGCCTTCAACTTCGCCCGTGTGCTTTGCGACAGCCTGCCCGACGTTCCCATCGGCATCATCTGTAACGCCGTGGGAGGCTCCACGACAGAATCATGGATAGACCGCACGACGTTGGAATGGGAGTTTCCCAACATCCTTCACGACTGGCGAGGCGGCGACTTCGGACAGGCTTGGGCACGAGGCCGCATGACGCAGAACATCGCCCATGCCCTCGACAAGGAGTCTGCGGCATACAACCCCCTGCAACGTCATCCTTACGAACCCGCCTACCTCTTCGAGGCAGCCATTACGCCGCTCGGACATCTGCCCATCCGTGGCGTTATCTGGTACCAGGGAGAGAGCAACGCTCACAACATCGAGGTACACGAGAAGCTGTTCACGCTCCTTGAGCAATCCTGGCGCAAGTTCTATGCCCAGCGATGGAGGAGCGAGTTCCACAAGAAGCATCCGCTGCCATTCTACGTCGTCCAGCTCAGCAGCCTGCCGCGACCTTCGTGGCCTGCCTTCCGCGACAGCCAGCGCCGCTTGGCCATTCACCCCTCCTTTTTAGGGGACGGGGAAGGCTTGCCAGACACATGGATGGCTGTCAGCAGCGACCTTGGCGACAAGAACGACGTTCATTACCGCACGAAGCGTCCTGTAGGCGAGCGCCTGGCCCTGCTTGCGCTGAAGCACACTTACGGCCATGAGTTGGTTTGCGAAGGCCCGACCTTGCGCTTTGCTGGTCGCGGAAAGGACAACGACATCTTCCTGCATTTCGACAATGCCGACGGCCTCACCTGCACAAAGGGCTTCGAGATTGCCGCCAGCGATGGCATGTTCTATCCTGCCGACATCAAGATAGAGGGCGACAAGATTCTTCTCTCATCGCCTGACGTAAAGTTTCCTGCTGCGGTCCGTTACGGCTGGAGCGGCTTCACAGATGCCGACCTCCGCAACAAACAAGGGCTCCCTGCCTCAACCTTCTATACTAAAATAAGATAAGATAGGCTAACCTTACCTGGTGTTGACTTCTTGCGCTCCATAGGTGCTCAGGCGGCATAGCCGGAACATCGAGCTAAAGATTCCCGCGTACCATACCTGATGTTCCCGTGTGCCATACCTGATGTTCCCACACGCCGTACCTGGTGTTCCCACACGCCGTACCTGGTGTTCCCACACGCCGGGAATCTTTAGCCCAAGATGAAGTCAACGGGCAAAACCTTTTAACCTTTCACCTTTTCACCTTTTTAACTTTTCACCTTTTCTCTCATATCTGTCATATCATCTGCCATAGCGTAACAGGTTTATTAGCAGCCTACTACATATCCAATGACAGATTTGCAGATTATTTCACAAAACTATATGATATGTGATTCTAAGCATGGTGGTACGAATGCAGATAGCCATTTAAGTTTCTTTAACGCCTCTGGCGCAATCATTTCGCCTTCTCGCGCGTTATGTATAAAAAGGTGAAAAGGTAAAAAAGTAAAAAGATAAAAAGACATGAAGAAGCTCATCATCATCCTGCTTGCCTTCGCCCTGGCAATGGCTGGGCAGGCGAAAGAGAAGACTGTTATCTGGGTAAAGCCTGCAAAGGCTCTCAACTGTGCCGACCTCCTCGATATAGAGAAGGTGGAGCTGACGAAGCAGCAGACAAGGCTCTATGCGCGGTACAGCAATATGCCGGGAAATTGGTTCCGGATAGCAAAGGAAAGCTATTTGCAGTCGGGAGGCAAGACGTATCCCGTCGTTAGTGCCGACAGCATAACGCTCGGCGAGAAGTGTACCTTGGGCGACAACGGCTCGCAGCGGTTCGTGCTCCGTTTCGAGCCTTTGCCCATGAAGACGAAGGAGTTTGACTTCATCGAAGGAATGAGCGACAATGCCTTCAAGGTCTTTGGCATCCACGACTCTACTTACACGATGCCTGCCGCTGCCGTTCCTGCAGAATACCTTGCCGACTATGCAGAGGACGACCAGCTGGAGGACTTGAAGTACGGCGAGGAGTCTGCCGTCGTTCGCTTCAAGGCACTTGGGCTACGCAAAGGCATGAACCCGAGAATAATGGCACAATACGTTGACCTGAAGAACCCTTCGGAACCCACAGACCTCAACTTCCGTATGAATGATGATGGCGAGGCAGAGATAAAGTTGCACGTCGGCTTCCCGCAGGTAGTTTGG
>JAFUVM010000024.1 GCA_017483665.1 Bacteroidaceae bacterium
GAACGGCGAGCTGTCGCGGGAGGCCTGGCGAACCGAGGCGGGAAGAACGGCGAGCTGTCGCGGGAGGCCTGGCGAACCGAGGCGGGAAGAACGGCGAGCTGTCGCGGGAGGCCTGGCGAACCGAGGCGGGAGGAACGGCGAACCGTGGCGGGAGGAACGGCAAACTGAGGCGGGAGGAACGGCGAACCGTGGCGGGAGGAACGGCGAACCGTGGCGGGAGGAACGGCGAACCGTGGCGGGAGGCTTGGCGAACCGTGGCGGGAGGAACGGCAAACGGGCTATAAAGGCAAGGTTTCTACGGGGTTTCTTTGGTGTTTGATTATTTTTTCTTAACTTTGCGACAGAAATAACCATAAACTTAACAACCATGAAAAGAATCGCTACTCTTTGGAGCGCCCTTGCGACGTGTTTCTGCATGGGGCTTCACGCTCAGGTGAACATCGCTGTGGACGTGGCTCAGCGCGGCATCGAAATCAGCCCGACACTCTACGGCATCTTCTACGAAGACATCAACTTCGCCTCGGACGGCGGCTTGTATGCGGAGCTCATCCGCAACCGTTCGTTCGAATACAATGCCGAGAAGCCGGAGCATTGGCAAGCCGAGGGGAGCAACATCAGCCTGGTGACGGAGGGCTTGCTGAACGAGAAGCAGGGTCACGCCCTGAAGGTGGAGGTCACGAAGCCCAATGGCGGCATCAGCAACCCTGGCTATTGGGGCATCAACGCGGTGCAGGGCACGCTGTACAGGCTCTCGTTCTGGATTGACCCCCCAACCCCCTTTAGGGGGAGTATATGTGCCTCCCTCAAGAGCAAGGACGGCAAGGTGCTGGGTGAGACCCTCATCTCACAGAAGCTGAAGAAAGGCTGGCAACGCATGGAAGCTACGATTGTCTGTGAGGCATCCGACCCTCAGGCTGTCTTCCATCTGACGTTTGAGAACCCCGGCACTGTGCTGCTGGACGTGGTGAGCCTGTTCCCGCCGACCTTCAAGGGCAGGGAAAACGGCTGCCGCATCGACCTGGCGGAGAAGCTGCAGGCCTTGCATCCGGCCTTCATGCGCTTCCCCGGCGGCTGCTACGTAGAGGGCAACATCAAGCCGGAGAACGCCTACCACTGGGAACGGACTGTGGGCCCGATAGAACAGCGACCGGGACACATGAATGCCAACTGGGGCTACCCCACCACCGACGGCCTGGGCTTCCACGAGTTCCTGCAGCTCTGCGAGGACCTGAACGCGAAGCCGCTCTACGTGGTCAACATCGGCATCTGGCACGGCGGCTGTACGCCTCTGGACGAGCTCCAGCCCTGGATAGACGAATGTCTGGGCGCACTGGAGTATGCCAACGGTCCGGTGACGAGTCGCTACGGCAAGATGCGCGCTGAGAACGGGCATCCCGAGCCCTTCAACATCGCTTACATCGAGATAGGAAACGAGAACTATAACTGGCACATGGAGGACAATTCCGACCAGAGCGACCATTACCCCGAGCGCTACCGCATGTTCTACGATGCCATCAAGGCACGCTTCCCCGAGGTGCAGTGCATCGGCAACGTCGAGTCGTGGGGCACCGATACGCCCAAATGGAGGAACAGCCATCCCGTCGACATCATCGACGAGCACTACTACCGCAACCCGCAGTGGTTCGTAGGCCAGTACCACCGCTTCGACAACTACGACCGCCGCGGCCCCATCATCTACCCGGGCGAATACGCCGTGACCGACGGCTACGGCACCACCGGCAACATGAATGCAGCCATGGGCGAGGCCGTCTTCATGATAGGCATGGAGAACAACGCCGACATCGTCCGCATGAGCAGCTACGCACCCATCTTCGTGAACGAGAATCAGATACAGTGGCGCCCCGACATGATACGCTTCAACAGCCACAAGTCGTTCGGCACGCCGAGCTACTGGGTGCAGCAGCTCTTCCCCAACCACGTGGGCAACAGGCTCGTGAAGACCGACCTCAAGTGGAACATCCCGCAGGAAACGACACAAAGCAGCACCCCCGTCGGCGTCGGTCTGGCCACGTGGAAGACGCAGTCGAGCTACCGCAACGCACAGGTCATCGTAGAGGGAACGAGCATACCCCTCTCGGGCATGAAGGAATGGAAGAAGGGCAACACCAACCCGAAGTACCAGGGAACATGGAGCACGGACGCCGACGGCACGCTCCGCCAAAGCAGCAACGCCGAAGAGAGCATGATGGTCTGCCCCGAGACCTTCAGCGTCAAGCGCTACACCTACAAGGTGCAGGCCCGGAAGGACAGCGGGGCCGAGGGCTTCATGGTCGTCTTCAACTACATCGACGAGAAGAACTTCGACTGGTTCAACGTAGGCGGTTGGGGCAATACGCGCAGTTCCGTGGAACAGACATGGAAGGGAGGCCGCCACACGCTGAGCGGAGGACAGAACGACCGCATCGACGAAGGGCGCTGGTACGACCTGCAGGTGGACGTGGACGGCGACAGCCTCACCTGCCTTGTGGACGGGAAAGTCGTCTTCACCGGCAAGAAGAACAACGGACAGATGCACGGCGTATATGCCAACACCACGCTCGACGAGAAGTCCAACACCCTCTACACCAAGGTCGTGAACCTGTGCAGCAAGGGAACAACGGGCACGCTTGAGCTCTCTGGAGGCACTGCCGCAACGGCCGAGATGGTGCGCCTGGCCGGCATGACGGGCGAAGACGAGAACACCATGCAGTACCCCGACAACATCGTTCCGCGTCCGGCTGTCGTCCAAAAGATAGAGGGCGGAAAGAAGCTCACCTTCGACGTAGCTCCCTTCAGCGTCAACATCATTACCACAAAACTTCAGTAGACCGTCACTTCCCTATCCAGACCTCCGGATTGAGCTTAGTCGTCTCCTTGCGGAGCTGAAAGTGAAGCGTGCAGTTGCCGCTGCCGTCGTCGGCCACGGTGCCGAGGATGTCGCGGGTATGCACCCTCTGCCCCTTGCTGACGATGACGCTGGAGAGGTTGCAATAGACGGAGATGTAGCTGCCATGCCGGACAAGGACATTGCGCATGCCTCCGAACTGGAAGACCGTAGTGACGACACCGTCGAATACGGCACGGGCACGGGCACCGGGGCGACCCACGTAGTTCGTGCCCTTGTTGTCGAGCTGCACGTTCTTCATGCCGGGCACGTTGTAGATGCCAAAGCGGCTGCCCACCATGTACTGCCCCGTGATGGGCACAGGCAGACGGCCCTTGTTCTGCGCGAAGGTGCCGTTGAGCTGGCGGTCCTCGGCCGTGAGCCAATTCCCTGACTTCGCCGGAGCGGTGGTGGCAGGTTTCTTCTGCTGTGAGCCGCTCGAGGCAGGCTTTTTGCCCTTCTTGGCATCGTTGGCCTTCTTGCGGGCGGCTTCCTCGGCAGCCTTCTTGCGGGCAGCCTCCTCCGCAGCCTTGCGGGCCTGCTCTATCTCGTAGGCGATGAGCTGCTCAATCTTCTTGTCGAGGGCCGCTATCTGCTTCTGCTGCTCGGCCACCTTGCCCTTCAGTCCGGTCTCCTGCTTGCGCAGTCCGGCCACCTTCTGGCGCTCCTGCACCTGCTGCGCGTTCAGGCTCTTGCGTTGCAGCATCACCTCGCGCAGCATGCCGGACTTCTTGCTCTTGGCCTCAAGCAGGAGGTTCTGCGTCTCGAGCATCTCGGCCTGCTTCTTCAGGATCTGCTCGCCCAGGTTATGCTGGTAGCTCACGTATTCCCTGGCATAGCGTGCACGTCGGTACATCTGCCTGAACGTCTTGGCCGACAGGACAAAGATGAGGGGGTTCTGACTCTCACGCTGTGCCCGGGCATAGCGTATGGCGGCCTTCAGGCGACGGCGGTGGGCACGCAGCTCTGCATCGAGCTGCGAAATCTTCTTCTGCAGGTCGGTGATGTTGGTCTCCAGCTCGCCCAGCTCCTTCTCAAGCTGATGGATGTGCGTCAGGCGGTTGTCGAGCTGTACGCCCAGGAAGTTGACGTTCAGCTCTCCCGTACGCACTTGTTTCCGGGTGCGGTCGAGCTGTGTCTGCGACTTCTGCAGCTCTGTCTTGAGCTGCGACTGCTGCTGTTTCAGCGCCTTCACCTTCTTGCTGTTCTGTGCAGCAAGGGGCAGGGCCAGGAAGAGGCAGAGGCAGAGGAGGACGCGTCTTATCTGTTCGCAGTTCATGGTATGTGATGTGCGCTTCAACGTTTCAGGTTAATGATTCGAGAGAGGAGCTTCTCGGCAGGCACCTCCGTGTAGTTCTGCGACGGCAGCTCCGTGCGGGTCTCCCATCCGCCCTCGTTCCGCAACGAGGAGAGCGAGATGGTCATGGAGAAGGGCCGGCTTCCGCTGCCCGACGTGACGCTGTGTCTGGCGGGGAACTTCTTTCCTCCCAGCGGGGCGAAGTCCTTGTATTGCCACGTCAGGTAAGGCTTTGCGCCGGAGGCATGCGGCAAGACAGACGTCTGCTGCACAAGCGCGGTGGATGTATCCACAAGGAACGTCAGCACGGCATGCGTGCCGTCGGCATTGACCAGCCTGGCGCTGCTGCCTTCCACCGTCTTGGTGAAGAGGTTGTCGGCCGGAGCCTTTCCTGTGAGCAGGAACAGTTCGTCCCAGAAGAGAGCCTGGAGCGTACGGAAGTCCACGCCTGCGCTCTTGAGGAAAGGGATGTCGCTGAAGGCAGCCTTCACGTATTGCCGTCCCATCTTGTCAATAATCAGCAGGTAGTCGGGCGTTATCTCGATGCGAGCCACCTCGAGTATGCCGAAGGTGACGAGCGAGAGCTGGATGACTTCGTCGCGCTTCATGCGCAGCGAGCCGCCGAGCGACACCTTCTTGTCGCCCGTCTGGACGGAAAGGCTGAGCTTCGACGTCAGGAACTTCTCGTCCTGCCGGTTGGCATTCACCGTCTGTACGATTTTCTTCAAGGCGACTGGCGTGGCATCCGCTTCGACGCCGGCTGTCGCCATCTGAGAAACGGCGTGCTTCTTCGAGGCACAGGCTGACAGAAGCACTGCACAAAGCAGCATCAGCAGGAACTGTTTGCAGTTATTTTTCATTCTTCTTTCCTTATTCCTTATTATTCACTTGACGTACTTCTTACGTTTTATTTTCTTGCGCAGCAAAGGGGTACAGGTGTCGTCGTCCTTCTGCTCGGCCAGCTTCCACAGACGCAAGGCCGTTTCGTTGTCGCCGCAGAGAGCGTAGACGTCGCCGGCGTGCTCTATGATGTTGCCCTGCAGTATGTCGTCGGCCAGGAGCTCTTCGTCCGTCTTGGCGGGGTTGACCACCTTGTCCATATAGGAGCGCGAATGTTCGTAGTCGCCCTTCATGAAGAGAATCCAGGCGTACGTGTCGAGGTAGGTGATGTTGTCCGGCTCCTGGCGAATGGTGCGGTAGCTCATCTCCTCGGCCTTGTCGAGCTGTTCGTTCTTGAGGCTGAGGTAATAGGCATAGTTATTGAGGCACATGATGTTGTCTTCCTTGTAGACGAGCGCCGAGTCGTAGGCTGCAAAGGCTTCCTGCTCCTTCTGCTGCTGGTAATAGATGTCGCCGAGCACGCCGAAGACGTTCGACACCAGATAGGACGAGACGAACTCCGTGCGGACGCGAAGGCCTTGCTGCAGGACCTCGGCAGCATCCGCGAGCTTCTTCTGTTCGGCCAGTGCCATGCCGAGGTAGTAGGCGTAGGCTATCTCCTCGGGATGATAGTTGAGGCCACGACGGCTGATGTCCTCCACACCCTTGTCGTCGTTCTTCTCAGCATAGTATTGCAACAGTTCGCGCAGCGCGGTCTCGTTGCCCGGCTCCACTTCGAGGACCTGCCTCATGGTTTGCATGACGGCTTCCTGCGGCTGCTTGCTGAAGACCTGATAGGCGGCCTTCATGATGTACACCTGCGGGTCTTGCTGCGGGCGGGAAAGCAGGGAGTCGAAGGCAGCCGTGAGCTGCGGGGCGTAGGTCGAATCTCGTTGCACGTCGGCGATGTACGACTTGAGGAGGAGCAGACGCAGCTGTGCCGGGGAATCCGGATGGTAGAGCAGGGAGTCGCGCACAAAGTTATAGCGGTCGTCCTTGCCGACGTCGCGCAGGTAATCCATCGTGGCGAGCTGGAGATTGGTGTTCGTCGGTTCCTGCCGCCGCACTTCGTCGTAGACCTCGAGGGCCTTGAGCGTGTCGCCAGCCTGCATGTACTGACTGCCGACCACGACGCGCAGGTTCATGTCGTGGGGCGATTCGTCGCACAAAGCTTGCAGTTGGGCGAAGGCCGAGTCCTTCTGCTCCTTCTCCATATAGAGGCGGAACTTCTCGATGCTGATCTGCGGACTGCTGCCTTCGAGCAGTTCGATGCGGTCGAGAGCGCCGATGGCTTTGTCCGTATCGCCCACGGTGCTGTAGAGCTGAACCAGTTGCGAGAGCACGTCGGAGCGGCGCGTCTGCAGGGAAGCCATC
Source organism: Bacteroidaceae bacterium (assembly GCA_017483665.1). Lineage (GTDB taxonomy): Bacteria > Bacteroidota > Bacteroidia > Bacteroidales > Bacteroidaceae > Physcousia. The sequence goes on from JAFUVM010000024.1 coordinate 6,435, forward strand.
TTTTCCAGGACGGGAATGGCGGCCTCGGCGTCGCGACGTCCCAAGTAGAGTGCGCCCAACGTCTCCAGGTAGTAAGGATTGTTGGCATCGCGTTCGCAGGCCCGACGGATGTACTCTGTGCCGATGCTGTCGGAGCGCAGGTAGAGGTAGAGAAGGCCTATGTTGTAGAGAGCCTCGGGAGCCTCGGGGTTGATGTCAAGGCAATGGCGGTAGAGGTCCATAGCCGAAGCATAGTCCTCGGCGAGGCGGCACTTCTCGGCCTCCAGGTAGAAGTAGTCGAAGGTGGCCTGTGCCCTGATGCCAAGCGTCAAGAGCAGAAGGAAGATGAAAATAGGGGGAGAAAGGACCTTCCGGGCTTCTGTAGGGGTAGGTAACAGATGATTTAATTCTTCACTCTTCATTCTTCACTCTTCATTTACTTCTTACCGCTGTGACCGAAGCCGCCTGCGCCGCGATCTGTCTCGGGAAGGACTTCCACCTGTTCCCACTCGGCCTGTTCGTGACGGGCAACGACCATCTGTGCGATGCGTTCGCCGTCGGCAATCATGAAGGGCTCGTTGGAAAGGTTGACCAGTATGACGCACACTTCGCCGCGGTAGTCGGCATCGATGGTGCCGGGCGTGTTGAGCACGGTGATGCCGTGCTTGATGGCCAGTCCGCTGCGCGGCCGCACCTGTGCCTCGAAGCCGGGCGGCAGGGCGATGAAGAGTCCGGTGGGAATGAGATGGCGCTCCATGGGGCGGAGCTCAATGGGGGCATCTATGTTGGCACGGAGGTCGACGCCTGCCGACAGCTCTGTGGCGTACTGGGGCAGCGGATGACGGCTGCGGTTGATGATTTGTATTTTCATGATGGAATAGGACTTATGGGACTTATAGGACTTATGAGACTTATGAGACTTATAGGACTTATAGGACTTATGAGACTTATACGTTGGGCAGGCTCATGCCGTTTATCTTGCGGTAGAGGTCGAGGGCATAGACGTCGGTCATGCCTGAGATGTAGTCGAGGACGGCCATGATGCGTCCGTAGAGTGTGGGGGCGAGGATGTCGTACTGCGTGCTGACGCGGTTGATGAGCAGCTGCGAGAAGGCGCGGTCGGGGTGTGTGGCGGCCTGCACCATGAGGTCGGTCAGGGTGGTGATGACCGTGTAGCCTGCTATCTCGATGTCCACGACGTCCTTGCAATGGTAAATCTTTGCATAGGCTGTGCGTTCACATTGTTCGTAGGCACGGCGCGGCAGGTCGTCGATGTGCTGGATGAGCGTCCCTTCGAAGCTCCCGCCGAGGATGGCTTCCTCGTTCTCGATGAAGGCCTGGACACACTGCTGCTCCAGACAGTTGATGACGCAGGAGCGCAGGTAGACGACCTGTTCGTTGACGTCGTCGGCGAGCTGTGCCGTGCGTTGCAGGATGCGCTGCTGCTCGTCGTCGCTGAAGTAGGCGAGGAAGAGCTGCCGTGTCTCCTCGGTTGTCAGGAGCTTCAGCTTGTGTGCATCCTCGATGTCCATGATTTCGTAGCAGATGTCGTCGGCAGCCTCAACGAGGTAGACGAGGGGGTGGCGTGCGTAGCGGACTGCGCCGTCGGGTGCAGGCAGACGCAGGATGCCGAGCTCCCGGGCGATGCGTTCGAAGTCGTCCACCTCGCTGCAGAAGAAGCCGAACTTGCGTTTGTCGCCCGCCAGGTTGGAGGAATAGGGGTACTTGACGATGCTTGCCAACGTGCTGTAGGTCATGCCGAAGCCTCCTTTGCGACGCCCCTTGAAGTGGTGTGTGAGCAGGCGGAAGGCGTTGGCGTTGCCCTCGAAGTGTATCAGGTCCTGCCACTGGCGGGGGGAGATGCAGTCGCCTGTCTCGTGGCAGACGTAGTCTTTCAGGAACTGTCCTGCACCTTCGCTGAAGTATGTGCCGATGGCTTTCTCGCCGCTGTGACCGAAGGGCGGGTTGCCCAGGTCGTGTGCGAGGCAGGCGGCACTGACGATGGCGCCGAGTTCGGTGAAGTGTGTGCTGTAGAGTTCGGGACGGTGCTTGAGGATGAGCCGGCTGACGTCGTTGCCCAGGCTGCGGCCCACGCTGCTTACCTCCAGGCTGTGCGTGAGGCGGTTGTGGACGAAGATGCTGCCGGGCAGGGGAAAGACCTGCGTCTTGTTCTGCAGGCGGCGGAAGGGTGCGGAGAAGATGAGGCGGTCGTAGTCGCGCTGGAACTCAGTGCGGTCGTCGCTGCCTCCCTGCATGTCTTCCTGCCCCAGGCGCTTGTTCGAAAGGAGCTGTTCCCACTTCATCTTGAGGCTTCGGGCTTATAGAACAGGCGGTTGGCGCCGCTGGTTATCTTCACGAGCTCGGGATGCTCGGCGGCGAAGGTGTCGATGTGGCGCATGCGCTTCTCCTGGAGTATCTCGTCCACGTCGATGAGGATGCCGGTCTCCTCCACGTCGCCGAATCCGTCGTTGATGGCTGTGCCGAAGAGCTTCATGGTGGGGCTCAGACCCATGTAGGCGTTCACCAGCGGCGGTATGTTGTAGCCCAGGGCACGCACTTCGTGGTTGAGGATGCGGTAGTCGGCCTTGAAGTCATCCTCGGTGAAGATCTGGCGGAACTGCTCGGGGTCGTGCCAGAGCTTGAGCGGGTGCATGGGATAGATGAGGTTGTCGGGGTCGGGGAAGTGCTTGCCGAGGAAGTAGAGAATCATGTCCCTGGCCATGCGGTCGTAGCTGGGGTACATGGTGAACTTGCCGAAGAGGTAGCGCACGGAGGGTTCGATGACGACGATGGCTCCGAGCCCGTCCCAGAGGTTGTCGAGGGCGAAGATGCCTTTCCTGCCGCGCAGGGTGCTCTGGTACTCGAGTGTGACGAAGCTGCGCCCCAGCTCGATGGTCCAGGGAGCGTAGTCCTTCATGAACCGTTCGGAGAAGCGGAACATGTGGCTGGTGGCGAGGATGGGCTGTCCGTCGGGTGCTATCTTCCAGTCCTTGCCGAGGATGTACCGGTAGCCGCCGATGATCTCTTCCGTCTCGGGGTCCCAGACGAGAATCTGTTTGTAGCAGTTCTCGCAGGTGTCGAACTCGTCGAGGTCGAGGCTCTTGCCTGTTCCTCCGCCTGCTGCGCGGAAGGCTATCTCGCGCAGGCGCCCTATCTCGCGTACGACGCTCGGCGAGTCGTGCCATGTGACAACGTAGACTTCGTTGCTGCTCTTGTTGGTCATGCGCAGCCGCTTGTCGGGCGTGAGCTCCGCCTTGAGCTGCTCGCGAGGGATGGGCTCTATGATTTGTTCCATATTGTGGTTTGTTCGGTTATATTTCGTACACTTTGTCCTGCACCCATGCAGCCCACTGCACGGGGGTCTTTGTCTTGTCGAACGTCTGCCAGGGGATGGGCTTGCCGATGCGCACGGTATAGTGCTTGCCGCGGGAGTGGTACATCTCGTCGGGCAGGAGGGCCATGGCGAAGTTGGGCAGGTGCAGGCGCTTGCACCAGCGGGCCACGCTGTAGAAGCGGTCGCTGTTCCTTCCGTCGAAATGAACGGGCACGATGTCGCGCTGGTGCTGCACGCTCTTCACGATGAATGCCTTGCTCCAGGGGATGTCGCGGATGGTGCCGTCGTCCTGCCGTCGGCTGCAGAGTCCGGCGGGGAACATGATGACGTGGCAGTCGCTGCTGAAGGTTTCTTCGACGATGGTGGGCAGCGAGCGTGCCTGCCTGCCTATCTTGTTGATGGGCACACAGAGGGGTGCCAGTCCCTGCAGGTTCATGAGCAGGTCGTTGACCAGGTACTTTATCTTACTGTCGTAGTGCTCGCCGATGACCCATCCGAGCGTGACGCCGTCGACGGCTCCGAGGGGATGGTTGCTGACGAAGGTGCAGAGGCGCCCGTCGTCGGGCAGGTTCTCGCGTCCCTCCACTTTCACGTCGGCTCCGACGTATTCCACTACGCCTTTGCAGAAGTCGACGCCTACCCTGCCCCGGCGCAGGTAGATGTTGATGAATTCCTGGTGTATGATGCGTGCCAGCAGGCCGGTCAGCCACTTCGGGATGAACTTGGCATGCCGTCCTGCCCGGTTCCGGACGATGCTGTCTATGTCTATTTCGTTTATCATGTATGGCTTCTTCCTGTTTCCTCAGTTGATTGTTATCGGTCGGTTGTTGATGAAGTAGTGTCCGCGCGGCAGTCCGCCCAGAAAGTTCGTACCCTTGCTGAGGCGGGCCGTGAGATAGAGCACGCCGCTGCGCGTGTAGATGGGCAGCAGCTGGTTGCGGTCGCTCTGTATCTGCACCATGCGTCCCGTCACGGTTATCTTCACGGGGAATGCCGAGGTGTTCATCTTTCTGCTGACAGGCATTTCGGGCGACGTGAGGGGCAACGTCAGGGTGTCGGGCTTGTGGCGCACCTTGCGTCGGCGCACAGCACCGTCAGCCTGCCCGCACACAGCGGCGGCAAGCAGCAACAGCATGATTCGCATGGCGGTTATCCCTTTCATAAGTGCCCGATTACTCTAATCTGCGACAAAAATACGAAATTCTCCGTGAAAAGGCAAACAATTGCCCGAGAAAAAACGCTTCGCTGAGTGTTTTGGCAAACAAAGAGAAGCTTCCGCAGGAAGTGCGAAGCACTTGCCCCGGAAGCGAAGGGTGTCTGTTTCGGAAGCGCCGGGCGCTTATTCCGGAAGCGCGAGGCGCTTATTCCAGAAGCGCGAGGCGCTTATTTCGGAAGCGCGTGCCGTGTTGAAAACCGCGACACGGTCATCCCCTCGCCGTTCTGTCGGATTTGCAATCCGACAGCATGTAATATAAGCATTTGTAATGCGAAAAAACAGCACCGACAGCATGTAATATAAGCATTTGTAATGCGAGAAAAAGAATTGCGGGATTGCAAATCCCTATATTCCCCACGTGCGGATTGCAAATCCGCACGAACGGGTATCGGCGGCAGCGGAACGGTCATCCACCCGCCGTTCTGTCGGATTTGCAATCCGACAGCAGGGAATATAAGCATTTGAAATGCGAAAAAACAGAACCGACAGCATGTAATATAAGCATTTGAAATGCGATAAACAGAATATCGGGATTGCAAATCCCTATATTCCCCACGTGCGGATTGCAAATCCGCACGAACGGGCGTCGGTATCCCCGGAACGGTCCATACCCGCAGCCTCAATTCGTGTAATTCGTGTAATCCGTTGTTTATAAGTCAACCTTCAATTCGTGTAATTCGTGCAATTCGTGGTAAGAATAACTTCCCCGTTAATCCGTGCAATCCGTGTAATCCGTTGTTTTTTTTTGCTGCAACGTTCTTCTTGTACAGTATCGTCGTACACTCTTCCCGAATAAGCGCGTGCGGTGTGGGGCGGAGGAGCTCAGTCTTTCTTCAGAGGGTTCCAGCCCTGTGCCTTGAGGGCGAACTCGCCGCCGTCGCGCGTGATGAGGGCACAGCCCTTGTCGGCATCGGTGATGTAGCCCACGACGCGGACGTCCTCCAGCGCCTGCACGGCATCGTTCAGCTCCAGGGGCACGGTGAAGAGCAGTTCGTAGTCCTCGCCGCCGTTCAGGGCGCAGGTGCTGACGTTCAGGTTCAGCTCTTCGGCCATCGCTGCGGTCTGGTAGTCGAGGGGCAGACGTTCCTCGTAAACGCGGCAACCCGTGCGGCTCTCCTTGCAGATGTGCATGAGCTCGCTGCTCAGACCGTCGCTGATGTCCATCATACTGGTGGGGTGAATGCCGGCCTGCCGCAGGGCGGCTATGATGTCGCCGCGTGCCTCGGGCTTCAACTGGCGCTCCAGGAGGTACTCACGTCCCGAGAAGTCGGGCTGTGAGAGCGTGGAGAGCTGGGAGTTAAGGACGGCGACTCGCTGGGAGTCGCCCTTGGCCTTGGCCTCGCTGAGCTGTTTCTGGAGGCTGGCTGCCTGTTCGTTGTAGATGACCTTCTCGCGCTCCAGCAGCTGCAGCCCCATATAGGCCGCACCGAGATTGCCGCTGACGCAGATGAGGTCGTTGGGCCGGGCGCCGCTGCGCAGCACGATGTCCTCGGGCCTGGCCTCGCCGATGGCTGTGATGCTGATGCAGAGTCCGGTCAGGCTGGCCGTTGTGTCGCCGCCCACGATGTCCACGCCCCACTTGGCACAAGCCTTGCGCATGCCGTCGTAGAGCGCTTCGATGTCCTCCACGCAGAACTTGCTGCTGATGGCCAGGCTGACCGTCAGCTGCCGCGGCTGCGCGTTCATGGCGAAGACGTCGCTCAGGTTGACCATCACCGCCTTGTAGCCCAGGTGCTGCAGGGGCACGTAGGTCAGGTCGAAATGCACGCCCTCGACCAGCAGGTCGGTTGTCACGACGGTGCGCATGCCCTCGGTGGGAGCCAGCACGGCGCAGTCGTCGCCGATGCCCTGCAACGTCCCTTCGTTCTTGATTTCTATGTCTTTGGCGAGTCTTTCGATAAGGCCGAACTCGCCCAGCTCGGATATTTCCATATATTATCGGGTATTGGGGACTATAGGACTTATGGGTCTTATAGGACTTATGGTTTTATGGGTCCTATGGGACTTATGGGTCTTATAGGTCTTATAGGACTTATAGGCTTCCGGGGCTTACTTGGCGGCGCATACAGCCACCAGTTCCTCCATGATAATTGCCAACGCGGGCTGAGCTTTCTGGGCTGCCCGCTGCACCTCTTCGTGACTGACCTTCACGGGGACGGGCGTGCCGCCCAGGTCGGTGATGACACTGGCTCCGAAGCAACGCATGCCGCAGTGGTGGGCCACGATGACCTCGGGCACGGTGCTCATGCCCACGGCATCAGCTCCCAAGCGGGCAAACATACGGTACTCGGCGGGCGTCTCGAAGGTCGGTCCCTGCGTGGACAGGTACACGCCGTGCTGCAGCTTGATGCCGTACTTCTCTGCGACGCGGTCTGCCTCGGCGATGAGCTCGCGGCTGTACACGTCGCTCATGTCGGGGAAACGCGGTCCGGTGGGGACGTTGGGTCCGTGCAGAGGGTTCTCGGGCAGGAAGTTGATGTGGTCGGTGATGACCATGATGTCGCCGATGGAGAAGTACGGATTGGTGCCGCCCGCAGCGTTGCTGACGAACAGGGTACGCACGCCCAGCTCGTACATCACCCGCACGGGGAACGTCACCTGCTGCATCGTGTAGCCCTCGTAGTAGTGGAAGCGTCCGTCCATAGCCATCACGTCGCGACCGCCCAGGCGGCCGAAGATGAGCTGTCCGGCGTGGCCTTCCACGGTGGAGATCGGGAAGTTCGGGATTTCGCGGTAGGGGATGCACTTTATTTTCTCGATGCGGTCCACCAGCTGCCCCAGGCCGGTGCCCAGGATGATGGCCGTCTTTGGCTCGTTAGGAATCCTTTCCTTGAGCCATGCCGATGTTTCTCTTATTTTCTCGTACATAGTCTGTTATCGTTTTGTCGAACTTGTCTTTTTCGTCTCGCATGAAGTCTACCTCGATGGGCAGCACGTAGATGCTCTGCCTGACCTCTTCGTCGAGCCATCGCAGCTGCTGCAGCCGGGCAGCATCCTTCTCGGTGGTGACAACGATGTGGGGCTTGGGCAACCCCTCCAGGGTGCGTCGGATGAGGTTGGCATCGCTGCGGGTGTAGTAGTGATGGTCGGGGAAGGTGAGCGTCGTGACGTGCTGTGCGAAGCGACGGACGTCCTGCTCCATCTGCTGCGGATTGCCGATGCCGGCCAGCAGGAGCACGTAGGTGTTCTCCTTGCGCAGGGCTGTCGGCTCCAGCGTGCCTTCGCCCCAGAGCCTGCGCATCGTGCCGTAGGCAAAGGTGCTGAAGAAGAGTTGCTGGTAGGGTCTGAGATGGAGCGACAACATCACGGCGCGGTAGCCTATCGCGGGGATGTGCTGTGGGCACTTCGTAACGATGACCGACGTGGCACGGCGGCTGGCCGAGGGCCGTTCGCGCAGGTCGCCCGCCGGCAACAGGCGGTCGTCGGAGATGAGACGCCCGTAGTCCACCAGCAGGATGTTCTGTCCGGCCTTGACGTAGCGGTGCTGGAAGGCATCGTCGAGCAGGATGACTTCCACGTCGCGCGTCGCTTCGTCGTTCATCAGTCGAGCTATGCCTCGACGCCGGTTGGCATCGACTGCCACATGGATGTCCGGGAACTTCTGCTTTATCTGCCAGGGCTCGTCGCCCAAGTCGTACACGGTGGAAGCCGGCGTTGCCAGGAGGTAGCCGCGTGTCCGCCGCCGGTAGCCGCGGCTGAGCACGGCCACGCGGTATCGGCCGGAGAGCAGGCGGATGAGGTACTCCACGTGGGGCGTCTTGCCTGTGCCGCCCACGGTGAGGTTACCGACGTTGATGATGGGTATGTCGTACGCTTCCGACGGCAGGACACCCCAGTCGAACAGGGTGTTCCTTATGTCCGTTGCCAGCCCGTAGAGCCAGCTCAGCGGCATCAGCCATCGGCGTATGTGCGTCATTCCTCTGTGGGTTTCCTCGGTCTTTACTTAATGTTCGGGTCGAAAGGCATACGTGCCTGGACGGGATCCATCTTTCCGATACGGCGGACGAGGGAGACGGCAGAATAGTATTCGCCCAGGGCGGCACGCATCTTGCCCTCCATGTAGTCGTCGGCGCTCTTGTCGAGCAGGCCCATGTACCACGGTTCGGGTGCAGGATAGCGGCCCACGGTGTAGTCTTCCAGCTCAGCCAGTTTTGCAGCGGCGGCAATGGCGTCGTCCAGGTTGCCGAGCTTGTCGACGAGGCCAATCTTCTGTGCCTGTTCGCCGGTCCAGACGCGACCTTCGGCAATGACCTTCACGCTGTCCTGCTCCAAGCCACGACCTCCGGCCACACGGCCTGTGAAGAGCTCGTAGCCCTGGTTGATGTAGTTCTGCATCTTAGCCGACTCATTGGCATTGAAGGGACGGCCCATTGCTCCGAAGTCGCTCATGGCGTTGGTCTTCACGACGTCGAACGTGAGGCCGAGCTTATCGGTGAGGAGCTCGCTGGCGTCGGGTATCATGCCGAAGATGCCGATGCTTCCGGTCAGGGTCATCGGTTCGGCCCATATTTCGTTGGCTCCGCAGCTGATGTAGTATCCGCCGCTGGCAGCCACGCCTCCCATGCTGATGACGACGGGCTTCTCTGCGCGCAGGAGCTGCACTTCGTGCCATATCTGCTCGCTGGCAAAGGCAGAGCCGCCGGGGCTGTTGACGCGGATGACGACTGCCTTCACGTCGTCGTCCTTGCGCAGCTCTTGCAGGTCCTTGATGGTGGCCTGTGTGGTGATCTGATGTTCCTGGTTGAAGCCCATCTCCTGTGTGTCGTTGATTTCGCCATAGGCATAGTAGACGGCCACTTCGTCGTCCACCTTCTTGCCGAGGTCGTCGCTGGCATCAACGTCGGCGAGTGTGGCGAACTTCAGGTCGTCGTCCTCATCCAGCTCAAGGCGCTGGCGCAGAGCCTCCTTCACGTCGCTCAGGTAGCCCAGGTTGTCGGCAAGCTTGTTGTCGACCAGCACCTGCGCTTCGCAAAAGACGGTCGTCGAGTCGGCCAGGCTGTTGAGTTCCTCGACCTTGAGCTTGCGGCTTGCGGCCACGTCCTTCAGCATGCAGTTCCACATGCTGCTCAGGTAGCTCATCGTCTGCTCGCGGTTAGCCTCGCTCATCTCGGTGTTGATGAAAGGCTCTACGGCGCTCTTGTATGTGCCCACCTTGAAGACTTGCATCTTGACGCCCACCTTCTTCATCAGGCCTGTGTAGAACATAGGCTGGCTTGCCATACCGCTCCAGTCGATGGCACCGATGGGGTTGAGGAACAGCTCGTCGGCAGCGGAGCAGAGATAGTATGCGCCGCGGGAGTAATGGTCGCCGTAGGCAACAATCCACTTGCCGCTTTCCTTGAACTCGACGAGTGCCCTGCGCAGTTCCTGCAGGTCGGCAGGATAGGCGGCAAAGGAGCCGGCCTCGAGGTAGATGCCCTTCACGTTGTCGTTCTTGGCGGCCTTCTTGAGGGCCTCGAGTGCCTGGTCCAGGCCGATTGTTGTCTGTTCGCCGCGGCTGAGGAAGTCCATCGGAGAGCCTTCGCCTGCCCTGTCGACAAGCTCGCCCTGCAGCTTGATGCGCAGCACGCTGTTCTTTTCCACGGGGCTGCCGGCACTTTCGCTGGCTACCATACCTGCAACGGAAATGATGCTGATCACTGTGAAGATGATGCTTGCCAAGATGAGTCCGACCACGGTGGCAAGGGTGTACTTGAGAAAGTCTTTCATTGATTTATTTTGTTTTATACATTATTTATATTCTCGGGGAGCAAAGTTACGAAATGTCGGGCGAAACGCCAAATTTATTCGTGCTTTTCTCTGCCAAAGTCACTTCGGTTGCTTCCCGGGGCCGCGAAACGCTCTGTTTCCCCTCGCCCAAAGTACTGGAAAACCTGCTGCCAGCAAACATTTTCCCGCACGGCTCGTTCTATTTTTGCGAGCGACACACTATAAAAGTCCCCGCCCCGTGCCACAAAACTTTTTCAGTGGCTTGGAAATATATTTCCGTGGCTTGGAAATATATTTTAGTGGCTCTGAAATACATTTCCAAGGCTCTGAAAAAGTTTTTATCCGAGCCGTGGGGAAAAAGTGGAAGTGGGGAAATGGAAAAATAGTCGCGTTGCCGCCTATTTCTTCCTGAGCGCCAAGGCTGCCACGGACCAGAGGCCGAGCAGGGCGACGAGCAGGGTCTGGAGCGTATGGACGATGAGGACGAACAAGGCTCCGGCGGTCTGTTCCACGCCGTAGAGCACGAGGACCGTCTTGACGGCAAAGTGCCACGAGCCGGCGCCGTTGGGCGTGGGCACAAGCACGGCGAAGGTGCCGACCACGAAGGCCACGAGTGCAGCCAGCGGACCGAGCTCCGCGGTGAAGCCAAAGCAGAAGAAGGTGAGGTAGAAGTGCAGGTAGTAGCACAGCCAGATGCCCAGGGAATAGAGGGTGAAGAGCAGCGGCTGCCTGACGTCGCGCACGGAGAGCAGGCCCTCGGAGAGGTCGGTGAGCACAGCCTTGGAGTGCGAGAAGAAGCGGAAGCGGCGGCCCAGCAGCACGATGCCCAGCACGGCCAGCACGCCGCAGGCTGCCGTGACGAGATAGCCCGTGGGGGTGAAGGAATCGAGCACCCCGCCCAGCGAGACGCCCGTGCGCCGGAAGAAGGTCAGGAAGACAGGTATCTGCGTCAGGAAGGTCAGGAAGGAGAGGGCCAGGATGAGCACGGTGTCGACGATACGCTCGGTGACCACGGTGCCGACGCTGCGGCTGAAGTTGGTGCCGTCGTAGCGGCGGAGCACGCCGCAGCGCAGCACTTCGCCCACACGGGGCACGACGAGGCTGCTGGCATAGCTGAGGAAGACGGCATGGATGCAGGTGGAGAGGCGCGGCCGCTCGCCGGTGGGCGCCAGCAGCTGACGCCAGCGCATGCCGCGCAGCACCTGCGCCAGCACCCCGAAGGGCATGCTCAGCAGCATCCACGTCCACGACATCTGGTGCGAGAGCGCGTCGTGCAGCTCCTCCCAGCGGATGCCGCGGTACATCCACCACAGTATGCCGACGGCAAACGCCAAGGGCAGAGCTATCTTGAGCCACTTTAGTTCTTTATTCATAATTCAGGCTTCGGATTTATTTGAAGAATGAAGAATTATTCTTACCTTTGCCGTGCAAATGTACGAAGAAAACTGAAAAGCGGAAAGTGAAAAGTGAAAAATATAGTACAGTCAGGCCGAAAAAGTTCCTGGGACAGCACTTTTTGACCGACCTGAGCATAGCCAGCGCCATAGCCGACACCGTGGACGCCTGTCCCGACCTGCCCGTCCTGGAGGTGGGACCGGGCATGGGCGTGATGACGCAGTTCCTGGTGAAAAAGCCCCGCGAAGTGAAGGTGGTGGAGATCGACGACGAGAGCGTGACCTACCTGCGGCGCACCCATCCCGAGCTGGAGGAACACATCATCGAGGATGACTTCCTGAAGATGCACCTGGAGCGCACCTTCGGGGGGCGGCCCTTCGTGCTGACCGGCAACTATCCCTACAATATCTCCAGCCAGATCTTCTTCAAGATGCTCGACTACAGGGAACTGATTCCCTGCTGCACGGGCATGATACAGAAGGAGGTGGCGGAGCGCATGGCAGCCGGACCGGGCAGCAAGACGTACGGCATACTGAGCGTGCTGGTGCAGGCCTGGTACGACGTCGAGTACCTCTTCACCGTGGAGCCCGGCGTCTTCAACCCGCCGCCAAAGGTGCGCAGCGCCGTGATTCGCCTCACCCGCAACGCGACGACCGACCTGGGCTGCGACGAGAATCTGTTCCGCAGACTGGTGAAGACGACCTTCAACCAACGGCGCAAGATGCTGCGCAACAGCATACAGCCTCTCCTGCAAGCCCTCTCTGACCCAGACGGCAACTCTCCCTTTAAGGGAGATATAGAGGGTCTCCCTTTCATGACAAAGCGCCCCGAGCAGCTCAGCGTGCAGGACTTCGTCGCCCTCACCCTGCGCCTGCAGGACAACCTCCCATTGGACCCATAAGTCCCACAAGACCTATAAGACCCATAAGACCTTTAAGACTCATCCCCATGACCCCCACCGATACACGCCTGCTGCAGCTCCTCTCGCAGACATTCCCCGACAGCGAGAGCGCAAGCACCGAGATCATCAACCTCGAAGCCATTCTCAGTCTGCCCAAAGGCACCGAGCATTTCGTGGCCGACATACACGGCGAGCACGAAGCCTTCCTGCACATCCTGCGCAACGCCAGCGGCAACATCAAGCGCAAGGTGCGCGACCTCTTCGAGGGCACCCTGCCCGAGGACGTCCTGCGCGACCTCTGCACACTCATCTACTACCCGGAGAAACGGCTCGAGATGCTCGAAGCAAACACCGACGAGGACCTCTCCGACTTCTATGCCCGCACGCTCCTCAGGCTCATACAGGTCTGCCGCTCGGTCAGCAGTAAGTACACCCGCAGCAAGGTCCGCAAGGCCCTGCCCCGGCAATTCGCCTACATCATCGAGGAACTGCTGCACGAAAGTCCCAGCGACGACGACAAGAAAGCCTACGTGCGGCGCATCGTACTCACCATCATACAGACCGGTCAGGCACGGAACTTCATTGTGGCCATCTGCAATGTCATACAGAAACTGAGCATCGACCAACTCCACATCCTGGGCGACATCTTCGACCGCGGACCCGGAGCGCACATCATCATGGACTATCTGCTGACGCGAGACAACTTCGACATGCAGTGGGGCAACCACGACATCCTCTGGATGGGAGCCGCCGCAGGCAACGACGCCTGCATCGCCAGCGTGCTCCGGCTCAGCCTGCGCTACGCCAACCTCACCACCCTGGAGGACGGCTACGGCATCAACCTGCTGCCCCTTGCCACGTTCGCCCTCGAGACGTATGCCGACGACCCCTGCCTGGAGTTCATGCCACAGCCGCTGGGAGGACCCGCCATCGACGAGAAGAACATGCAGCTGCTGGCGAAGATGCACAAGGCCATCACCGTGATTCAGTTCAAAAAGGAAGCCGAACTCTTCCGCCGACACCCGGAGTGGAAGATGGAGGACCGCTGTCTGCTGGAGAACATCGACTACGACCGCGGGCTCTGCACCATCGACGGCAAGGACTACCCGATGCGCTCCTGCCACTTCCCCACCGTGGTCGACCCGGACCTGCGCAGCGCCCTGACACCTGCCGAGGAGGAACTGATGCAGAAGCTGCACCATTCGTTCCGCGTCAGCGAGAAACTGCTCAAGCACATCCGCACCATTCTCTCGCACGGCTGCATGTACAATATATGTAACCGCAACCTGCTCTTCCACGCCTCGGTGCCCCTTTGCGACGACGGCACGCTGAAGGCTGTGGAGATTCTGGGCAAACGCTACAGCGGACGTGACCTCATGGAGTACATAGGCCGGCTGGTACGCGCCGCCTTCCAGCACGACACGCCGCGCGAGCTGAAAGCCTACGCCCGCGACTACTTCCTCTACCTCTGGTGCGGCCCCGACAGCCCGCTCTTCGACAAGTCGAAGATGGCAACCTTCGAGCGATACTTCCTGTCCGACCCTGCCACACACCACGAGGAGAAAGGCGCCTACTACAAGCTTCGCGAGGACCCCGCCGTGTGCGCCCGCATCCTGGACGCCTTCGGGGTGGAGGGCAAGAACCGCCACATCATCAACGGCCACGTGCCCGTCCACGCCAGCCGGGGCGAGAACCCCATCAAGGCCGACGGCATGCTCATGGTCATCGACGGAGGCTTCTCACGGGCATACCACGAGACAACGGGCATAGCCGGCTATACCTTGGTCTACCACAGCCGCGGCTTCCAGCTCATACAGCACGAGCCCTTCACCAGCACGCAGGACGCCGTGGCCCGGGGCACCGACATCAAGAGCAGCACGCAGATTGAGGTGATGACCGGACACCGCATCCAGGTCCGCGACACCGACAAGGGCCGGCAGCTGCAGATGCAGATCGACGAGCTCCGCCAGCTGCTCTACGCCTACCGCCACGGCATACTGAAGGAGAACACAAAGCGTTAGCTTCCCGGCAACACAGCTAGGCGCTTATTTCAGAAGAGCCTTGCTCTTATCTCGGAAGACCCTTGCTCTTATTTCGGAAGACCCAGGCGCTTATTTCGGAAGAGCACGCGGTTTCCCTATTTGATAAACTTGGAACCAACCACCGACACCGCCACATACCATAATATAATAATGTGTAGCGAGGTGGGGGCAAGGGCCAAAATGGGCAGACAGCCGAGCAGGAAGATGTACCTCTGCTTGTTGTCCGACCAACTCATGTTCCTGAACTTCAGCGCCAGCATGGGCACTTCGCTCACCAACAGCATGCAGAAGAGCACCATGAAGAGGAAAAGAAAGACGGCATTGAACTTCTGCGACACCAGAAACGCGTGCTCCCCCAGCACGAGGCTCCCCCAGAAGAGGGCGTTGGCGGGTGTGGGCAGACCGATGAAGCCGTAGTGCTGCCGTTCGTCGAGGTTGAACTTCGCCAGCCTCAGCGCCGAGAAAGCTGCCATCAGAAAAGCCGTGTAGGGCAGCAGCTTCGTGAATGAAAAGTGAAAAGTGAAAAGTGAAAAATTCAGCGACGCGAGCATCTCGGGGTAGTGCACCTCGTGGAAGAGGTAGAAGATGATGGCACTGGGAGCCACTCCGAAAGTGACCACATCGGCCAGCGAGTCAAGCTCTTTGCCGACAGGCGACGACACGCCGAGGGCCCGCGCCACCATGCCATCGAAGAAATCGAACACGGCGCCGAGGATAATCATCAGCACCGCCCACTGGTAGTGCCCGTAGAAAGCGGCGCCCGTCGCCACACAACCGCAAATCAGATTGCAGCACGTCAGGGCATTGGGAATGTTAATCAAGTTCATCGGTAACTCCTATTCTTCGTTCTTCATTCTTTACTCTTCGTTCTTCTCTCTTTACTCTTCGTTCTTCACGCTTCACTCTTCACTAACTTTGCCACGACCGTCTCGTTGCCGACGGTCTTCTGGTTGAGCTTCACGCACACCTCTGTGCCAATGGGCAGGAAGAGGTCTACACGCGAACCCAACTTGATGAAGCCCAGATGCTCGTCGACGTAGCAGTCCTCGCCCTCGCCGGGATAGGTGACGATGCGCCGCGCCACGGCTCCGGCCACCTGCCGCGCCAGTATCTCCGTGCCGTCGGGCGTCTCGATGACCACCAGGCTGTGCTCGTTCTCGTCGCTCGCCTTCGGCAGCCAGGCACGGTGGAAATTGCCGTCGAAGTGGTTCACGTGCTTTATCGTCCCGTCCACCGGAATCCAATTGGCATGCACGTTGAAGAGACTCATGAAGATGCTCACCATCATCCGGCGGTCGTGGAAATACTCGTTCTCTTCGGTCTCCTCCACCACAACCACCTTTCCGTCGCACGGAGCCACGACGATTCCCTCCGTCTCGCCCTCGAAGGTGCGCACGGGACACTGGAAGAAATTGAGCAGGATGCCGTAGAGGAGAGCACTCAGGACAATGCTGATGTCAAACGGAATGCGCGAATCGAAGCAGTGCAGTATGGTGAAGTTGAGCACCAGCAGCACGATGGCACTCCACAAAAGGGTCTCATTTCCCTCGTGATGCAGGCGTATTTTCTTTAGTTTCCTTAGTCTCTTGCCCATGAATTTCGCAATAATCCGCCTCAAAGTTAACGCTTTTTTTTGAATTGACAAGTTAGAAATCACGTTTTTCAGCACATCGGCACAAAAAACACACAATTCGCTTGCCTGTTACGAAAAAAATGACGAACTTCGCCTTCTCATCGTACATAATATCTCACGGAGCAGCATGGAAGACTACATACACCTACACGTTCACTCACAGTACTCAGTGCTCGACGGACTGTCGTCCATCAAGGGCATGGTGGACAAAGCCATCGCCGACGGCATGCGCGGCATGGCCCTCACCGACCACGGCAACATGTTCGGCGTAAAGGACTTCTACGACTACTGCCAGCAGGTGAACAAGGACCGGAAGAAGCAGGGGCTGGAACCCTTCAAGCCCATCTTCGGCTGCGAGATGTACGTGGCACGCGGCGGCGACAAGAGCGTGAGGGAGGGCGGACGCGAGAACCAGTCGGGCTGGCACCTCATCGTCCTGGCTAAGAACCTCACCGGCTACCACAACCTCATCAAGCTCGTCTCCCGCTCGTGGGTCGACGGCTTCTACATGCGCCCCCGCACCGACCACAAGGACCTGGAGCGGTTCCACGAGGGACTCATCATCTGCTCTGCCTGCATCGGCGGCGAAGTTGCCAAGAAGATAGCACGCCGCGACTTGGCCGGAGCCGAGGAGGCCGTCCGCTGGTTCCACGATATCTGGGGCGACGACTACTACCTCGAGCTGCAGCGCCACGAGGTGACCAATCCCAACCAGATTGCCAACCGCGACACATACGAAGTGCAGAAGCTGGTCAACCCCGTCCTCATCGAGCTGGCACACAAGTACGGCATCAAGCTCATCTGCTCGAACGACTCACACTTCCTCGACGAAGATGATGCCGAAGCCCACGACCTCCTGCTCTGCCTCTCCACAGGCCGCAACCTGGACGACCCCGACCGTATGCGCTACAGCAAGCAGGAATGGTTCAAGACACGCGCCGAGATGAACGCCATCTTCAGCGACATTCCCGAAGCACTCGCTAACACCTGCGAGATTCTCGACAAGGTGGAGATGTACGACCTCGAGTCCAATCCCATCATGCCCTTCTTCCCCATCCCCGAAGACTTCGGCACGGAGGAACTCTGGCGGCAGCGGTTCACCGACGAAGACCTCATCCGCGAGTTCACAAGCGACGAGAACGGACAGAACACCCTGCCCAGGGAGGAAGGCCTGAAGAAGATTGAAAAGCTGGGAGGCATCGATAAGCTCTACCGCATCAAGTTCGAGGCGGACTATCTCGCCAAACTCGCCTACGAGGGAGCACGGCGGCTCTATTGCAAGGAGCAAGGGGCAGGGGGCAAAGAGCAAGAGGCAGGAGGCAAGGAGCAGGAACTGCCCCAGGAGGTGGACGACCGCATCCGCTTCGAGCTTCACATCATGAAGACGATGGGCTTCCCCGGTTACTTCCTCATCGTGCAGGACTTCATCAACAGCGCACGCAAGGAGCTCGGCGTGTGGGTCGGCCCGGGCCGAGGCTCTGCAGCAGGCTCGGTGGTGGCATACTGCCTGGGCATCACGAAGCTCGACCCCCTGAAGTACGACCTCCTGTTCGAGCGTTTCCTCAACCCCGACCGCATCTCCCTGCCCGATATCGACACGGACTTCGACGACGACGGGCGCGGCAAAGTGCTGCAATGGGTCATGGACAAGTACGGACACGAAAACTGCGCCCACATCATCACCTACGGCGCTATGGCCGCCAAGAGCAGCCTCAAGGACGTGGGGCGCGTGGAGAAAATACCCCTGCCCGTGGTCAATGCCTGGTGCAAAGCCATGCCCGACCGCCTGCCCGAAGGCAAGAAACCTACGCTGGCAAACTACATCGAGGCCACACCGGAACTGAAAGAGGCACGCTTCTCGCGGGACCCCAAGACGGCAGACACCATCAAGTACGCCCTCAAGCTGGAGGGAACTGTGCGCAACACCGGCATCCATGCCTGCGGATTCATCATCTGTCGGGACCCCATCAGCGACCATGTGCCCGTCTCCACCGCTGACGATCCGGACTTCCCCGACCGCAAGACGGCCGTCACGCAGTACGACGGACACGTCATCGAGAGCACCGGACTCATCAAGATGGACTTCCTCGGGCTCAAGACCCTCTCGCAGCTCAAGGAGGCATGCCGCATCGTGAAGGAGGCACACGGCGTGGACATCGACCTGGACAACATTCCCATCGACGACCCGCTCACCTACCAACTCTACCAAGAGGGACGCACCGTCGGCACATTCCAATTTGAGTCGGCCGGCATGCGCAAGTACCTGAAGGAGCTCCACCCCACCGTCTTCGAGGACCTCATCGCCATGAATGCCCTCTACCGGCCCGGGCCTATGGACTACATCCCGCAGTTCATCAAGCGCAAGAACGGGCAGGAGGCCATCACCTACGACCTCGAAGCCTGCGAAGAATACCTCCGCGACACCTACGGCATCACGGTCTATCAGGAACAGGTCATGCTGCTTTCGCGCAAACTGGCAGGCTTCACCCGAGGCGAGAGCGATGCCTTGCGTAAGGCGATGGGCAAGAAGAAGAAGGACATCGTGGACAAGATGAAGCCGAAGTTCATCGAGGGCGGCACGAAGAACGGCCACGATCCGAAGATATTGGAGAAGATATGGGCCGACTGGGAAAAGTTCGCCTCCTATGCGTTCAACAAGTCTCATGCCGCCTGCTACTCCTGGGTGGCCTACCAGACCGCTTACATGAAGGCCCACTACCCCGCCGAGTTCATGGCCGCCCTGCTGACACGCGGCAAGGACGACGTGAAGGAGGTGAAGAAGCTGCTTGAGGAGTGCCACGCCATGAAGCTCGAAGTGCTGGGCCCCGACGTGAACGAGTCGCACAGAGACTTCGGCGTGAACGACCGGCAGCAGATTCGCTACGGACTGATGGCCATCAAGGGATTGGGCGAAGCAGCCGCCGATGCCATCGTGGAGGAACGGGAGAAGAACGGCCCCTTCAAGGACCTGTTCGACTTCATCCAGCGCGTCAACATGGCGAACGTGAAGAGCAACGGACTGAAGTTCCTGGCCCTGAGCGGTGCCCTCGACGGCATTGCGGGCAACATACGCCGCGAGCAGATGGTGGAACCCAATGCGAAGGGCGAGATATTTGTCGACGTGCTCATGCGCTACAGCACGCAGTACCAGCAGGCACAGATGGAGGCTCAGTTCTCCCTCTTCGGCATGGACGCCGTAGAGCTGAAGAAGCCTGAGGTGCCGGAGGCCGGAGAGTGGACGGTGCTGGAACGCCTGAACAAGGAACGCGAGCTGGTGGGCATCTACCTCTCGGCACATCCCTTGGACGAATACTACGTGGTGCTGCAGAACGTGTGCAACGTGAAGATGGACCGCATGGAGGACCTCTCCGAGTTTGCCGGACAGCCCGTGAAGCTGGGCGGCATCGTCACCGCGGTACGCTCCGGCACGACGAAGAACGGCAAGCCCTTCGGCGTGGCCACCATCGAGGACTTCAGCGGCACGGGCGAGGTGGCGCTCTTCGGCGAGAACTGGGTGAAGTGGGGGGGCTACCTGAGCATCGACCGCTCGGTACTCATCAGCGGCAGCGTGGAGGAACACCGTTTCCGTCCGGGCGACTTCGAGCTGCGCATCGGGCGCATCGACTGGCTGGCCGACGTCAGCGACACGGCGGTGGAGACCATCACCGTCACCGTCAACACGGGTGCCTTGTGCAAGGACGACGTGGAGATGCTGGCGTCGCACATAAAGAACGAACAGGGCAAGACGGCTCTGCGCGTGGTCTTCGTGGATGCCACGAACCCGCACAACCTTCTGCACATGGTGTCGCGCAACTATCGCGTCAAGGTGACACGGCAACTACTGGACGACCTGGACAACAGCGAGGCACTCTCCTACAGCATCAACTGAGGAGACATTATTATATTAGGACATTGAATTTACTAACCTTGAATTAAAACAATTATGGCACAGACAATCAACTCAGGCAACCTTGAGGCGCTGGTGGCAACCGGCAAACCCGTAGTAGTGGACTTTTGGGCAACGTGGTGCGGCCCCTGCAAGCGTTTGGCTCCGGTCATCGAGGCTTTGGCACAAGACTATGACGGCAAGGCCATCGTAGGCAAGTGCGACGTGGAAGAGGACGAAGACCTGGCAATGCGCTTCGGCATCCGCAGTGTTCCCACCATCGTCTTCCTGAAGGATGGCAAGGAAGTGGACCGCGTGGTAGGCGCAGCAGCACGCCCCGTCTTCGACGAAAAGCTTCAGGCTCTAATCTAATGTCTGTCTTTTCTAGAACCTCTAGAACCTCTAGATTATCTAGATTGTCTAGACTTTCTAGAAATACTAGCAAAACTTAAATACTATGAGCACCTTTGAAGAAGACCTCATCCAGGACGCTGAGGACGACCGCCTGACGGTCGAATACATCAAGAACTACCTGCCGCAGGAGCTCAAGGACCGCTTCACGGAGGAAGAGCTCTACTACTTCATCGACGTCATCGGAGAGTACTATGTCGACCTGATCGAGAAGCATCCGGGCGACGAGGACATCGACATCGACGTGGAGGAAGTGGCGAAGTACGTGGCTAAGCAAGCCAAGAAGGACAAGATGGGCGACTTCGACCCCGAAGACCTCCGCTGGGTGGTCGACGGAGAGCTGGAGTACGGAGAGACAACAGAAAGTTAAATTGCGGTTAGCGGTTGGTGGTTAGAGGTTAGAGGTTAGAGGTTAGGGGTTAGAGGTTAGAGAATACCTTTGGCCCCAAGTCCAGCAACAGAAACATTCCTCTAACCACTAACCTCTAACCTCTTACCACTAACCACTAACCTCTTACCACTAACCTCTTACCACTAACCTCTTACCACTAACCTCTTACCCCTAACCCCTAAGACATGGAACAACCCTTACTGATTTATAATACCCTGAGCCGGCAGAAGGAACTCTTCAAGCCGCTCACGCCGGGGCGCGTCGGCATGTACGTCTGCGGCCCCACCGTCTATGGTGATGCCCATCTGGGCCATGCCCGCCCGGCCATCACCTTCGACCTCCTCTTCCGCTACCTGCAGCACTTGGGCTACAAGGTGCGCTACGTGCGTAACATCACGGACGTGGGTCACCTGGAGCACGACGCGGACGAGGGCGAGGACAAGATAGCGAAGAAGGCCCGCCTGGAACAGCTCGAGCCGATGGAGGTGGCGCAGTACTACACAAACCGCTTCCACGAGGCGATGGACGCCCTGGGCTGTCTGCCGCCAAGCATCGAGCCGCACGCCACAGGCCACATCATCGAGCAGCAGGCTCTGGTGCGCCAGATCCTCGATAACGGCTATGCCTACGAGTCGAACGGCAGCGTCTATTTCGACATCGAGAAGTACAACAAGGACCACCGCTGGGGCATCCTCTCGGGCCGCGACCTGGAGAACATCAAGGACGCAAGCCGCGACCTGGCCGGTGTGGGCGAGAAGAAGAACCAGGCGGACTTCGCCCTGTGGAAGGCCGCTCAGCCCGAGCACATCATGCGCTGGCCCTCACCTTGGAGCGACGGCTTCCCCGGCTGGCACTGCGAATGCACGGCGATGGGACGCAAGTACCTGGGCGACCACTTCGACATCCACGGCGGAGGCATGGACCTCATCTTCCCGCATCACGAATGCGAGATAGCGCAGGCCGTCGCCAGTCAGGGCAGTCAGATGGTACACTACTGGATGCACAACAACATGATCACCATCGACGGCAAGAAGATGGGCAAGTCCTACAACAACTTCATCACGCTGCCGCAGTTCTTCACGGGCGACCATCCGCTCTTGGAGCAAGCCTACACGCCCATGACCATCCGTTTCTTCATTCTCCAGGCCCACTACCGTTCGACGGTCGACTTCGGCAACGAGGCCCTGCAGGCCGCGGAAAAAGGCCTTGCCCGCCTCATGGACGGACTGAAGAACCTGCGCCGCCTGCAGGACGGACAAAAGGTGAAGGGCCAGCCGCAAATCGAGTCTTCGTATGTAACGACACTGTCGCAACAGCTCTACGACGCGATGAACGACGACCTGAACTCGCCCATTGTCATCAGTCACCTGTTCGATGCCTGCCGCGTCATCAACACGCTCATCGACAAGAAGGCCAGCATCACGGCCGAAGTGGCACAGGCTCTGCTCCGGCTCATGGAGACGTTCACCACCGACATCCTCGGCCTTCGTCAGGACACGGGCGTCACCAGCAAGGCTCGCGAAGAGGCCTACGGAGCCGTCGTCAACATGCTTCTGGAACAGCGTCAGGCAGCCAAGGCCGACAAGAACTGGGCCCTAAGCGACAAGATCCGCGACGACCTCGCCGCCCTCGGCTTCGAAGTGAAGGACACGAAGGACGGCTTCACCTGGACCCTGAACAAGTAGCTGCAGGTTACCGCGACTTGCACGGATTGAACGACAGAATAGAAACCACGAATTGAACGAATTACACGAATGGAAAGCGTGAATAGAAACCACGAATTTCACGAATTACACGAATGGAAAGCATGAATATAAACCACGAATTGCACGAATTACACGAATGGAAAGCATGAATATAAACAACAGATTAAACGGATTAGACGGATTGAAAGACAGAATTAAACAACGAATTGAACGAATTACACGAATGGAAAGCGTGAATATAAACCACGAATTGAACGGATTACACGAATTGACTATTCGCTGAGCGACGGAGAAGAATAAATTCGTGTAATTCGTGAAATTCGTTGTTAAACACTCAATCTCCAATTCGCGTAATTCGTGAAATTCGTTGTTAAAAATAAAAAACTCAATTCGTGTAATTCGTGAAATTCGTGGTTAAAAATAAAAACTCAATTCGTGTAATTCGTGAAATTCGTGGTTAAAAATAAGAAACCTCAGTCCGTGCAATCCGTGTAATCCGTAGTTAAAGTATTAACCTTAATTTATATCACTATGAAGAAGTATTTGCTGTTGGGTATTGTCGCCCTTGTTGCCCTGAGCATCAGCGCACAGAAGGAACGTAAATTCACCGTAAGGGCCGGTGTAGGTATGGCTCACGTAGTGGGAAGCGATGCCGATACGAAGGTCAACATCGCTGCACGGGTCGGTGCCGCCTACGACGTAAAGCTCTATAAGGGCCTTTACCTCATCCCGGAGGTCGACTTTGCCCTGAAGGGATTCAACCCCACGCCAAACAATCTCTATTATGCTACTTTGACCTATCACATGGTATATCTTCAGGCACCGGTGTGGGCTGCCTACAAGTTCAGGATGAAGGATGAAGGAAGCATCGTCGTCAAGGCAGGTCCTTATTTTGCCTGCGGACTCTTCGGAAGCAAGGTCAGTGGTTCCTATCTCTACTCGTCGAGAAGAGTCGGCATCTTCGACAAAACCTATGGTTTCCGCCGCTTCGACATGGGCATCTGTGCCGGCATAGCGTACGAGCGCGAGAAGTACAACGTAGGCTTCGAGTACTGTCGCGGCCTGCGCAGGCTCGACCCGAACTTCCGCCAGTACAACCAGACGTTCGACATCGTTGTGGGTTACAGGTTCTGACAGCCTTCCCCTCCCCCCTCCGCACGCCGTGCCTTCCCGCACGGCGTGCGCTTATTTCGGAAGCGCCTCGCGCTTATCTCGGAAGCGCCGGGCGCTTATCTCGGAAGCGCCGGGCGCTTATTTTGGAAGCGCGTGCCGTGTCGGACGGAAGCGCGTGCTGTGTTGATGACCGAAGAACGGTCATCCACTCGCCGTTCTGTCGGATTTGCAATCCGACAGCATGTAATATAAGCATTTGCAATGCGAAAAAACAGAACCGACAGCATGGAATATAAGCATTTGCAATGCGATAAACAGAATATCGGGATTGCAAATCCCTATATTCCCCACGTGCGGATTTGAAATCCGCACGAACGGGCGCCGGCGGCAGCAAACAATCATCCCCTCGCCGTTCTGTCGGATTTGCAATCCGACAGCATGTAATATAAGCATTTGCAATGCGAAAAA
>JAFUVM010000148.1 GCA_017483665.1 Bacteroidaceae bacterium
AAATGAAAAATGAAAAATGAAGAATGAAAAATGAAAGAATGAAGGAATGAAACTTCGTCATAACGAAATAACGCAATAACGTCATAACGAAACAAAGAACAGCAAACAACTCAGCAAGACTTCGTAACAACGACTTAACATCTAACATTACCATGAAACGATTTTCTCTTTTTCTGCTCCTTGCGATGCTTGTCGGCGCAGTAGGCGCGGTCGACCTGGACAAGGCGCGCTGGTATACCATCAAAGTTGACAACGGCGGCTACCTGAGCACCAAGTCCGGATACATGAACGGCATCTACCTGATGCTCAGCAACACGACGGAGGACACGAGCGACAACGGCCTCTGGACCTTCATCGGCAATGACTCGGAGGGCTACACGTTCTACAACAAGGCACGGGGCGAGAAGTACGTGCTGGGCATGACGGGCACGGAGGCCAACGGACGCGGCAAGATGGTTGCTGCGAGCAACACGGGCAACGTCACGAAGTTCGACATGGGCAAGAACGGCAACGGCTTTTGGATAAAGGACCACGGCTCGGACAACAAGTACTGGAACAAGCGCGGCAACTACCTGGCCTACTGGGACAACGCGGCAGGCAGCAGCGACGCAGGCTCGCGCTTCATCCTTACTATTCAAGGCATTCCCGACGACATCTTCAGCTCCGACGGGCAGGACGACAACTGCTTCTACTTGACGTTTGCCAACTCCAACCTCGTGCTGCAGGACATGGGCGCTTCGCAAAACGTCACGACGCAGGCTCGCAAGTACGGCGAGGCAAGCCAGCTGTGGAAACTCGTGGGCGAAGCCAAGCAGTTCCAACTGGTGAACAAGGGCTCCGGCCGACGCGCCTACTACGACGGCAGCCGCCTGAAGACACGGCTCAGCGCTGACGCCAAGGGATTCACCATCGAGGAGACGACCAACACGAACTACGCCGGCATGTACGAGATTTCGTGGAACGGCGCGGCATCGCAGGCCAACCGCTACTTCAACCAGTGGGGCGGCACGGGTGCAGGCAAGGAGATCGGTCTGTGGTCGGGCGGCGAAGGGGGCAATGTCCTCTATCTCGTGGCAGAAGCCGACGTGCAGCCCACCGAGTTCTGCATAGGGCAGAAAGGCTCACGCCCGACTGACATCCACGACCTCTCGCTTTGGTACGACACACCAGCCACAGCCACCGATGCCTCCGACACCTGGATGGAGTACGCCCTTCCGCTGGGCAACGGCCAGCTGGGAGCCACCATTCGCGGCGGCATCCTCTGCGACGACATACAGTTCAACGAGAAGACCCTCTGGAGCGGCTACGCGACGAACGGCAGCTCGGTGGAGCAAGGCTACTTCCAGAACTTCGGGTCCATCTTGGTAAAGGACAAGAGCAGCACCTTCTCGACGAACGCAAGCGACAACAAGCCCGTTGAGAACTACAGCCGCTACCTCGACATTGTTCGCGGCATGGCAGGCGTCAACTTCCAGTCGCCCGACCACAAGACAACCTTCCGCCGCCGTTACTGTGCCTCAGCCGTCGGGCATGTCTTTACGGCACACTACGAAGCGGAAGGCACCGAGCAGCTTGCCCTGGGCATCAGCTATGCGCCTGACACACAAATCAATGCCGGAGGTGTGACCTATGCGGCAGAGAGCGACGGGACGGCCTCCGCGACCTTCCGCGGCAAGCTGCAGATAGTGAGCTACAACACGCAGTTCCGCGTGATGACCGACGGCACGCTGAGTGTCACGAACGAGGGCATCAACGTGAATGGCGCCACGTGGGCCGACATCATCATGGCAGCGGCTACGGACTACGATGCCAGCAAGCCCGGATGCGTCAGCGGAGCGTCGGCAGCAGATCTGGCAGCCACCGTCACGTCGCGCATCGACAACGCCTTCAGCGAGGGACGCACGAACCTTCTCCACAGACACTTGGAAGTGCACGAGAGCTTGATGAACCGCGTGGACCTGCAGCTGGGCGGCTCCTCGACGATGACCACCGAGGATCTCATCAAGTTCTACAACGCCTCCGAGCAGAACCGCCAGAGCAGCGACGGACTCTTCCTCGAGACGCTCTACTTCCAATACGGCCGCTACCTCACCATCGGCGCGAACCTCGACACCACAATCCATGCGCCTTCCAACCTGCAGGGCATCTGGAACGACCGCAGCAACTCAAGCTTCTGGCATTGCGACATACATGCCGACATCAACGTGCAGATGAATTACTGGCCTGCCGACCCTGCCAACCTCTCGGAGATGCACTTGCCTTTCCTGAACCACATACTCGACCTGGGCGCACCCGGCAGCAACTCCCCGTGGTACCAGCTGGCGTCTAAGATACAAAGCGGAGCCCGGGGATGGGCCGTGGCTGTGGAGAACAACATCTTCGGGGGCACGTCAACGTGGTGCAACGGCTCGATGAAGGCGCTCGGAGCCTGGTACTGTACGCACCTCTGGCGCTACTACAAGTACACGATGGACCGCGACTTCCTGCGCCGTGCCCTGCCCGTCATGTACCAATACGCACTTTTCATAAAGTCCACCGCCACGAAGGATGCCAACGGACGCTACGAGATAAAGGGTGAATTCAGCCCCGAGCACGGCCCGATAGACGTGACGGCCTTTGCGCAACAGACAAGCTACGAGGTGCTCGACAACGTGATGGAGGGACACAAAGTGCTGGGCGAAGACTCGCCCCTCACAGCCGCCGAGATAGCAGCCATACAGAACCTCTACGACAACTTCGACCGCGGACTGTGGACCGAGACCTACGGCGGGAAGCTCTGCCTCTCGGAATGGAAGAACAATCCGCTCTCCGACCCGGGCCACCGTCACCTCTCGCACCTGATGGCGCTCTACCCGTTGGCACAGGTCAGCGCCTTCGACCAGAGCACGGAGGGCAAGCGTCTGTTCACGGCGGCCTACAACTCGCAGATTGCCCGCAACGGCGACGTGACGGGATGGTCGATGGGCTGGCAGACGAACACCTACAGCCGCTGCCTCGACGGCGACCGCGCCCGCAAGAACCTCAACCTGGCTCTGCGGCACTCGGGCAGTTACGTCATCGAGATGGCTAACCACGGCGGATGCTACTACAACCTGTTCGACGCGCACTCGCCCTTCCAGATTGACGGCAACTACGGCTGCACGAGCGGCATCTGCGAAATGCTCCTGCAGTCCTACGACGACATCGTCACCCTGCTCCCTGCCCTACCCTCGGCATGGAAGAACGGCAGCGTGAGCGGACTGAAGGCACAGGGCAACTTCATCGTCGACGAGACCTGGCAGGATGGCAAAATCACCGCTGCCACCATCGTCAGCAAGGCCAGACAGCCCCTGCGCATCCGTTACGAGGGACTGAAGGACGCCGCTTACACCATCCGGCTGAACGGCGAAAGCGTGGCTCTCGTTCGCGACGGGAACGTCTACACCATTCCGGGCGTCGGGAAGGACGACACCGTGACCATCACCTACGAGGACGGCACAGGCATAGGCCGCACCACATCTGCCGACGCCGTGAAAGGTCCCGACGAACAGCTCTACACGCTCGGCGGCATCCGTCTCTCTCCTGATAGCCTCAAGAAGCACCTCGCCAGCGGACAGCATAGGCAAGTCTACGTGCAGCGGGGCAGGACATTCATCCAATAGGAACGCCTTGGGGAAACGAACGAGGGTGTGTCAAAATTCAACCATCAGCTTTTAACCACGAATTGCACGAATTACACGAATTTATAATTAGCTAACAATCAGCAGCCAATCAATTCGTGTAATTCGTGCAATTCGTGGTTAAATTATAAAAGAGAGTATGTTCGTTTGTTATGACACACCCTCA
>JAFUVM010000111.1 GCA_017483665.1 Bacteroidaceae bacterium
AGATGGAGACTGGCACGGGTAAGACATACGTCTATACTCACATCATGTATGAGTTGTTCAAGCGGTATGGCATCAACAAGTTCGTCATCATCGTTCCCACTCTGCCCATCAAGGCAGGTACAAAAGACTTTATTTCAGACCCATACGTCAGACGGCATTTCAGAGACGAAAGAGGGTACAAGACTGATATTGATCTCTGCGTCCTTAAAGCCAGCAATAACAGCAGCAAGAAAAAGAAGGGAAGGAATCTTTTCCCTGGCGAAGTGCGTAAATTTGTGGAAGGAACACTCCACGACAACAAACGAATCTACGTACTTCTTACAAACATGGCCTTGCTCACATCAGGCAAGGTGCTGAAAAGCACCAAGTACGACAGTGGCGTGGAAGGCTTTTACAAGCCGTTTGAGGCAATAGCCGCCACCCATCCGTTCGTGCTAATAGACGAGCCGCACAAATTCAAGGAGAGTGGTAAAACCTATCAGAGTATAACCGACAATCTGAAGCCCCAGTGCATCATCCGTTTTGGTGCAACATTTCCAGAGCACTCAGCAGGCAGGGGACAAAAGGCCGTGAAAGACTATCATAACCTGCTATACGACCTAAATGCTTATGAATCCTTCAGGCAAAACCTTATCAAGGGTGTTGCCAAGGAGCATGTAGGTTCTGAGGATAGCAGGATTGGCAAGGTAAAACTGACAGAGTTTGAAGGCGGCAGGTCAAACTATGCAAAATTCACTTTGTCGGACAATAGCGGGAAAATCAAGAAACATTTCACGCTTTCTGTGGGTGACTCCCTCAGCCAGATAGACGAGGCTTTCAGCGGCATTAGCATTACAGGTATCAGCAAGAAATTTGTAACGCTTTCCAACGGCAAAGACCTGAACAAGGAAGAGTCGTTCTTTGTCGATTCTTATAGCGTGTCGTATCAAGAGCAGATGATGTCCCTTGCCTTGAAACGGCATTTTGAGATTGAGAAGGAGAATTTTGAACGTTCGCCAAAAATTCGGACGCTTGCCTTGTTCTTTATCGAAGACGTTGACTCGTTCCGAGACCGTGAAGATGGTACTGCCCCATGGCTACGAGAGAAATTTGAGAATATACTTAAACAGCAAATAGAACATGAGCTTCGTCAGCCCATATCTGACGAATATCGCAATTATTTGGAAGCATCGCTCAGCGATTTGCATGCCTGTGCTGGAGGCTATTTCGCTCGCGACAATCAAGATACTGACCAGAATATAGCCGACGAGGTTGATGAAATCTTGAATGGAAAAAAGAAATTGCTCCAGTTCAGGCGTGAGGATGGCAGTTGGAACACACGTCGTTTCCTCTTCTCAAAATGGACGCTGAAAGAAGGTTGGGACAACCCCAATGTGTTTACCATTTGTAAGCTTCGTTCAAGCGGTAGTGAAATCAGTAAGATGCAGGAAGTGGGGCGTGGCCTCCGCTTGCCAGTAGATGTTACTGGCCGCAGAGTGAAAGGCGAGGATTTTATGCTCAACTATATCGTTGACAAGTCGGAAGCGAGTTTTGCCAGCGAGCTTGTTGCCGAGATTAATGGAGAATTGCAGACAAGCAGGCAGTTCGGGAAGTTCTCTCTTGCCGATTTCAATGAACTCGCAGATAAGAGAAACACTAACGTCATCATGCTTTTGGCTGAAATTAAAGACATGATTGATGTTAATGGAAGCCTTATTGTGGTCAAGAAGGAACACATGCTGGATTTCCTGAACAAGTTTCCTGAATTGCGGCCTAAGGATTACAATCCTGGAAAGGTACATGATAGGAACAAAGAGCGTAAGGAGCCAATCCGGATCAGACAGGAAAAGTTCAGCGAGATTGCGGAGCTTTGGAAGAAAATAACCACAAAATATATACTTTCATTCCAAAGTCAGATTGGCGAGCTTCTTGAAAAAGAGTTACCAGGCCTGTTGCTATTTACCGATGACATTCACGTGACAAGTGAACGTGTAAAGTTGGAAGCCCAGCAAGATGGAATGGGGATTGCCCAAGATACTGGATATGAAATACCTGTCATTAGCCGTCATATCCCATACGGCGAGTATCTTCGCCGGCTAAGTAATGCAACAGCCGTACCTATCTCCATCATTCATCATGCAACCACTGAATACGCAAAAACGCATGAGGGTGAAGATACGAAGAGGTGGTTCAGTGAGTACTCGCTTAACAAGAACATTCAAACCATATACGACTGGTTTGCAATGAATCTGATGGGCAAGTTTAATTATTCGAAGACCGACTTTATCCCTAAAGACACGAAGTTGACCTATGACGGCAAGCCGAATCAAACCATCAAGGCGGGGTTGATTGGTGTGAATATCGAGAAGGATGTCAACCCTCTGGAAACATATCTCTATGATACCGTTGCTTACGACTCGCCGCTAGAAAAAGATAATATCATCAACGAAGTTGAAATTGCAAAAGTTACAGTGTTCGGTAAAATACCTCGCAGTAGCATTGCCATACCTACGATTGCAAGTTCGAGCTATAGTCCAGACTTCATGTATGTCGTAGAACGCAAAGACGGCAGTAAAGAGCTGAATCTGGTCGTTGAAACGAAGGATGTAAATAGCTTGGAAAATGACCTCCGCCCAGAAGAGAAGGTTAAGATAGCCTGTGCCAAAGTTTTCTTCAAGTGCATGCAAGAAGCGGGCGTAAATGTGCATTATCGAACACAGATTAAGAGTGAGAAGATAAGTGATGTAATTAAGAAAATTATCGAAGGCGAAAATAGGCAATAAAAGTTGCATCAAGGATATGGATTACTTAGAGTACAAGGGCTACAAGGGTAGCGTGGAATACAGCCGGGAGGACAACTGCCTGGTGGGTAAGGTGCAGGGCATGGGCAAGGACTTGATAGCTTATGAGGGGCAGACGCTCGACGAACTCAGGCAGGACTTCGAGGCTGGCATCGACAGCTACATCGAGGGCTGCAAGGCTGACGGCGTGGAGCCTCAGAAGCCTTATAGCGGCAAGCTGAACCTGAGGATGTCCTCTGAACTACATTCGCGCGTAGCGGCTTTCGTGGCTGCATCGGGCACGACAATCAACGACTTCATCAACCGCGCCATCCGCAACGTATTGAACAAGGTAGCGATAATATAGGAATTAGCAATCTTTAACTCAAAAATCTTTCCCGCATCTGCTTATAGGTGCGGGATTTTTTATACTTTTGCAGTTCCTATTGAGTCATTTAAAAAAAGCAGCTAGAAAACTAAAAACATGAGATTTACACTATCAAGCACAGCACTCTCCAGTAAACTATCGGCACTGTCGAGAGTCATCAACAGCAGAAGTAGCCTGCCCATATTGGGAGATTTCCTGATGGGGTCGGCAGACATGTATGAGGAAACATCGGTTAACGGTAAGACAACAGAAACGAGAAACGAACGCAAGAGAGAGAATTCAGTAAAGAGACAGCAAGAGACCCCAGTAACAACTAATCCAATAACCCTCCAGTCAGATAGTTCTTATGCCATCACAGAATGCCCCTGTACGACCCACGCGCAAGAAGAAGGAAACATCGCTCAGAGAAGCCATCATGTGGCATGTCGGGCAGTTTTTCGAGTTGCACGGTCTGGAGGCGGCCATAGACCATTTCGAGGGGGTAAAGGCGATGTTCTCAGGCGTGCCCGACTGGGCTGGCATAGAGGTGGATGTGACCGGCTTCTTTCTGGAGAAACGGCGCGAGGCTCTTCAGAAAGAGCACGAGCGTCAGCAACAGCTGGACAGCGCCATGATGGAGGGCTACGCCAAGGGCATGAGCATAGGCCAGCAGAACATGCTCACCGGGGCCAACTCGCAGGCTCCGTATTATCCCGCAACACCAATGATAGGAGGGTTCGGCAATGACAAGCGAAGAACTAAATGAGCTGATAGCCCGGACTATAGCCTCTGCCAAGCAGGTAAACCTGCTGACGGGCGACCATGCGTCGGCACCGTATTATGAGGCAGGTTCCAGCCCGAAGGCAGAGCTCAGCCAGGAGCAGTCGCAAACGGTATCGCGGCTGAAGCCCATCTTCTATGGGAACGAGGATGAGGCAAGAAACTTTCTGCTGCGCGTGCAGGACATGAAGGCCATGCAGATTACTACGCTGGTGAACACGCTGGTGGCTGAGCGGAAAATCTCGGATGTGTCATGTCATCGCGAGCTCTTCACCGTGCTCAGCGAAAGCGGCATCTACGACCGTTCGGAGTCGAACTGGAACCAGCAGGTGAAGTAAGCAGACAAAACATTATCCGGACAATGGGAAATCGGTTTATGAGAGCTGGTTTCCCATTGTTTTTTGCACAAATATTTGTACAAGTACTTGTGCTGGACTTGTATTGACTTGTATTTACTTGTTCTTCAAGAGATTAGCAAGTTGTTTATTATTCCCTTACAAAAAAACGCGCTAATTTTGCCATCAGAAAGCTTCGGCTCGGGGCTGGAGCAGTAATCCTTTTAATAATAAACAATGATGGTAAAGACAAAGAATCAGACGATGAAGTTCGAGAACCGACAGCTTGGTATGGTAGTGCGGGTTGTGATGGACGCCGAGGGCGAGCCGATGTTCGTGGCCTCCGACCTGGCCAAGGCACTGGGTTATCGCGACGCTGCCAACATGACGCGTATGCTCGACGGCGACGAGAAGGATACTCAGATTGTGAGTACCCTCGGTGGAGGCCAGAAGATGACTGTAGTCAGCGAGAGCGGACTGTATCATGCCGTGATGAACTCGCGCGTGCCGCAGGCAAAGATGTTCCGCCGCTGGGTGACGAGCGAGGTGCTGCCTCAGATACGGCGGACGGGCGGCTACATACCCACCCGCGACGCCGAGGGCCGACAGCTGAGCGACGACGAGGTGATGGTACTCTCGAACACGATCATGCAGCGCACCATCGCGCGCAAGAACCTGCCCGCCGACGGCTGTATGACGGCCACGGAGGTTTGCAAGGCGCTGGGGCTGGGCGACGAGGCGAAGCTGCTCAACAAGATGCTCGTAGAGCGCGGCATCATCCACTGGGCAGGTGGGCGCTACAGGCTGACGGCCCGCTATGAAGACAACGAGGGACTGGACGGCGTGCGCTACTTCAACTACTACAGCCGCCAGGGGCAGCACCGCGAACGACCCTACCAGGTGTGGACGCAGGCAGGCGTTGAGTTCCTGAAAAGAAAATTGAAGAATTGAAAAATTGAAGAATTGAAGAATTGAAAAATTGAAGAATTGAAAAATTGAAGAATTGAAGTTCCGTAAAAAGTATTAACCCTGAGTTGAAGCGCTAAGGAGGATATTCCCGGGTAAATGCGCAAAGATTCTGAATGCCCTTCTTCTCGCAAACAACTCAAAACATGGAAACAGTAAACAACAGTTACAAGCAGCAGATTCTGAACGACGTTCAGATGGACACTCAGACCACGTTTATGAACAACGGCGACATTAACATCCACGTCTGCCCGTGGGAGCAGGACAAGGCTCCCGTGACCGTCGAGGGCAAGCCGATAGTGCGCTACCGCGCAGGAGTGACGGTGGTGGACGAGGGCCGCACGGTGGTGAAGCGTTTCCGCGACGGCATGAACGGCCCGAAGTATGAGGTCATCTTCCAGACGGCTCATGCCGACGTGAAGCGCACGCGAGAGATGAACCACGGTCAGCGCGGATGCCTGAGGGTGGAGTTCCGATTTCCCCGCCGTTATCCGCTCTCGCTGATGAAGAGCCTCTTCTACAAGGAGTCGGAGGAAATCATGTGTTACTTTAATTCGAGAAAGGAGGAAACCGTATGGTAAGCAGACTCATAGCACTGAACACGAAGCATTTCGCCGACCGCGGGAAGAACAATCGGGGCTATGCTGAGACCGCCACCTCGGAGCAGCTTGACGAGCTGCTCCGCCAGGAGTGGCTTCGCAGGGACGTGGCAGACATCCGCGCCGGACGTGAGGAGAAGAAGGACTGGCTGCCCTTCATCTGCCCGCACTACACGCGGTTCCGTGACAACCATCGGGCGCAGGACTCGATTATACCCGAGGCGTTCACCTTTATGACGTGCGTAGATATTGACAGCCCTAAGTTGGTGCGCGGGGCGTTTACGAAGGCTTTGGAGGTGAACAAGGACGAGATGTCTGAGTGGCACGACGGGGTGCTGCGACTGGCACGTTCGGCTCGCGACAAAGGCCACATCTACATCCGCATCCCCAAGGGCATGACCATCGAGGAAGCACAGCGGGCGTTCTGCGATGAGTTGGGCTTCGATGCCGACGAACTGCTTGACTCGTCGTGCTGGACCCCCGAGCGCTACATCTACGTGACGGGTATCGACCAGGAGGTGTTTCGCTCTGAGCACTGGCTGGAGCCCATCGAGGGCGAGGAGTTAGAGGAGCGCCGCGAGGCTTATCTCCAGCGGGGACTCGATGTGGACGGAAGGCCGCTGGTTAAGGGTGAAGGGGTAAAGGTTAATGGTTGTCCTGCGCAGAATAACCCTGAACCATCCACCGTGAGGCATGAACCGATGAAAGCCGATGCGCGAGCCCTCTACATTTTCGATTCGTGCATGAAGGAGGCCGAACTGACACCCGACGTGCTTATTGTGGAGGGGCATAGGCACGAGGCGCTGAAGAGCATCCTCTCCGTGGGAGCCACGCAGCTGCTGACGAAGGAGGAACTCCTCGGTGTGCTGCAGGTGCGCATGGCGCAGAACTGGCAGGACAAGAACATCCAGACGCTGGTGGACGACTTCTACTCGAAGTACTACGACCCCAGCCAGAAGATGTCACTGTTTCAGCGCCGGGTGCTGGCCAAGTCGCTGAAGATGGTTCAAGGTTCAGGGTTCAAGGTTCAGGGTTGCCCTGCGGACAAAAATAATCATGAACCATTAACCAATAACCACGAACCAGCATTGCCGCCAGAAATGCCCAAGAAACTGCCGAAGGTGGTTCAGCTACTGCTGTCGCGCACGCCCGACATCTACCGGCCGGCAGTGGCCCACGCTATCTTTCCCTCACTGGGTGCCCATCTGTGGAAGGTGCGCTTCCCGTATATCGACAACGTGATGCACGAGGCTACGTTCATGAACGTGCTGATGGCTGGGACGGGTGCCGGTAAGGACTGTATCTCACAACCCATCAACCACATCATGGCCGACATCCGCCTGCGCGATGCCGAGAACCTTCGTAGGGAGGCCGAGTGGAAGAAGGAGGTCAACTCGAAGGGCTCGAACAAGGACAAGCGTCAGCGTCCCGAAGGGCTGGTCATCCAAGAGGTTGACCCCGACATGACCAATCCTGCCTTCGTCATGCGCATGGCCGAGGCCGACGAGCACTTTCTCTACACGAAGATGAACGAGATAGACCAGTTCGATGCCCTGCGCGGTTCGGCTCGCGGCTCGCAGCAGTTTCAGATTATGTGCCTCTCGTTCGACCCCGACAACCGTTACGGTCAGACGCGTGTGGGCGTGCAAAGCGTGACCGAGAAGGTGTGCATCCGATTCAACTGGAATGCCGCCACGACCATCCAGAAGGGACAGAAATACTTTGCGAAGGTGCTGACCGACGGGCCCATCTCGCGCATTAACTTCTGCACCATCCCTGAGCGCGAAATCGGAGCCGACATGCCCGTCTACGGCACGTACGATGCTGCCTTCGACGAAGAGCTGCGCCCATACATCGACCGCCTCTGTCGTGCATCAGGCATCGTAGACTGCCCACAGGCATTCCGGTTGGCCAAGCGGCTGAAGGATGAGTGTGCCGAGTTTGCCCGACTCTCACAATCGAGAGTATATGAGAACCTGTCGTTCCGTGCCAACGTGATAGCCTACCTGAAGGCCTGCGTGCTCTACATCTGCAACGACTACAAGTGGGGGCGCGAGATAGAGGACTTTGTGCGCTGGTCGTTGCAGTACGACCTCTGGTGCAAGATGCTGTTTTTCGGCGAGGCCATCGAACAGGCTAATCGCAGCAGCGAGGAGCAGACAGGTCGCCGTGGCCCTCGCAATCTGTTGGAACTGCTGCCCGATGAGTTTACCCTGCATGATGCAAACCTCATCCGTCAGGCCAACGGCATGGACACGCGCGGCACCCGCAATATGCTCTCGCAGTGGGTACATCGCGGCTACCTCTTACAGATGACAGATGACAGTTTTAAGAAAATTGAAGAATTGAAGAATTGAAAAATTGAAGAACGTTGAAGAATTGAAAAATTGAAAAAAAAATATATGATGGAACTGATATTAGAACGTATAGCAAAGCGCAAGACCTACACCATTGGTAGGCTCTGCATCAGAGAACAGATTGCCGACGAGTATTCAACAGGCACGGAAGACAAGTATTTCTGCGACACGCTGGAGCCCACTTGGCGCGACTACGAGCACGGGGCGTATAAAATCAAGGGAAAAAGTGCTATCCCCGAAGGCCGCTATGCGATGGTCATCTCTTGGAGTCCGAAGTTCAAACAGTGGCTGCCCATCCTGCTTGGTGGCCCCGAATTCAACAGCAAGTGGCAGGGTGTCCGCATCCATGCTGGCAACACGTCAGAGGACACCGAAGGCTGCATCCTTGTGGGTAAAAACAGAGTGGTCGGCCAGGTGCTCGACTCACGCGTCTGGCTCAACCGCCTGAAGCAGAAAATCGTGGAGGCCAAGAATCGGGGCGAGCCTGTGTGGCTGACCGTCAAGTGACCGTCAAAAAACAGTATGTGGCACACTTTGCCGTGCGGCCGGCAGATAACAGAAGAAAGGTTGCGCTCTTGTGAGTGCAACCCTTCTTTTTACGATTTTCCTGACGATTAGCTGTTGTACTCCTGCCAGGACTTAATCTTGATGTCTTCCTGCTTGAGGGCAGTGAAGGCTTCGATGTAGGCCTTGGCCAGACGTACGTTGGTCATCAGCGGAATGTTGTGGTCAATGGCTCCGCGGCGGATGCGGTAGCCGTTGGTCAGCTCGCGCTTGGTGTGGTTCTTGGGCACGTTGACGATGAGGTCGAACTGGTGCTGGGCAATCATGTCCATGACGTTGTTGTCGCCTTCCTCGTCGGGCCAGCAGACGGCTGTTGCTGCCACGCCGTTGTCGTTGAAGAACTTGGCCGTACCGCCTGTGGCGTAGACCTTGTAGCCCTTCTGTACCAGTTCCTTGGCGGGTTCCAGCAGGCTGACCTTGCCCTTAGCGGCACCCGACGAGATGAGGATGCTTGCACCCTGCTTGGGCAGACGGTAGCCGGTGGCAATGAGGGCATTGAGCAGAGCCTCGTTCAGGTCGTCGCCCAGACAGCCTACCTCGCCGGTAGAGCTCATGTCAACACCGAGCACGGGGTCGGCATTCTGCAGACGTGCAAACGAGAACTGGCTGGCCTTAACGCCGATGCGGTCAATGTCGAACTCGAACTTCTCGGGACGAGAGTAGGGGGCGTCGAGCATAATCTTGGTAGCGGTCTCGATGAAGTTGCGCTTCAGTATCTTCGAAACGAAGGGGAACGAGCGCGAAGCACGCAGGTTGCACTCGATGACCTTCACCTCGCGGTTCTTGGCGAGGAACTGGATATTGAACGGGCCGGAGATGTTGAGCTCCTTGGCTATCTTGCGCGAAATCTTCTTGATCTGACGGACGGTAGAGAAGTAGATGTGCTGTGCGGGGAATACCATGGTGGCGTCGCCTGAGTGCACACCGGCATACTCTACGTGCTCGGAGATGGCATACTCGACCACCTCGCCCTTGTCGGCCACGGCGTCGAACTCTATCTCTTTGGTCTCGGTCATGAACTTGGAAACCACCACGGGGAACTCCATCGACACCTCGGTGGCCTTCGAGAGGAAGCGGTGCAGCTCCTCCTCGTCGTAGCAGACGTTCATGGCAGCGCCGGAGAGCACGTAGCTGGGGCGAACCAGCACGGGATAGCCAACCTCCTCGACG
>JAFUVM010000149.1 GCA_017483665.1 Bacteroidaceae bacterium
CGAGGTGCTCGACTCCTTGAAGATGATGATAGCCAACCCCATCGGCATTGAGATGATTGAGAAGAAGAACGACTACTACGCCGCCCTTGAGAACCGCGAGTTCGACAAGCTCGTGCTCAAGTCGTCGGACGACGTGAAGGACCTCACCGAAGGCGAGGCTTTGCTGCGGAAACTCCTGGAACCCTACAAGGGAAAGTTCGTGCTGCTCGACGTTTGGGGCACTTGGTGCGGACCTTGCAAGGAGGCACTTTCCCATAGTCAGGAGGAGTATGAGCGTCTGAAAGACTTCGACATCGCGGTCCTCTACCTCGCCAACCGCAGTTCTCAGGCGTCGTGGGAGAACGTCATCAAGGAGTACAACGTCAGCGGCGAGAACGTGGCGCACTACAATCTGCCGACCGAGCAGCAGAGCGCCATCGAGCGTCACCTCGACATCCGCAGCTTCCCGACGTACAAGCTCTTCGACCGCGACGGCAACATGCTCGACCTGGAAGTTGATGCCCGCGACCTCGACGACCTCGTCAGGTTGCTGCAGCAGCTGAAGTAATAAATTTCCCTTGGCCTGATATAAACTTTCCCGTCGCCTGCGATAAAACTATTTCCAAGCCTTGGAAATATATTTCAGAGGCTTGGAAATATATTTTAGTGCCTTTGAAATATATTTCCGTGCCACTGAAAAAGTTTTATCTCCCGCGGCGGGAAATTTGTGTCCTGCAGCTTCGGGGATTGTCCACGGGCGGAGGAAAGTTTGTTGGCTGGCTGTCAGGATGTTCTCTTTGTGCTCCGGACAACCCCTTTTCTGCAATAAGTACGTTTTTTTGTGCTTTTTTTCGTCTGAAAGCTTGCGCATGACAATCAATTGTCGTACCTTTGCACCGGCAAAACGGAGAGGGCTGTGCAGGCAGTCATGCGAAGCCTCTTACATAAAGGAAATAAGATTGTTACAAAAAAATATGGATATGAAGACAAAGTATTTCTTTTTCCCCATTCTGGCAGGAATGGGC
The DNA here is from genome assembly GCA_017483665.1 of Bacteroidaceae bacterium. Lineage (GTDB taxonomy): Bacteria > Bacteroidota > Bacteroidia > Bacteroidales > Bacteroidaceae > Physcousia. Next base: position 1,005 of record JAFUVM010000149.1, read on the forward strand.
TTGTTGCTGGCATCATGCTCCAACAAGGACGGTGACGATGCCGCCGGGCAGGTAACCTTCAACGTGGACCAGAACTCCGACTTCATCTATTATTCGGGCACCTCGCTCCTCGGCTCGACTATGGGAACACGTGCCGCCAACGTGAACGGCAACCTGTGGTACCAGAACTGGGAGCGTCCCACGAACGTCACCGAAGAGGAACGCACCAAGGTAATCGAGGAGTTCAGCAAGAAGCGCGAGGGCGAGAAGAACACACTCTCTGTGACATGGCGGAACTTCTGGGTGCAGCAAGTCTACAAAGGAGAGCAGACCTATACCGACGGCTATGGCTCCGGCATCGGGGCAGGCTCCAACCACATGAACCACCTGCTCGTCTTCAACAACCTCAAGACGGAAGTCATCAGCTGGTGGCCCTTCGAGGAAGCCGTCACAGACTACGAAGGCACGTACGAACACATCAATAACTTCAACAACGGCAACAACACGACCACCTTCACCGACGACGTAACGCACCAGCCCTACATTGGTACTACGCTGATGGTGAACATGGGCACCGACGGACGCGACGAGCAGTTTGCCTACCACAACAGCACCGACAGCAAGTACCACTACGAGTACATCATCCTCAACATCGACGGCTCCTACTACATCGGCTTCGACTTCTATGCCGACGGCACAAAGGAATATCCCGCCAACAAGAACATGGACGTAGAGCGCGACTGGGTCTTCAACGACTGGATTGTCAAGGTCGTGCCTGCACAGAAGCTGGGCGAGGAACCCGTCGACCCCAGCCTGCATGAAGCACCCGAAGGCCCTGCCGACCCCGAGACACTGGCTCCCCTCACCGGAGAGATAGAGGTCAACCTGAGCCTCAACGCCCTGCGCGACAAGGATGACTACATCTTCTCGAAGCTCTCCATACACGTGCGCGACACAGCCGACGTGGAAGTATTCATCCCCGTCACACCCGAATACTACTGCGAAGCAGACGACATGGACATCGTCCTCTCGCATCGTCTGGGACAGGAAATGCACGGCACAACCCCCGACCGCATCAGCTATGACATCAACGGCAACACCGTGACCGCCACCGTAAGCTACGAAGCCGGCGGCATCCGCGTCAAGACAGAGGGCATCAGCGCCGAAGTGCTGAAGTATCTGCGAGACAACTATTCCGACGGACTCACGATAGAAGTGTGGAACTACTACAACGACTACGCCGTCAGCCGCGGGCGCGAGGAGCTGAAGACCATGCTCGACGGCAGCACCGTGACCTTCACCGCCGAGCCCGGCCGCTACGTCAACGCCTTCGGACGCGTCTCCGACGCCAAGAACCCGCTTGACTGCACCGTCACACCTCCTGCCGGATGGACCGGCACGGCTGCCGACGGCACACGCAACTACAACGTCGTCTACAGGAAGTAAAAGCCTCACCCCCTCACCCCTCTCCGGGGAGAGGGGGAAAAGAGGTGTGGCAAAACGCTGAAGATATTTTCAGACGTAGCTGAAGAATAGGAGAGGGGCTGTGTCATTCGTGTTGACACAGCCCCTCTCTCGGTTGTTTCCGGAAGTGCTCTTCGCACTCCGTTGGTTGGGCTATCCGGTTTCGAACCAGAACTAAGACGACCAAAATGTCTTGTGCTACCATTACACCATAGCCCAATCCACGGTGCAAACTTTTCATCGTTTGCGGGGTAGCAAGGACAGTGCAAGCCGAATACAGAGAGTTTACTCTATGTTGAGGCGCAGCCTGTTCTCGCATCGCGAAATTCAATTTCGCGGTGCAAAGATACAACAAAAAGTGAAAAGAGAAAAGTGAAAAGTGAAAAATTATTAGCTTTCCGTCACTTTTTGTGTTTAGGGGGCGTTTCCCCTCCCTTTGGGGGAGGGGGTAGGGGAGAGGGGCCTTACTTCGCAATGAGCAGGAAGTACTTCTTCTTGCCTTGCTGCACGAGGAGGTACTTGCCGTCGAGGAGGTCAGCCTCGGTGACCATCTGGTCGAACGAAGCGAGCTTCTCCTTGTTCAGGCTGACGCCGCCGCCCTGGGTGAGCTTGCGCATCTCGCCCTTGCTGGGGAAGCACTGCGTGTGCTCGGCAAAGAGGTCGACGGCCTTCGTGCCTTCGCCGGCGAGCAGCTCCCTGTTGATTTCGAACTGAGGCACGCCGCTGAATACGTCGAGCAGCGTCTGTTCGTCGAGCTTCACAAGGCTCTCCTTTGTGCTCTTGCCAAAGAGGATGCCGCTGGCTTCGACGGCTGCCTCGTAGTCCTCCTTGCTGTGAACCATGATGGTCAGCTCCTCGGCCAGTTTCTTCTGCAGGATGCGCAGGCCGGGGTCCTGGCGATGCTCCTCGATGAGAGCGTCGATGGTGGGCTTGTCGAGCGAGGTGAATATCTTGATGTAGCGCTCAGCGTCCTCGTCGGCCACGTTGAGCCAGAACTGATAGAAGGCATAGGGCGTGGTGCGGTTGCGGTCGAGCCAGATGTTGCCCTTCTCCGTCTTGCCGAACTTCTTGCCGTCGGCCTTCGTGATGAGCGGGCAGGTGAGGGCGAAAGCCTCGTTGTCTCCGCCCAGCTTGCGACGGATAAGCTCCGTGCCGGTCGTGATGGTGCCCCATTGGTCGCTGCCGCCCATCTGCAGCTTGCAGTTCTTTGTCTGGTAGAGGTGCAGGAAGTCGTAGCCTTGCAGGAGCTGGTAGGTGAACTCGGTGAACGACATGCCGTCCTGGAACTCACCGTTCAGGCGGCGCTTCACACTGTCCTTTGCCATCATGTAGTTCACGGTGATGCACTTGCCTATCTCGCGTGCGAAGTCGAGGAAGGTGAAGTCCTTCATCCAGTCGTAGTTGTTGACCAGCTCGGCGCGGTTGGGAGCGTCGCTCTCGAAGTCGAGGAAGTGTGCCAGCTGCTTCTTGATGCACTCCACGTTGTGTCGCAGCGTCTCCTCGTTCAGCAGGTTGCGCTCCTGGCTCTTGCCGCTGGGGTCGCCTATCATGCCGGTTGCTCCGCCCACGAGTGCGATGGGCTTGTGGCCGCAGCGCTGCAGGTGCCTGAGCATCATCACGCCGCAGAGGTGGCCTATGTGCAGGCTGTCGGCCGTCGGGTCGATGCCCACGTAGGCCGATACTTGTTCTTTCTGTAACAGTTCTTCTGTGCCGGGCATCATCTGATGCACCATGCCCCTCCATTTCAGTTCTTCTACAAAGTTCATCGAAGTAATTTACTGTTTAACAATTTACAAATTACAATTAATTTACTATTTAATTATTTGTCCCTTTGGGTAGGGAAGGTCTCAGAATTGTTCGAGATAAGCTATTCTGCTTTCTATGCTTGGGTGTGTGCTGAAGAGTGAACTCATCATGTTGGTGAACTCGCTCTTGAAGGCGACCGGCTTCACGATGAAGAGCTGTGCCACATCCTCGCGGTCCACTTGTCCCAGCCCCGGGTCGCCGCTTATCTTCCTTAGAGCCGAAGCCAAGGCCAACGGATTGCCGCAGAGCTCGGCACCGCCTGCATCGGCCATGTACTCGCGCTTGCGGCTGATGGCAAAGCGGGTGAGCAACGTGAAGAAGTAGCCCACGGCAGCCAGGACGATGGCAACGAGGATGACGGCAATCACGCCGCCGCCGTTCTTCCCGTCGCGGCTCGAACGCCGGCTGCCTCCGCCGTAGATGAAGGTGTTCCAAAGCATGCGGACAGCCAGGCTGAGCATCGTGCTCATGATACCCACGAAGATGATGCTCACGATGAGCAGACGCGTGTCGCGGTTGCGGATGTGCGTCAGCTCATGACCGATGACGCCTGCCAGCTCTTCGTCGTTCAGGCGGTTGCAGATGCCTGTCGTCACGGTCACGGTGTAGCTCTTCTCGTCGATGCCGCTGGCAAAGGCGTTGAGCTGCGGGTCGTCGATGACGTTGATCTTCGGCATCGGCATGCCACACGTCATGGTCAGGTTTTCCACGATGTTGTAGACGCGCGGGTTCTCCCTGCGCTCCAGCGGACGGGCTCCCGTGGCCTGCCGCACCATGCTGGCGTTGGTGAAGTAGGATATCATGAACCAGATGCCCACGATGCCTACCACCCAAGGCAAGGTCATGACAAAGGCTTCGCCCGTCGCCTCGGCATCAAACACCAGACGCGAACCCTGATAGCCGTCCGGCACCTCCTGCAGGTTCAGGAATGCCAGGAACGCATACACGATAGCCAGGATGATGCAAGGGAAGAGAATCAGCAGCAGGATGCTCTTCATGTTGTTGCGCACCTGCTGCGTATGTAAGCCGACGTATTGCATTTCAAGAATTCAAAATTGTTAAATTCAAAATTCAAAATAAAAGACTGAGAGTGAAGAACGATTCTTCACTCTTCATTCTTCACTCTTCATTCTTCAGAACTTAACCTCGGGAGCTTTCTGTACGGCAGCACGTTCTTCCTGCGGAACTTCGAACATCGGCTCCTGATGGAAACCGAACATGCCTGCGAAGAGTACAGCCGGGAACTTCTGCACGCCGTTGTTGAGCTCCTTGGTGGCGCTGTTGAAGAAGCGGCGGACGGCAGCCAGCTTGTTCTCGATGTCGGCCAGCTCGCTCTGCAACTGCAGGAAGTTCTGGTTCGCCTTCAGGTCGGGATAGGCTTCCACGCTGACCTTCAGGCCTGCCAGTGCACTGCTCAGGGCATTCTCTGCTTCAATCTTCTCGTTCAGAGTGGTTGCTCCCATAGCGGCCGTACGGGCTGCGGTGACGCGCTCCAGCACGCCCTTCTCGTGCTCGGCATACCCCTTGACGGTGTTGACGAGGTTGGGGATGAGGTCGTAGCGCTGCTTCAGCTGCACCTCGATGTTGGCGAAGGCATTCTCGCGGTTGTTGCGCAGGCTGACCAGATTGTTGTAGATGCCGATAACCCAAATGACAAGCAGAACGATGACTGCTATCACAATGATAAGTGTTGTGCTCATAATTTTATTTACTGTTTATAGATTTACAATTTACGATTTGTCTTTCTTGCTCGCTATTTCAGTGCAAAGGTACGCAAAAAAGATGGAAACGAGGCAGAACAGACACCAAAATTGATAAAGATTGGACGTTTTTGCCTCTTTTTTGCATTTTTTTGCAGTTGAAAGTTAAATATAAAACGAAAAAGTGCTATCTTTGCAGGCTAATTTATAGTTGCATATAATATAATAAGGTATATGAGACAGCTAAAAATCACAAAGAGCATAACCAGTCGCGACAGTGCATCGCTCGACAAGTACCTGCAAGAGATAGGCCGCGAGGCGCTGCTTCCCGTCGAGGAAGAGGTTGAGCTCTCGCAGAAGATACGTAAGGGCGACCGTCGTGCCCTCGACAAACTGGTGCGTGCCAACCTCCGTTTCGTTGTCAGCGTGGCAAAGCAGTATCAGAACCAGGGACTCTCCCTGCCCGACCTCATCAACGAGGGTAACGTGGGATTGATAAAGGCCGCCGAGAAGTTCGACGAGACACGAGGCTTCAAGTTCATCTCCTATGCCGTCTGGTGGATTCGTCAGACCATCCTGCAAGCCCTGGCCGAACAGAGCCGCATCGTGCGCCTGCCCCTCAATCAGGTCAGCGCCGTCAACAAGATAACGAAGGCCATGACGAAGTTCGAGCAGGAATACGAGCGCAAGCCCAGCGCCGACGAGCTGGCCGAGCTGGTCAACGAGCTGCCCGAGAAGATCAACGACTCGCTGCGTGCCAGCGGCCGCCACGTCAGCGTCGACGCTCCCTTCGTCGAAGGCGAAGAGAACAGCCTGCTGGACGTCATGACCAATCCCGACTCGCCCATGGCCGACAAGGGACTGGTCAGCGAAAGTCTCTCCACGGAGATCGACCGTGCCCTGGGCGTCCTGAACGAACGCGAGAAGCAGATCATCGAGCGCAGCTTCGGCATCAACAACCAGCCCGAGATGACCCTCGAGGAGATAGGCGAGACCTTCGGCCTCACCCGCGAGCGTGTCCGCCAGATTCGCGAGAAAGCCATCCGCAAGCTCCGCGCCGGCAGCCGCAACAGCCTGCTCCGCTCCTACCTCGGCTAAGCCATAGTCCCATCGGCCAAGTATTTTGAATATGCGACGAACGGAAGTTGTAGATCAAATAAGCAGAGCGATTCGCAGAGTTGCCCCTACAGCAACGGCCATACTCTATGGGTCGGAGGCTCGTGGCGATGCCCGCAGCGACAGCGACATTGATGTCCTGGTTTTGCTTGACGGCGACAAGCGCGACCTTAAACACGAGAATAAACTGTCGGGGGAACTCTATGAGATTGAACTTGCAACGGGAGTCCTTATCAGCCCTATGATTATGTTGCGCAAGCAATGGGAGAACCGCCCGTTCAAAACTCCGTTTTATGTGAACGTTATGAACGAGGGGATCAGAATATGAGTGAGATATTTGACGAACAGAGCCGCACCAACCTGGTAAGCTACAGGATAGAACGGGCCGACGAAACACTGCGCGAAGCACTGCTATTGGCAAAAGAGGGTTATTACAATGCCGCTTTCAACCGATTGTATTATGCATGCTTCTACGCTACGCTGGCACTTCTTGTGAAGAATGGCATCCCAACCCCTACGCATGCTGGAGTAAAGACGATGCTCGGACTGCATTTCGTATCCAAGGGTTCGCTGGAGAAGGAGTACGGCAAGACATTCAGCCGTTTGTTTGAAATTTGGCATAGCGGTGACTACGATGACTTTGTGTACTGCGACAAGGAGATGGCCGAAGAATATATACCCTTGGCTGAGGCGTTCATTCAGAGGATAAAGGAACTTTTAGAAGAAAACAAATAGAAGTAAAGAATTAAAACTATCTCCCGAAGAGTCACCCCCTGTGCGAGGTGACTTTTTCGTTATATTTTTATCCGCTTTTTGTCTGTTTCTGGGAACACACTCTCTTGCCGACAATCCCCCGGAGAGTAGGACTCGGTATTACAGACACGAGATTAGTGCCAATATTGGAGTCGGCACTTTGAATGGAAAAAGATGGGATACTTTTCGTGAAAAGATGGAAGATCGTTTTGCCTTGTCTTTCAAACATGGTTACGCTCACACTACAACCCCGTTGGGCATACGTTTGCAACTGAGCCATTCTTCGCCATTTGTTTGTGCGGTTCAGATATTTTGCCTACCTTTGCATCGTAATCCCCCGGAGTCCCTGTCCTAAGGACAAACTTCGGGGTTAAGTTTTTCTTATAGGCAGATGCAAAGGTACACATTATAATGTCTCGATTTCCTCTGCCGTCAGGCCTGTAATCTCGGTAATATCCTGCACGGCATAGCCCTTGGCCTTCATCTTGCGGGCCGAGTCTGCAGCCTGCTTAAAAACAACATTATCCATTTCCGTAAATGGGTCTTCGCCTTTCTGCCATTCCTCCCAGTCTGTTTCGGAGAGGTAGCGTTGCACCTGCTCGCATAAGGGTTGTATGTCGTTTGTGGCAGTCTGCCAAAGGTCTGCATCAGAGACTTGCGCATAGCCGTGAACCAGCACATTGCGCATGCTGACAATCTGGCGCCACGGAAGTTCTGCATGGGTTTCTCGGAAATGTCGGGTCAGCATGTTTGCAGCCTCGCCAATGACCTCCACATTCTTCATCACGGAATAATAGATGCGAATGTCTTTCGTAAACATCTCGTATGAAATGCCGCTGATGATGACGCTCACGTTCTGAGCAAACTTCAGAATATCCTCCAGACGGCCTTTGTCCTTTCTATGCTCTCTCATAAATCAGCCTCCTGTCCCTGTTTACGCTTTCAACTGCCCACGGGCGGAGCATTCCGTCTTCCACCAAGTCAACTTCATGACCAAGCAAATCCTCCAGGTCAACTTTCATTCCTGCAATCTTAAGCAGCCCGATGGGTTGCCGACGGTCATATTGCACAAGAATGTCAACATCGCTCCAAGGCCGCTGCTCGCCTCGCGAATACGAGCCGAAGAGCCAGGCCTTCAGGACGGGCTGCGTCTTAAAGTATTCGGCAATTGTCTGCTGCATTCCCTTGGTACTCATAATTGCATCGTTTTATAATCCGTCAGCAAAGGTACAAAGAATTTCCGAAATACATTTCTCTTTTTGGGAAAAAGTGCATTGACTCTTACGCAGCCCGACCTATGTCGTGCAGGAACTCGGGAGCAAGGTCGGCACCGTTGGCCCACTCGATAGTGTAGCCCGTCAAGCCGTATTGCGTGAACTTATCAAGGTCGAGCAACTCGCCAAACACCTCGCCTGTCAGATAGGGTTTCAGGTCACAGAGTTTGCGCGTGCCGTCGCTGAAGGTGAGCAGCAGCTCATAATCCTTCACATAATCTACATCGGTTACTTTCAGCATATCGTTCTCCTTTCTGTTTATTTAAGTGGCTCGATTCGTCCCAGCTTCTCGCCCTTCTGGGCCTTTTCCCAAAGGGTGAGGATTTCTGCCTCGTGCAAGTCCATCCACTCGTTCACCTTGGCGATGACCTTCGACGGAGCCTTGCCGCTCACCACACGGTCAAGTACACTGATAATGCACTCGTATTCGCCGTAAGTGAAGTGTATGTGCGGTGGATTGTGGTCGCGCCAGTAGAGGCTGATGATTATTCCAAAGAATTTGCTAATTTCCGGCATAATATCTAACGCTTTATGTTCTGTGGTTGCAAAGTTA
>JAFUVM010000150.1 GCA_017483665.1 Bacteroidaceae bacterium
AAATATATTGATTGGTTTAACAATAAAAGACTAAAATTGAGATTAAAAGGAATGAGCCCGGTACAATACCGAGCTCACTACTATAGAGAGTTGAATAATTAATGTTTAATTTAGTGTCCAACTTTTCGGGGTCACATCATATGTCGCTCCCTACTTCTTTTTTTTTGCTTTATGACGGCGTTTCTTACTTAGGTTTGGGAGTAATATGATGAAGTTGAACAGGATTAAGCGAAGACAGCAAGGGGGCTTGCCCCCTTGTTTGCCACGACGTGTGACGAGAATCCGCCGTTCGGTCGGATTTATAATCCGGCCGTAAAGAATATAGGGATTTGCAATCCCGCAAGAAGTGCATCGCATTACAAATGCTTATATTCAATACTGGCGGATTGCAAATCCGCCAGAACAATGCCTTTGTTTACGAGGGGGCAAGCCCCCTTGCTGCCTTCCTTGCATCAGCGAAACCTGACCTCCTCAGCTCTGTACGAGGCGACAGACCGTTTGTGAGCCTTTGCCTTGGCGCACGAGGCGGCCTGACTCGACGAGCCGCGCTTCGCAATTGGATACTTTATAGCCATTTACTTTATGTGTTTGACTGCTCGGCAAAGGTAGTCATTTTGCCCGAAACTTGCAAATGTTTCATGAAGGAAATGCAGCCATCTTCATTGCACATACATGTAGATGCAATTGCATATACATGTAGATGCAATTGCATCTACATGTACGTGCAAACTCCCCCATGTAGTGCGAAGGGCTGCAAAACGCGATGACGAGAGGCTTTTCCCGCATTCAGGGCGAGGACTCATCCTGCCACCCATACCCTTGCTTCTTCGCGATTCCTTTTTTCACTCCATTTTATAACTTACGAAACCGATTTCAATTTGACCGGTCAAACCTATTGGAATGTCGGAAATAATTCGTATCTTTGCACTCGGAAACGCGCCGGAACGGGCGACGGACTGCTCCGCGCTTTCCAAAAAGGACAAACAAAACATGATTCAGAAAATGTGGATGCTGGTATTCCTGCTCTTGCCGCTGACGGCTTTGGCGTATGTCGGGTGGCACATCTGGCAGCTGCTTCCCCTTGCATGGGGCTGGAGAGTCCTCGCTGTTCTGCTGATGCTGGGCGCGTTCATGCTGCTCTTCGCCAGCATCTTCCGCACCACGGACAGCCTGCCCATGCCCCTTGCGACGGCCGTCTATGAGGTAGGCACGTCGAGCATCATCGTCTTGCTCTATCTCACGATGCTCTTCCTGGCGTTGGACGTGCTGAGGCTCGTGCGTCTGCTGCCTGCCGCATGGCTCCACAACAACTGGTGGACCGCCTCCGGCATCGTGCTCTGCCTCTTCGCCCTGTTCCTTTACGGGAACCTACACTACCGCCACAAGCACCGCGAGGAAGTGCAGCTTCGTTCTGCGAAGCTGACCAAACCCGTCCGTCTGGTGCTCATGAGCGACCTGCACCTCGGCTATCACAACCGCCGGAGGGAGTTCGCCCGATGGGTTGACATGATAAACAATGAGCATCCCGACATGGTGCTGGTGGCCGGAGACATCATCGACGGCAGTATGCGGCCGCTTCGCGAGGAACGGATGCACGAGGAGTTCCTCAGGATAGACGCGCCCGTCTTCGCCTGTCTGGGCAACCACGAATACTACAGCGGCGAGCCGGAGGCACGTCAGTTCTACCGCGACGCCGACATCTGCCTGCTGAGGGACACGACGACGCAGCTGGGCGAAATCTGCATCGCGGGACGCGACGACCGCACCAACAGCAGGCGTCTGCCCCTCAAGAACATCATGAAGGAGGCCGACACATCGAAGTTCTGCATCCTGCTCGACCATCAGCCCTACCATCTGGAACAGGCCGAGCGCGAAGGCATCGACTTCCAGTTCAGCGGACACACCCATCATGGACAGGTCTGGCCCATCTCCTGGATCACCGACGCCATGTACGAATGTGCCTTCGGAAGGCATCAGCGTGGCGCGACAAGCTACTACGTCAGCAGCGGCATAGGCATCTGGGGCTGCAAGTTCCGCATTGGCACTCGCTCGGAATACCTCGTCCTGAACATCCTGCCGGCACAATAGCCTACCCAACTCAACACAATACTAAACTCCTTAAAAAACACAGAAATGAGAAACACACTGACCATGATTGCCCTGGCCCTCTGCATGAGCGCGCAGGCAGAAAGCACCAATCCGCAGAACACCATTGCCGTCAGCAAGGACGCAGGACGGGTGGAGTACAACCCGATGCTCTTCGGAGGATTCATCGAACACTTCGACACACAAATCTACGGCGGCATCTTCGACCCGGGCAACCCGCTCTCGGACGAGGACGGCTTCCGCACCGACGTCATCGAAGCCATCAAGGAAATCAAGATGCCCATCGTCCGATGGCCAGGCGGATGCTTCGTCTCCACCTACCACTGGCTGGAGGGTGTGGGTCCGGACAGGCAGCCTGTCTACGACAAGACGTGGCAGGTGGAGGACCCCAACACGTTCGGAACGGACGAGTACATCAAGTGGTGCCGCAAAGTGGGCTGCGAACCCTACATCTGCACCAATGCGGGTACGGGCACGCCCGAGGAGATGAGCGACTGGATGGAGTACTGCAACCTCAACGTCGGCAAGTGGGCCCGCCTGCGCAAGCAGAACGGACACGACGAACCCTACAACGTGAAGTACTGGAGCGTCGGCAATGAGAACTGGGGACGCCACGAGCTGGGAGCACGCACGGTGCAGGAATGGGGCCCGCTCGTCAGGGAGAGCGCCAAGCTGATGCGTTCCGTCACACGCGACGCAAAGCTCTTCGCCGCCGCCACAAGCAACAAGGGATGGAGCCTGCCACTGCTCAAAGAAGCCGGATGGACACTCGACTACATCAGCATCCACGGCTATTGGGACCCCCTCTACCACGTCAACAACCCCGCTTCCTACATCGACTGCATGATGAAGACCGACGCTCCCGAGCAGGACATCCTACGCACCATCGGCATCCTCGACGAGGCGGGATTCGGCAAGGGAAAGATTAAGATTGCCTACGACGAGTGGAACCTCCGCAACTGGCACCATCCTTGGCACGGCAACCTCCGCAAGGGCTTCGACCTCGAGGCGCGCCGCAAGAACGACATCGCCGCAACGTACACGATGGCGGACGCTTGCTTCTCGGCCTGCTTCCTCAACGCCTGCCTCCGCCACTCCGATATTGTGGACATCGCCTGCTTCTCGCCCATCGTCAACACACGCGGCCCCATCTTCGTGGACAAAGATGGCATCACGCGCCGAACCACTTTCTACACCCTGCTTCTCTACACCAACCACCTCGAGAAATTCTATGTGCCGACCCTCGGACAGTTCGCCACGCTTGCCCATAACGACAAGCAGACCGCCGTGCTCGACGCTGTCCTGACCGCCAACGCCGAAGGCAGCCGCTACGTCCTCGCCGTAGTGAACAAGGACCCGCAGAACGCCGTCAGCCTCGACATCGACTTCGCCTCGATGAACAAGAAAGAGCCTCGCCAGCTGAAGGGCCTCGTCCTCGCCGGTCGCTCAGCCGACGACTACAACGACCGCGGCGACGAACACGTCCGCCCCGAGGAGCAGACCTTCCGCGTCCGCAAGTCAGCCGTCCAGATTCCAGCCCACTCCATCACCTTCCTCACGATAGAGTAGAAAAGACTTCCCACTTCCCCGCAACAACATAAAATGAGGTGTGCCTGTTTCCAGACACACCTCATCGTTGTTTGCCGACTTGCTTTCCGTAGGCCTAAGCAATCATCGTCGGCCAGGCCTGCTTGCCAAAGGACTATTCAGCAACGCGCACAGGACGGACGTTTCGGCCGAAGTAACGGTCGTCGAAACCCGGGCTGAAATAAGAAGTATAATTGAAGTACAAGCCAAATGCGTAGGAGGAGTAGTCCGTGTAGAACGTACGCGACCAATACCAGCCGTTCGAGCCCGTGGTGGGGAGACTCGTGTCGTTGCGGTAGCCCCCAGCAGGCAGGAAAATGCTGTTGCCGTTGCTCTTGCTCGTAATCAATCCGCCGCTCACGTCGCCCTGCGTCGTCCATTCTATCGTCGTGTACTCGCTGTTGATGAGTTCTTTTATCTGGTCAAGGCTCGGCATCTGCCAACCGCTTCCCCAGTTCACCGTGGCTGCATCGTCCTCAGAAAACAACTCCGTCAAACCATTGATGTAGTATTTATTATAGTCTGAGTCGAAGTATGTATCCATGTTGTACACGTCCTTTGACGTTGTCTCGCCCCAGGCGAAGTAGTCGCCGTATTCCTCTGGACTGCTTGCACCGACGTTGCACGTCGCCCAAAGCGTGCCAGAGGGCAAGCCGAGGTCAACCCACTCATGGTTACCAGGGTCTGGCTCTGGCGTCGTGCTCGATGTCACCGTCACCTGGCATGTAGCCTTCACGCCACTGCCGTCCGTAGCAGAGCAAGTCACGATGCAACTGCCCACGTGCATTGCCGTCAGCAAGCCCGTCTCATCAACCGATGCGATAGAGGGAATGTTGCTCTGCCATGTCACCGACTTCTCGTCGGCGTCCTCGGGGAGCACGGTAGCCGTCAGCTGCAACGTCTCGCCCTTCTCCAGCTCCACCGATGTCTGCGAAAGCTGAATCTCGCTCACCAGATTGACGAACTGCACGCTGTCCACCTCGCCGGTGCGATAGATTTCAAAGTTGCTTCTTCGCCACACCTTCATGGCCGTCTGTGCCGAAACACTCTGCAAACCCGCTGCCACCAGCAGCGCGGCCATCAAAAGAATTCTCTGTTTCATGTTACTCTTTGCTTTAGGTTATTAAATGATTCTCTTTGCTGTTTTTTATGGTTCCTATCGTATCTATAGTTACTATAGTCACTATATAGAACGCCACGTGCCCGCACGCGAGGAGAGACTCCTCACATGCGGGCACGCGCATACATATATTATATTATTAGAAGCTATTGTGTGTGTGTGTGTGTGTG
>JAFUVM010000025.1 GCA_017483665.1 Bacteroidaceae bacterium
CGGACGGATTTGCAATCCGGCCGTATAGAATATAGGGATTTGCAATCCCGCAAAGATTGTTGTTTCGCATTACAAATGCTTATATTCGCTGCTGGCGGATTGCAAATCCGCCAGAACGGGACACGGCACGCTCTTATGGCAAACACGCCTCGTGCTTATTTCCGAAGCGCCCCGTGCTTATTTCCGAAGCGCCTCGCGCTTATTTCCGAAGCGCCTCGTGCTTATTTTGGAAGCGCCTCGTGCTTATTTCCGAAGCGCCTCGCGCTTATTTCGGAAGCGCACGGCGCTTTTTGTCCCGCCGCACGGAGCTGCAAGTCAGAATCTGTTTCGTTTCCTTTGTCATGTCGAATTTTATCAGTAACTTTGCAGAAACAATTTACTTAAAGACATGGCAAAAGAAGCGCTGACACCGATGATGAAACAGTTCTACGACCTCAAGGCAAAGCACCCCGAGGCGTTGCTGCTGTTTCGTTGCGGCGATTTCTACGAGACGTATGCCGACGATGCTGTCATCGCTGCCGAGATTCTCGGCATCACCCTGACACGGCGGAACAACGGCAAGACCGGAGCCGCCGAGAGCACCGCCATGGCCGGCTTCCCCTATCACGCCCTCGACACCTACCTGCCGAAGCTCGTCAGGGCAGGCAAACGCGTGGCTATCTGTGACCAGCTCGAAGACCCGAAGTTGACGAAGACGCTCGTCAAGCGCGGCATCACCGAACTCGTCACACCCGGCGTCACCATGTCCGACACGGTGCTCAACCATCGCGAGAACAACTTCCTCTGCGCCATCCACTTCGGCAGACAAGCCTGCGGCATGGCCCTCCTCGACATCAGTACCGGCGAGTTCCTCGTCACGGAGGGCACCACCGACTACATCGACAAGCTCATGGCCTCCTTCGCCCCGAAGGAAGTCCTCTACGAGCGCGGCAAGAAAGGCATGTTCGAAGGCGCGTTCGGCACACGCTACGTCACCTTCGAGCTCGACGACTGGGCCTTCACCGAACAGACCGCACGCCAGAAACTCCTGCGCCACTTCGAGGTGAGCAGCCTGAAGGGGTTCGGCGTAGAGCACATGACGAGCGCAGTCGTGGCGGCGGGCGTCATCCTGCAGTACCTGGAGATGACGCAGCACCAGCAGCTCGGCCACATCACCACGCTGCGCCGCATCGAGGAAGACCGCTACGTCCGTCTCGACAAGTTCACGGTGCGCAACCTCGAACTGGTGGGCAGCATGAACGAAGGCGGCATTTCGCTCCTCGACATCATCGACCGCACAGTCACCCCCATGGGCGCCCGCATGCTCCATCGCTGGATGCTCTTCCCCCTGAAGGACCCCGCCGAGATAGGCCGGCGCCAGGACGTCGTCGAATACTTCTTCCGCGACCCCGACCTGCGCGACGCCGTGCTGGAGCGCCTTCGCACAGTGGGCGACTTGGAACGCATCATATCGAAGGTCAGCGCACGGCGCGTCACACCGCGCGACATCGTGCAGCTCCGCATCGCCCTGCAGGCCGTAGAGCCCATCAAACAGATGTGCCTCACCTCCGACGACCACACGCTCCACGACATCGGCGAGCGCCTCGACCTCTGTGCCGACATACGCGACCGCATCGCCCGCGAAGTGCGCCCCGACCCGCCTCTGCTCACCACCGGAGGCGGCATCATCATGGACGGCATCAACAGCGAGCTGGACGAACTGCGGCACATCGCCTACCAAGGCAAGAGCTACCTGCTCGAGATGCAGCAGCGCGAAATAGAGAAGACCGGCATACAGAGCCTGAAGATAGGCTACAACAACGTCTTCGGCTACTACCTCGAGGTGCGCAACACCTACCGCGACCAAGTGCCGCAGGACTGGATTCGCAAGCAGACGCTCACCCAGGCCGAACGCTACATCACGCAGGAACTCAAGGAGTACGAGGAAAAGATTACCGGTGCCGAGGAACGCATCTTCAGCCTCGAGGCCATGCTCTTCGACCAGCTCATCACAGCCCTCTCGGCCTTCGTCACCCCCATCCAGCACGATGCCTCGCTCCTGGCACAGCTCGACTGTCTCCTCTCCTTTGCCCAAAGCGCGCAGGAGAACCGCTATATACGTCCCATCGTGGACGACAGCGACGCCATCGACATTCACGGAGGCCGCCATCCCGTCATCGAGAAGCAGCTCCCTGTGGGCGAACGCTACGTTCCGAACGACGTCTTCCTCGACACACAGCAACAGCAGATCATCATCATCACCGGGCCCAACATGGCCGGTAAGAGTGCCCTGCTCCGCCAGACCGCCCTCATCACCCTGCTGGCACAAATGGGCAGCTTCGTTCCGGCCGAGCGGGCGCGTATCGGCTACGTCGACAAAATCTTCACGCGCGTCGGGGCCAGCGACAACATCAGCATCGGCGAGAGCACCTTCATGGTGGAGATGAACGAGGCTTCGAACATTCTGAACAACCTCTCCGAGCGCAGTCTGGTGCTCTTCGACGAACTCGGTCGCGGCACGAGCACCTACGACGGCATCTCCATTGCGTGGGCCATCGTAGAGTACATCCACGAGAGTAACAAGGGCCGCGCCCGCACGCTTTTCGCCACACACTACCACGAGCTGAACGAGATGGAACGCAGCTTCCAGCGCATCAAGAACTTCAATGTCAGCGTCAAGGAGGTCGACGGCAAGGTCATCTTCCTTCGCAAGCTGGAGCGAGGCGGCTCGGAACACAGCTTCGGCATACACGTAGCCAAGATAGCCGGCATGCCTCGCGTCATCGTCCAGCGTGCCGGAGCCATCCTCGAGCAGCTCGAAGGCTCCGCGAGCCACAAGGACCTGGCAGGCCGCATCAAGGCCGGCACCGACTCCGAGAAAGGCGTGCAGATGAACTTCTTCCAGCTCGACGACCCCGTCCTCTGTCAGATTCGCGACGAAATCCTCGGTCTCGACATCAACAACCTCACGCCCCTCGAAGCCCTCACCAAACTCAACGACATCAAGAAGCTGGTGAAGGGAAACAGCTAAGCCCGTGCATATCTCGTGGCGCCGTCAGCCTTTGTATGCCATGAGCGCCTTAACGTGTGGAAAAGCAAACGTGTTTACTCGATTAGCTCGAAGTGCTGGAAGTCCTTGCACGAAGTCCAGTCGCCGCCCCACTCAAAGCCGGCCTCGGTGAAGAGTCGGAAGCAGAGGTCCTCATGGTCAATCTTGTAGGGGAAGTCCCACGTGCGGTCGCAGTAGTCTGCGGCGGTGGCGGGCTGGATGAAGCGCGTGCCGTCTTCGCGGTCCTTATAATAAGGATTGTAGAGAGTGTTGATGTCGATGGCCAGTCCGCGGGCGTGCTTCGACAACTTGCTGCTGCCGGCTATGGCACGGTAGCAGAAGCTTGATGAGTTGTTGTCGCGCATCTGCGTCTCGTCGTCAGCGCCGTAGACATCGGGCAGGAGCATGCGTTGTATGGGATACTTGGCGTCGAAGAGCTGGCGCAGAATGCTGACCACGCGGTCGGCAATCGCGGCGTTGACAATCATCTCGCCGACGTGCATCTGATTGTCGTAGTCCCAGTGCAGGGCACGGATGTGGCGCAGGTCGCCACGACCGATGTAGGGATTCTCCTTGTACGTCTTGCCTTGCATCCGTTCCCACACGCCGTCGGGTATCGTCTCTGCAGCGAAGCACTTGTCGATGCCGCCGAAGGCTTCAACATCCGCTTGGCTCACCGTTCGTCCTGCCTGCCATTCTGTGAGGGGCTTCACGTCGGTGGGGAAGATAAATTCGGTCTTCGTCACGCCGTCGCCGTAGATGGTCTTGAAGTCGTCGCGCATGGAGATGACGTGGTAACCGGCCTCGCGCCACTGCTTGCCCAGGGTGAGGGCCTTTTCGCGGTTCGCATGGTCGCGCTCTTCGTCGTCGGCAATGAGCATGAAGGCCGCCGAGCGGTACTTGGGATTGCTCAGGGCATAGTTGTGCATGGCAGCGTCTCCGCCGCTGTTGCCGAACGACAGCACAGGCACCTTGCCTATCTCCTGTGTAATCTGCAGCACCTTGTTCGTCTTCAGGTTCTTGATGATGAGTTCGTCGGTGCGCACGATGTCCTCCTCTCGGCCGAAGGTGTGGTTCACGCCCTCCTCCGTGCCCTGACTGGTGGAGCGCAGCTTCACGTCCATGCCGATGACGCGGTCAGGCTCGATGCCGATGCGTTCCACCAGCGCACGGCAGATGAAGCGGTCGCTGCCCGAAACGACGTAATAGGTAAAGCCCTTGTCCTTCAGATAGTCAAACACCTGGAGTATGGGCTTATAGAAGCTCTCGCCGTAGGTCATGCCCGTGAAGCCGTTGGCGGACTGGGCGGCGTAGGCCTTCACATAGGCGTCGAATTCGGCCAGCGTCATGCCGGCGTATGCCTTGGCAGCAGCGTAGGCATGCTTCATGTCGAAGTGGTCGGGCAGTTTCTTGCCGTTCCGCACGAAGTCGCGTATCTCCTGTGCTGTCTCCAATACGTCCTTCGGAGCCTCGTAGGTGGCATCGTCCAGTGCGCGGTATTCCAGCAGGTTGTACTCGAAGTACGACGGATAGAGTTCGCCGACGAACGTGCCGTCCATGTCGAACGTGGCGATGCGGTCTTCCTTGCGGATGAAGTTCTTGGAGTCGGGGTTCGTCACGTCTTCCACGTATTCCTGCAGTGCCGTCAGTGCCTCGCACGGGTTCCACAGCGTGAAGTATTCCTTCGCCAACGGCGTAACGACAGCGTTGCTGTCATTGTCCTTGGAGCACGAAGCTAATACACTTGTGCCGCAGAGGGTGAGGATGGCGGCGCACATCCATAGTTTCGTTTGTTTCATTGTTTTGGTTTTGTTGTTTCTTGTTTGCAATTTGCATGCAAAGGTACAAATAAGTCAGAAAAATTCCATCAAATTGCGCCTCTTTTTTGTGCTTATTGGCAGCAGGACAAACCCAACACAAAAAAGTTGCGCCCGAAATGACAGCGTAATCATGGAAATAACACAGCGTGCCGTGTTTTACCATTCTTCGTTCCTCGTGTCAGAACACGACGTTGGGGAAAGCGCTTCCTGGTTGCCGTTTGCAGTTCGATAATATGAGTCTGTTTGCTAATTAATGTGGGCTTTTTGTGTTTTCTTTCAAGAAAAATGAGTAACTTTGTGCCTGTATCGACAGAAATCCATGAGCTGTTGAAAGGGAAAGAAGCCTAAAAGTTAAATAATAAGATAAAGGAAATGGAGAAAGAAGACCGTATACAGAGGGCAGTGGAGCTGTTTATGCAGGGCTACGGCTGCTGCCAGAGTGTGCTGTGCGCCTTTGCGGACCGCTACGGGATGGACGAGGAGATGGCCATCAAGGTCAGCGCCGGCTTCGGAGGCGGCGTGGGCCGGATGCGCATGATGTGCGGCACGTGCTCGGCTCTCGTCATGCTGGCAGGCCTGGAGCGCGGGCAGACGCGCGGCGAGGACCGCGAAGGGAAAGCTGCCTGCTATCAGCTTGTCCGTGAACTCCTCGAGACGTTCCGGCAGAGAAACGGCAGCATCATCTGTGCCGAACTGCTGCAGATGAACGGCCTCAAAGCGGAAACCGGCACTTCGCAGCCCGACGAGCGGAACGCCGAGTACTATCGCGTCCGGCCTTGTGCCCGCAAGGTGGAGAGCGCGGCGCGTGTGTTTGCCGAAAAGACCCTCTCTGAATCTCCCTCAAAGGGAGAGAACCAAGAACAGGTTCAACAGATGGAAAAGAAGAATTAGACCATATAAACAATAAAACATACAACGATGGTAATCCAAGAATCAAACGTTTTTTCTCACGCTTTAAGGAAGCGTCTGAGATGGCCTTTCTTTGTGGCTTTTCTGATGCTCAGTGCCCTTGCCTGCAACGCACAATACACAGTCGGCAAACTCATTGACTATCATCTGGTCAAGCCCTGGAACGAATCGGTCTGGATAAGCGCCAAAGATGCCCAGGTCGTCACGGGTGAAGTGAAGGATGGCACAAGGGCGGCCGACGGCGCAAGCTGGTTCGTCAGCAATCCTCGCAATGCGAAGAAGGTGAAGAGGGCTGTCTGGAAGACCACTGCGCTGGGCACCTACGAGCTTTACATCAATGGTCATCTCGTCGGCAACGAGGTCCTGAAGCCCGGCTTCACACACTTCGAGAAGACGAAGTACAGCTTTACTTACGACATCACGAAGGCCTTCTGGAAAGGCGCGGGACAGGAGAACTGGCTGGCTGTGCAGGTTGTGCCGGGCTGGTGGGCTGACAAGATCATCACTCCCGGCGGTCACGATGGCATGATTGGCAAGAAGGTAGCCTTCCGAGGCGTGCTCTCGTTGACCTACACCGACGGCAGCGAGGAGCATTTCCCCACAAACCTGAAGGATTGGAAGGCAGGCGTGGGAGGTCCCGTCACACACGCCGCCATCTTCGACGGCGAGGACTACGACGAACGCCAGCCCAGTGGATGGGCAAGTGCCGGCTCGTTTGGAGAGCCGGAACTCAATGAGGAGTTCAAGGGAAATGTTTGGCCGACCGACGGCGCAGAGATATATCATCGCTGGGACCTCGCTTTGTCTCCCGTCAAGGCCTACGCTTGGAAAGGCACGACAGGCGCAACCGACGATGAGTACGGCAAGGTCTGCATCGTGGAGGAATTCGCTCCGGGCAAGCCCATGACCGTCCGTCCGGGCGAGACACTCGTGGTGGATTTCGGTCAGAACACTTCCGCAGTACCCGCTTTCGAGTTCAAAGCAAAGGAAGGCACCGTGCTGACGTGCCTCCCGAGCGAGTTGTTGAATGACGGAAACGGCGCCAAGAGTCGTGGCATGGACGGGCCGGAAGGCAGCACACACCGCTTGAACTTGCGCATCCCGGACACGGGCATGATACTCCGCTACACGTTTAGATACAGCGCGCCTTGCCTCTTTGCTCGTCATCCAGGCTATTCCTATTTCGTTCCTCGCAGCACCTTCTTCGGCTATCGCTATGTGTCGATAACCGCTACGGACGAGGTCACAATCCGTCGCATCAAGTCCGTCCCCGTCTCTTCTATCACAGAGGAAATGGAGACAGGCACTATCACGACGGGCAACGACGACATCAACAAGCTCATCTCCAACACACTCTGGGGACAACGATCCAACTACCTTTCCGTCACCACCGACTGCCCTCAGCGCAACGAACGCCTGGGTTGGACAGCCGACACGCAGGTCTTTGCCGAGACAGGAACGTTCTTCGCCAACACAGACCGCTTTTTCCATAAGTGGATGCGCGACATGCGGGACACACAGTCGCCTACGGGTGCCTTCCCGGGCGTCGCGCCTCTTGCTCAATATGGGGCAGGCGACGGCAAGGGCAACGGCGACATGATGCGCCTGGGTTGGGCAGATGCCGGCATCATTGTGCCTTGGACGGTGTGGAAACAGTTTGGCGACAATGACATCATCAACGAGAACTGGCAGTCGATGGACCGCTTCATGGACCACATCAACGAGACGAAGTACGAGCACAACGCCATGCTGAGCGAGAACGGAAACTACCAGTGGGCGGACTGGCTGAGCTACGAACCCTTGGAGAGCTGCAGCGGCCGGAGCCACGAGAACGGTAAGCCAAAGCCCGAAACGCTTGTCTATTGGAACTATCTGAGCGCATCGTACTGGGCCATCGACGCGGGCATGATGGCCGATATGGCGCTGGCTACAGGCCGCGATGCCGCTTACTACGAGAAGATGCAGGCTGAGGCGAAGGCTTACATCCTCGACAAGTTCCTCAATGCCGACGGCACGTTCAAGCTCGATATCCTGGGTGCGATGCAGACGCCGGCACTCTTCGCCCTGAAGAACGACCTGCTTCAAGGCTCGGCAAAGGACGCCATGATAGCCCGCCTCCGCCAGAACTTCCAGGAACACGACAATTGCCTGCAGACAGGATTCCTCGGCACGAGCATCCTCATGCAGACCCTCACCGAGAACGGCATGCAGGACATCGCCTACGAGCTCCTCTTCCAGCACAAGAACCCCTCGTGGCTCTACTCCGTGGACAACGGGGCAACCACCATCTGGGAGCGTTGGAACTCGTACACCGTGGACAAGGGCATGGGTCCGCGCGGCATGAACAGCTTCAATCATTACGCCTACGGATGTGTCTGCGAATGGCTTTGGGAGACCGCAGCCGGCATTGCTTCCGACCCGAAGGAGCCTGGCTTCCGGCACATCATCATGAAGCCTGTGCCCGATAAGCGCCTGGGTCACCTCAAGGCAGAGTACAGGTCGGCAGCCGGCACCATCAAGAGCGAATGGCACTACAAAGGCAGCCGCTGGATATGGACCTTCACCGTTCCCAAAGGCGCCACAGCCACCGTCACCCTGCCCGGCGAGACGACTTCGAAGGAATACAAGGCCGGTACCTATACCATCAAGCGCGGCGGAATAGCTATCTGACGCTCAACAACGGATTACACGAACAGAACGGATAGATTTTAACAACGAATTGAACGAATTACACGAATTTAATTCAACTGCGAATCGAATGTCTGAGTAAATGTTAAACCACGGATTAAACGGATTAGACGGATTTTATTTAACTGCGAATCGAATGTCTGAGTAAATGTTAAACCACGGATTAAACGGATTAGACGGATTTTATTTAACCACGAATCGAATGTCTGAGTAAATATAAAACAACTGATTGAATGGATTAGACGGATTATCTGGATTGATTTAGCCTTTGATGAATTCATGTAATTCGTGTAATTCGTGGTTAAATATAATCCGCACATTCCGTTGTCTGTTAATATATAATAATGTATACGTATGCGGCGTTTTTTCATCTTGTTGCTTCTCCTTCCGTTCTGTGCGGCGCTGGCTCAGAACTCTTCCCCGTTGGAGGAGGCTGGGAGAGTGGCTTCGTGGGACGACTTCGTGGAGGAATATACGAGCGACGAGGAACGGGCGGACGAGGAGGACTTGCAGCTGCATCTGCAGGACCTCAAGGAACTTTCCGAACATCCCCTGAACATCAATACGGCAACCGTAGAGGACTTTCTGCGGCTGCCGTTTTTGTCGGAAGGCCAGATAGAGCAGATACATGCCTACATCTACCTGCACGGACAGATGCAGACGATGGCTGAGCTGCGGCTCGTACCGCTCATCGACGATGCGACACGCCGCTGGCTCTCGCTCTTCGCCTATGCCGGGACGGAGCAACACGAGGACCGCCGCTTCCCGGGCCGACTGCGCCACGACTTCTCGACGCGGCTCGACGTGCCCCTCTACTACCGCGTGGGGCAGCAGCGGGCCGATGGCTACAGGGGCGACGCGCTCTATCATCGCATGCGCTACACGCTGACCGGAGGCCGACACCTGCAGGCCGGACTGCGCGTGGAGAAGGATGCGGGCGAACGTTTCTACGACAGCTACGGCGGCTACGCCATGCTGCAGGACGTGGGACCGGTGCAGCGGGCCGTCGTAGGCGACTTCCGTGCGGGCTTCGGCGAAGGGCTGGTGATGGGTTCACAGATGTGGATCAGCAAGTCGACGCCGCCGCTGAAGGTGCAGAGCGGACTGCGACCGATGACGGGCATGGACGAGGTGAACTTCCTGCGCGGCGCTGCCGTGACGCTTGCCTTGGGCAAGCATGTCACCCTGAGCGCATTCGGTTCCTACCGCAAGCGCGATGCGACGCTGAACAACGCGGGCGAGGTGCAGACCTTACGCACGGACGGCTACCACCGGACGGCTTTGGAGTGGGAGAGGAAGAGGAACGTGGGGAGCACGGTGCTGGGCGGCAATTTCGGTTGGCAGGGCAGCGGCTTCCACCTGGGGCTGGCGGGCTACTGGCAGCAGTTCAGCCGTACCCTCAACCCAGGCTCGCAGCAGTATCGAGCCATTTACCCGAGGGGAAAAAGCTTCGGCGTGGCGGGCGTGAACTACGGCTACACGCGCTACCGCTTCTCTTTGGCTGGCGAGACGGCCTACAGCTCCGCCGGCGGAGGACTGGCCACCGTGAACCGCGCCTCGTGGACCATCAGCCAACGTTACACGCTCTCTGCCGTCCAACGCTTCTTCTCCTACAACTATTATTCCTTCTACGGCCATACCTTGAGCGAGAACAGCAAGTCGCAGAACGAGAGCGGCGTGCTCGTGCACCTGCAGGCCGAGCCGCTGGCGGGACTGTCGCTGACGGCCTATGCCGATTTCTTCCACAATCCCTGGCCGCGCTACCGCATGACGCGCAGCAGCACGGGACAGGAATTTATGCTGCAAGGGGCGTATGCTTTTTCCAGGAGGCACAACCTTCTGGCACGATACCAGCTGAAGCGGAAGGAGAGCGCCGACCGCATGGAGCCGCACCACCGCGTGAAGCTGCAGTGGACCTGCGAGGCATCCGGCCGATGGCGCCTGCAGACGACCGGTTCCTTCCACCATGTGCTTGGCAGCAACGGCTTCCTCCTGAGCGAAAACGCCCGTTTCATCGTAAAAAAGCCGGGCTTGACGTTCAGCGGACAGCTCGGTTACTTCCACACCGACGACTATGCGAGCCGCATCTACATCCAGCATCCTGCGCTCTACAGCAGCATCACGTCGGCGACGTACTCCGGGCATGGCTTGTTCGGCATCGCCATGTGCCGTTGGCAAAGCCGGAACGGACGTTGGATGTTCGAGGGACGCTACAGCCTGCTGCGCTACTTCGACCGCGACGAGCAGGGCAGCGGTCTGCAAGCCATCCTGAGCCCTTGGCGGAACGACCTCTCCGTGCAGCTCCGCCTGAAGATATAGGGGGTATAATACAACACAGCGTGCTCTTCTTGGCAGAAGTGCTGTTCGTGCGGATTTGAAATCCGCACGCTTGAATATAGGGATTTACAATCCCGCAATTCTGTTTATCGCATTTCAAATGCTTATATTCTATGCTGTCGGATTGCAAATCCGACAGAACGTTACAAGAAACGGCGTGCGCTTCCGGCGGAAGCGCCGTTCGTGCGGATTTGCAATCCGCACGCTTGAATATAGGGATTTATAATCCCGCAATTCTGTTTATCGCATTTCAAATGCTTATATTCTATGCTGTCGGATTGCAAATCCGACAGAACGTTACATGAAACGGCGTGCGCTTCTTGGCAGAAGTGCCGTTCGTGCGGATTTGCAATCCGCACGCTTGAATATAGGGATTTACAATCCCGCAATTCTGTTTATCGCATTTCAAATGCTTATATTCTATGCTGTCGGATTGCAAATCCGACAGAACATTACAAGAAACGGCGTGCGCGTCCGGCGGAAGCGCCTCGTGCTTATTTCGGAAGCGCCTAGCGCTTATTTTGGAAGCGCACGCCGTGTTTATAAGAAGTCAACGGAGTGGGCTTGACAGGAACGACCAGTGTGGTGATGCTCTTCTCGGGGAGTCTGACCTCGATGTCGCCTGCGGAGGTGAGGCGGACGTTGCCAACCGGCTCCATCGACTCGGTCTCGCTGGTGCGCCAGGCCTGGATGCCGCCATTTGCGGAAGCTCCCGGCAGACTGATGCGATGGGTGCTCGGTTCCTTGCCGCCCAGCAGGACGATGGTCAGCGTGTCGGCTTCGGGGTTGACGGCTGCCAGCGACTGTCCGTTCCCGCTCTCCACGATGGAGAATCCCTGACGGATGAAGCGCGTGAAGTGCTGGCGGACGTAGAAGTTCTTCACCTTGCGGTACGTGCCCCGCGCAAAGTTGCCCTGGACGACGCACCACTGGTCGCCGTACTCCTCCACGTACTGCCAGTCCAGCCAGGCCGTGGGCCTGATGTCGCGCATGTCGTCGATGAGTCGCTGCGCCATGTTCAGGTTGCCCTCGATGCCCCTGCCGCTGCTGCCCGACTCGCTCATCCACACCGTCTTGCCTGCTCTTCGTGCCAGGTCGCCCACCTTGCGGCGTGTCTTTGTGTCGGCCGAATAGGTGTGGGTGTTCCACTGGCCTATCAGGTCGATGGCACCGCTCCGGAGGTACTCCTTCAGCACCGACAGGCTGTGCGCCGTGCACGTCTCGTCGCTGGCGCTGATGACGGTTCGCAGCCCGCTCTCCTTCAGGATGGGAGACAGCACGCGGAGGAACGCCACCTGACTCTCGGCGTCGAAGTGACAACCCTCCTGCGAGCCCGACTGATACCAGTAGTCCGTGGTCGGTTCGTTGAAGGGCTCCAGCGTCCGGAACTCAATGCCGTATGCGTCCTTGTAGTGTCGGCAGACGTCCACCAGATAGCGGGCGAAGTCCTCGTAGCAGTCGGTGCGCAGGTTGTCCGTCCGGGCATCCTTGTGCCCCGCCGCGCAGCCGCTCACCGTCATCCACCAGGGCGGACTGTTCGAGAAGGCTTCGAAGATGGCATCCGGCCGCTTCTCCTTTATCTTGAGCATAATGCGGCGCTGTGCCGAGTCTCGTTCCCAGTTGTACGGACCTCCGCGCTCGTCCTGGAAACCCTCCATTTCGGCACGCAGTCCCTTCCCTTTTCCCATGTGGTGCACGGTGCAGTTCCTCCACTCGGGGTCGTCGCCGCCTCCGATGTTGTAGCGGAAGATGTTCCAGTTCAGACCGTCGGGACTGACCATCCAGTCAATGATGCGGTCTACGCTTTCCTCGTCCCATTTGCCGCACATGTTGGCCCACCAGCACAGGCTCACGCCCCAGCCCTCTACCGTCTGGCAGCGGGCGTTGACGTCCACGGCATACTCCTGTTGCGGCTGTGCCGTTGCGGTCAGAGCCGTCAGGAACATGGCAAATGTCAGGAAGTCGGCGTGTTTCATACGGAACAGCTTAGGCGTTGTTATTTTTCGGCCAGTGCCTTGCAGTACTTGCCGCCGAGCATGCAGTAGAGTCCCAGCGCGACGAAGGGAATGGAGAGCAGCTGACCCATGTTCAGCAGCATGCCGCTCTCGAAGTCCACCTGGTTCTCTTTGGTGTACTCGATGAAGATGCGGCTCGTGAAGATGAGGAAGAGGCAGAGCCCGAAGTAGAAGCCTGTGCCCACTTTCTGCGGGTATCGGCGGTAGATAATCCATGTGATGACGAAGAACAGGGCGTAGCAGATGGCCTCGTAGAGCTGTCCGGGGTGGCGCGGAAGCAAGTCGACGCGTTCGAAGACGAACGCCCAGGGCACGTCGGTCGGTCGGCCGATAATCTCCGAATTCATCAGGTTGCCGATGCGGATGGCGCAGGCGCAGACCGGAGTGACGATGCCCACGTTGTCGAGCACGTGCATGATGTTGAGCTTCACCTTGCGGGCATAGAGCCAGAGGGCAAGCATCAGGCCGAGCGTACCGCCGTGGCTGGCCAGTCCCTCGAAGCCGGTGTACGTCCAGCCCTTCCCCGGTATGTTGCGGGCAGGCAGTATCATCTCGATGGGGTGCGACAGGTAGTAGCCCGGTTCGTAGAACAGACAATGCCCCAGACGCGCACCGATCAGGATGCCCAGGAAGCAGTACAGGAACATCGGGTCGAACTTCTCTTCGGCAATCTTCTGCTGCCGGTAGAGCATGTGCAACAGCAGAAAGACACTCACCATTCCGATTGCCCAGCACAGCGAGTACCAGCGGATGGCAAAGAAACCCAGGTCGAGGGCAATGATGTCGGGGTTCCAGTGTATGAACAAGTTCATAGGATTAGGGATTAGGGATTAGAGGATTAGGGAATAGAGGATTAGAGATTAGGGAATAGAGGAATAGGGATTAGGGAATAGAGGATTAGAGATTAGGGAATAGGGGATTAGAGGATTAGGGATTAGAGGATTAGGGATTAGAGATTAGGGAATAGGGATTAGGGTTTGTCACCATTTGCGAGAACAGATCTATGTAATGTTGCAAGCTGTTTCTTTACTGAAAGAATAATTGTTTCCATGTTGTCGAACTGTTCTTTATCTATGTAATCTTCATCATATGAAAGCTCCAATTCGCACATAACTTCGTTGAGAGAACCAAAGGCAATTTGTAGGAAATGTGCCTTTTCTTTGGCAGAGAAGCGGCCAAACCCCTCGGCGATGTTAATGGGAATTGACATCGCGGCACGCCGAAGTTGGTCGCATAATCCAAATCGCTCCTCGGTGGGGAAGGTCTTAATGAGTTTGCATACCTCATGAGACAGGGATTTTGCGTTTTTGTAAACGTCTAATCGTCTATAGTAAAAGTTCTCCATCAAACTCTATTCTTTAATCCCTAATCCCTAATCCGATTCAACGTCAGACGTTGAATCTAAAGTGCATGATGTCGCCGTCCTGCACGATGTAGTCCTTTCCCTCGACGCTCATCTTGCCAGCCTCGCGGACGGCAGCCTCGGAGCCGTAGTGGATGTAGTCCTCATACTTGATGACTTCGGCACGGATGAAGCCTTTCTCGAAGTCGGTATGGATGACGCCGGCACACTGCGGAGCCTTCCATCCGCGGCGGAACGTCCAGGCCTTCACCTCCATTTCGCCTGCCGTGATGAACGTCTGCAGGGTGAGCAGGTGGTAGATGGACTTGATGAGGCGGTTGCAGCCGCTCTCCGTCAGCCCCATGTCCTCGAGGAACATCTGCTTCTCCTCGTAGGTCTCCAGCTCGGCAATGTCGGCCTCTGTCTGTGCCGAGATTATCATCATTTCGGCATCCTCGCCCTCGATGGCCTTCTTGACGGCTTCGGTGTAGGCATTGCCCGTGGCGGCCGAGGCATCGTCGACGTTGCAGACGTAGAGCACGGGCTTCGTAGTGAGCAGGAACAGACTGCCGGCTGCGGCCAGTTCGTCCTCGGTCTCGAAGCTGACGCTCCGGGCGCTCTGACCCTTGCTGAGGGCTTCCTGGTAGCGGAGCAGAACGTCGAGTTCGACCTTGGCCTGCTTGTCGCCGCCGACGCGGGCCTGCTTCTCCACCTTCTTGATGCGGTTCTCGATGGTCTCGAGGTCCTTGATCTGCAGTTCCGCGTCGATGATTTCCTTGTCGCGGACAGGGTCCACGCTGCCGTCGACGTGCACGATGCCCGGGTCGTCGAAGCAGCGTAGCACGTGGATGATGGCGTCGCACTCGCGTATGTTGGCAAGGAACTGGTTGCCCAGGCCTTCGCCTTTGCTGGCACCCTTCACGAGTCCGGCTATGTCGACGATGTCGCATACGGCGGGCACGATGCGTCCCGGATGGACGAGTTCAGCGAGGCGGGTCAGCCTTTCGTCGGGCACGGTGACCTGTCCGAGCTGTGCGTCGATGGTACAAAAAGGGAAGTTGGCTGCCTGAGCCTTTGCGCTCGACAGACAATTGAAGAGGGTCGACTTGCCAACGTTAGGCAGTCCTACGATTCCGGCTTTCATCGTTTTCTTAGTATGTGGGAGTTAAAATGGGAGTTAAAGTGGGAGTTAAGCCAGCAAAGCTGGCTGGAAGTTAAGTGCTTCGCACTGGACGTTACTATGTTTTGGTTGTTATTCATCGGTGATTCCTTTGTTTTGGCTTATAGCTTCGGCGTAGCCGTTGAGCTTCCAGCTGGTTCCGTTGAGAAGGTATTCTAGTTTGTCGCGCATGGCATTGTCGATGTATTCGATGTCGTTCGAAAGTATGATATAGTAGCGACATTCTTCAAGTGAGCCTTGTGCAATGTTCAGGAAGCGAAGTTTGTCTGCTCTGCTCAGTTTTCGATAGCCTTCACAGATGTTGGCAGCTATTGAGACAGCCGCACGCCGGAACTGCGAAGTCAGTCCGTAGAGTTCGTCTTCTGGGAAGTGCTTCGTGACAGAGTATACAGCCTTTACGAACTCGTGGGCTTGTTGCCAACACTCCAGATCCTTGAAGCTGCGACTATATCTGTTGTCCATTTTTACTTCCGTTTTAACTTCCACGAGCGTAGCGAGTTAACTTCCCCTTTAACTTCTGCGGCTTCAACGATTAGAAATCATTGAAGCCATCGTTCTCTGCCGGCTGGATGGCGATGCACTCCATTTCGATGAGCCAGGCGGGACGGCAGACGGGGGCGAGGGTGAAGACGGTGGGGACGGCGGGGTACTTCTGGCGGAACATGCGGCTGACGGCTTCGTAGTCGGCGCCGTCGCGCAGGTAAACGATGAGCTGTGCGGCATTGTCCATCGTCATGCCTCCCTCCTGGAGCAAGGCTTCGACGTTCTCCCACATCCGGTGCGTCTGCTTCTCGATGTCGCCCGTGTGCATCACTTCGCCGCGGTTGTTGATGCTGGCCGTGCCGGAGATGAAGGCGTGGTCGCGGTCGCCGAAGCGGAGAAGGGTGCCGCGCTCGAAGGTGACGCCGTATTCGCTGGTGCGGTTCAGGTGTGTGGCGGCGTAGAGGTAGCGCTGCTGCTCGGGCTTGAAGCCTGTGAGGGCGTAGCTGCCCAGCTGTATGAGGGCCTTGGGGTCGGAGGGGTTTCCGCCGATGCCTGTCGAGGCGATGTAGTGTGTCTCGGGTGTGAGTCCGTGCATGGCGAAGTTTTCCCAGCGGGCCACGACAAGGCCTTGGTACTGCGTGTCGACGTCGCGTACGAAGAACCACGTGCGGATGCAGTTGTCCTCCAGGGTGGCGCTGTAGTCGGCGAGCAGTTGCTCGTAGTCTTCGAGCAGCGTCTGTGTCTGCACGTAGCTGGTGCCGTTGCCTGTCGTCATGCCCATCGTCCAGATGTGCTGATAGCCGTTGTGGCGCACGACGGTGGAGCGCAGGCGGTCGGCTGCGGGCTGTATGTCGGTGCCGCGCTGCAGGTAGATCCACAGGGCGAGCTTGCTGCCGTCGAGCGGCGGCTGCTGGATGTAGGAGACGGTGCAGGTGTCGTCCTGCTCCATGAGGGGCTGCTGGTTGGTGGCATCGGAGAGGAAGTAGCGCTTGAAGACGGGCTTGGCGCCGCTCATCTCCTCTGTCTCAGCCAGAAGAGCCTCGGCCTGACAGAGACGTCGGTATTGTCCGAGGAAGAAGTCGCCGCGCGGTTCGATGCGCAGCATGGCGTGCCATTCTGCCACTTTCCCCTCGGGGGCAAACATGGACAGCTCGATGCTGACACCCAGTTCTTCCAGGGTTATTTTCTTGTATTGCATGTCGGTTTTTGTGTTATAGTGTGCAAAGTTACGAAAAAAAATCAGATATTCTGTTTCTAAGCTATAAAAATTATCATCTTTGGCGGGAACAGTTACACTTGGAGCCCCGCACGCTTATTTCGGAAGAGCCTCGCGCTTATTTTGGAAGCGCCTCGCGCTTATCCCGGAAGCGCCTCGCGCTTATCCCGGAAGCGGCGTGCTCTTATTTCCGGAGCGCCTCGCGCTTATTCCTGAGGTTGCGGCTTGAGGCGTTCTATCCACTGGTCGATGAAGGCTGACACCTCCTCGAGGTTCGACTTGAACTGGCTGCTGAGGATTTCCGTGTGGTTGTGCGAGAGCAGGTCCTCGCCGCCTTCCCGCAGGATGAGGTGGAGCAGGGAGCCTTCCGCATTGCCGCTCTCCACGCGCATGTAGCCCTCGCGCCGGGTGCTGGGCACGTCGACCAGTGCGGCATAGGCATTGCCTTCCGTCAGGGTCAGACCTGCTGCCGAGCGTCCGTTGGCTCCGTGGCATTGGATGCAGGCACGGTTGAAGACGCCCATCTGCAGCACGCCCGTCTGTCCTACGTCGATGGTGCCGAGGTCCAGCAGGATTGTGTCGCGTGTGCCGTAGTCCCTGTAGTCGTCCATGTTGATGGAAGCCAGCGTGATGATGCGCTTGCGGAGGGTATTGGTCAGAGCCAGTTCGACGGTCTTCACATCGTCCGACAGATTGGACAGGGTGATGCTGAGCGGCGAGCCGTTGTCCAACGTTGCGGGCAGGGCACGTTGCACCTGTGCGAACTTGCTGTCGGCGGTGAAGCCGGCCACGGCCAGCGTGTAGTCGGTGCCGTCCCACTCCGAGATGCCCTTCACCTGTGCTGTCAGCCTGACGGTATAGCCTTTCTCGTCGACCGTATAGACCTTCTCCGGGATGTCGCCGCTGTCGCACGACGTGAGCGCACAGGCGACCCCTATATATAATAATATATAATGTATGGTTTTCATTAGGGTTTGCTTTTAGTGCGCCCCTCCCGCGGGAGAGACGCAAGGGGTTGAGGCTTCTCAGAAGCTGTACTGCAGCTGCAGGGTGGCCGAGTGTGTGCTGATGCCCAGGTCGTCGTTGTCGCGGTCGAGCTGAGTGGCGTGTCCGTAGCGGCCCGTGAACTGGTACATGGCCGAAAGCTTCAGGTTGCACTTGTTCACATAGTAGTTCACTACGGCAGCCGGCATGTTCAGGATGCCGTCCTTGTCCGAGCCGTTGCGGTCCATGAAGTCGTAGCGCAGGCCGGCCTGGATGCTCCGTGTGAAGAAGTAGCCCACCTGTGCGTAGGCACCCCAGTAGTTGTACTTGCTGTCAATCTTCTGTCGTCCCGTGAAGCTGACGTGCATCCAGTAGCCTTCCGCCGCAGCGTACCAGCGTCCGTAGAGCATGCTCCACTCCAGACCGAGGCGTGTGTCGTTGGTGCTCTCGCTCTCGCTCTCCACGTTGATGCCTCCGCTCAGGCCGAACAGCATGTGCCGTCCTGTGAGCATGTGGCTGTTGCCTTGCGTGGCGGGCATATTGCCCCAAGGCATGAAGGTGAGGCGTCCGGCATAGAGCAGCGACGGGATGTGCGCATCGTCGGAAAGCGTCTTCGTGGCCGTGTTCACGCCGCTGCCGGTGCCATTCCACAGGCCCACCTCGTAGCCTATCATCCAGCTGTCCTGCTTCTTGTTGAGCTTTGCCTTGCCGTGGAACTGGAAGCCCAGGTCGAAGCCCGTGCCGATGGCGGGTGTCACGGCGTTGAGCGAGTAGGGCATGATAGTGGAGGCCGTCAGCGAAGTGGGCAGGCAGGGGAACAGCGTCTCGCCCAGCGTGGTGAGGTAGGCATGGAAGAACGGCGTCTTGAACTTGCCGGCACGGAAGCGTGCGGCAGGCGTGATGCGGTAGTCCACCCAAGCCTGTTGCAGGACGTTGCCGCCCGAGGCAGCCGCGTTGATGCTCAGGTTGTAGTCGAGGCGCCCGAAGGTCGTGCCCGTGAAGCCCAAGATGGCGTACGGCATCGCGAAGCCCGAGTTCGCCACGTTGTCTTGGTTGTAGGCCTTGTCCAGTCCCTCGTCGTCGTAATAGTTGAACTGTCCCCTCGTCTGCAGGAAGAGGTAGGGCTTGAAGATGAAGCGTCCGTCGCACGACTGGAGGGTGAATCCGCGGTCGTCGGCAATGCCCAGCACGCCGTTCTCCATGTCGATGCGGTCCGTCTGTTCCCGCAGGTCGGCGCTCTTCAGATTGTACTTCTCGAAGGTGATGCCCTTGCCTTTCGCAGGAGCCTGGTTCTCTTTCTCGTTCTCCTCCGCCCAGGTCGGCATGGCAAGGAGGGTCGCTAATAGCAATAGGTATGTCTTTTTCATATATATGGGTTGATGTTTAGATGTTATTCCCCTTTCCCTTGGGAGAGGGGTAGAGGGGAGAGGCTACAGGGATTCCAGGAACTTGATGAGTGCCGAGCGGTCGTCCTTCGGCATCCGGGCAAAGAGGTTCTTGCTGGCTTCGCCCTCGCCGCCGTGCCACATGATGGCCTCCTGGAGGTTGCGGGCCCTGCCGTCGTGCAGGAAGTAGGTGTGCGCGTTGACCTTCTCCTGCAGGCCGATGCCCCAGAGCGGCGTTGTGCGCCACTCGTTGCCGCGTGCCAGACCGCTCACATAGTTGTCGTTCAGGCCTACGCCCATTATTTCGCTGCCCATGTCGTGGAGCAGGTAGTCGCTGTAGGGATGGATGGTCTGTCCGCCCAGCCACGGGAGCTCTGTGCCGTTGAGCAACGTCGCGCCGCGCGGACGGGTGTGGAGCGTAGTGACGTGGCAAAGGTGGCACTTCGCCTCGTAGAACTTCTGTTCGCCTATGCTGACCAGCTCGCGTTCCGTAATGGTGCGGCCCTGATAGGCAGCGGGTTGTCGTGTGCTGCCCAGGCGGCGGGCCGGTACGCCCAGTCCGTGCAGGTAGAAGTCCACGTCCTCCATGTCCTCGGTCGTGACGTCGAGCTGGTCGTAGAGCAATCCCATCATCGAGCCTTCCTGCATCTGCGATTGTCCTTCGCAGATTTCCTCGGGGTAGCGGCTGTTCGTCGCACCCATGTCGGACGAGAAGCCCAGCTCGACCGTGAGGTCGGCGTGCTGTGCCTTGTTGCCCGACAAGCCGAGCTGACGGATGCCGCGCTCGACGATGTAGTTGCAGCGGCCGCTGATGCCGTACTCAGGATAGTTCGACTTTGCCGCAAGCTGCTCTATCTCATTCCGGTCGAGGGCCATCATTTGTCCCATGCCGACGTGCCGCAGCGGGATGCGCACCGTGCAGAAGAGGTCCTCGGGCTTTATGTCTTCGTCCGTATCGCGGTACTTAGGCTTGTACCAGTCCGTGATGGTGTACTCGGGATAGACCAGACTGTACGCCTCCCCGTCGGGGAACGTGAACTGCTGCTCGTGCCAGCGGCATTCCAGCTTGCCTTCGGCGGTCACGCCATAGATGCTCTGGTCGTGCAGTACGCGGCCGTAGTTCTGGAAGAAAGCGCCGTTCTTGCGGGTGATATACACCAGCATCGAGCTGAATCCGTACGCGCCGGAGCCGTAGACAGGCGTGCCGTCGGGGTCCGTTCCGGTCTGCGTCCAGAGGGCAGGCTTCGTGCGTCCGGCATTGCGATGGCACGAGCCGCAGGAGTAGCCGGCATAGACCGGACCGAGTCCCGCCTTTTGCGTCAGCACGTCGTCGTACAGTCCGTCGCCGTTGATGAAGCGCCGCGAGTTGGCTTTGATGTTCTCTACCCAAGGGGCATCCGTGTCGTAGGCGAAGGAAGAGTTAACGAAAATCGTGCTGCTGCCTGCGCTCAGGGCATAACCGGTGGGCACCTGGAAGTCCTCAGCTGTAAAGCAATCATCCTCCTTGTCACAGGCGGCAAGGAGGAAGAGAGCAAGGAACCAAATGTTCTTGTTCATAGTTTATGGTCTTTGAGGCTATAGGTCCTATAGGTCTTATAGGTCCTATGAGTCCTATGGGTCTTATGGGTCCTATAGGACTTATGTGTCTTGTAAGTCCTATAGGGCCTGTGGGTTTTGGGTTTTTCTTTATTCTGTTGTCCTGGGCTGCCCGTTCTTGAAGAGCAGGAACTCCAAGGTGTGGAAGCCGCGGATGCTTTGTGCCTCGGCAATCTCCTCGGCGCGCTGGCTCATGCTGCCGTCCTCTTCTTCGCCTTCATACTCGCCTTCCCATTCCATGCCCGAGAAGTCGCCGCTGGAGAGCACGTTCTTGATGGCGTCCTGGTCGAGGGGCCAAGAGTCCATGTTGGGGTCGAGACCAAGCTCGTCGACGGGGCCGAAGAGGAATGCTTCGCTCGATTCCCACGGCTGACGTGCGGCCATCCATGCCTTGGCTGCGGCCTCGAAGGTTGCATTCGAGGGGCTTGCCTTCAGCAGCTGCACGGCATTGTGAAGGGCGGCGTTGGCTGCGGCCAGGTCCCTGTAGGTGGGCAGTACGACAACGTCCACGTAGTCGGCCACGATGTTCTTCAGTTCTTCTTCATCCTCGAAGTTCTCCACCTCGGCCTTGAGCGTGCGGAGTGTGTTCTTCAGATTGTCGCAAGCTTCCATAGCGGTGAGGACGGTGGGGTTGCCGATGTGGCTGCGGAAGGGAGCGGCCATGCCTTCGATGGCAGCGATGGCTTCGTTGATGCTGCTGTTGACGTTCCTGGCGAGCTCGGCCTGCGTGCCTTTTGCGAGGTAGGCGGCAAGGCTGTGTGTGCCCTGATTGCCGCCATAGGTGCAGTTGAAGGCGTTCTGTATGGAGCGGATGTTATTGGCGTAG
Source organism: Bacteroidaceae bacterium (assembly GCA_017483665.1). Lineage (GTDB taxonomy): Bacteria > Bacteroidota > Bacteroidia > Bacteroidales > Bacteroidaceae > Physcousia. The sequence continues at coordinate 21,810 of JAFUVM010000025.1, forward strand.
TCCTGGATGGAGTGGTAGCTGTACCAGGACTCGACGGCGTAGACAGCTTCGGTGTAAAGCTTGTTCTCCCACTTGTCGCGCGGGTCGCCAATCTTGCTTTCGCCCACTTCGTTGGCAATGTCAATGCAGCCGTCCAGAATCTGTTCGATGCAGTCGTTGTAGCTCTGGTAGGCACCTTTTGCTTCCTTGAAGGTTGTCTTGAAGGCTTCTTCGCCGTCGAGTCCTTCGTTCCATGCTTTGTAGAGCGTCTCGGCGTCGTTCTTCAGGTGCGAGGAAACGGCTTCTGCATACTTGCCCCAGTTGGCTTTGTAGCGAGCGTCGTTGTAGTCGGCGTCGGTCTCGTTGATGGTGACGCGCGGGTCGCTGGTGCCTTCGGGCATGGTGGCTTCTGTGTTGTTGCCGCCTTCGTTTTCTTTGTTGGGCTCGTTGTCGTCTTTGTTGCTGCAAGAGGTAAGAGTTGCTGCAAAGGCCACGAGGCCAAGGATAAGAATGTTCTTTTTCATGTTCTTTGTTTTTTATTGATTGAGTGTTTTATGTGTTCGGAGTGTTCGGAAGTTATTCGGTGAGTCTTTTCATTTCGTCAAGCTGCTGTTGCATCTCGGCGAGTCGCTGCTGCATGTCGTGCAAGTTGGCTTCCTTGGCGGCCCGCTTGGCGGCGCGCTTCTCGCGGATGCGTGCTGCGGTGTGGTCGGTGAAGAACCAGCCCGTGAAGGCAACGCCCAGGGCAAACTCGTTCTCGCTGTTATACTGGCCTCCGCCTATGCGGCGCGTTGTGTAGTCGGCTTTGACGATAATCCAGGGGATGGGCCGATAGTTGAGTCCGGCCGTCCACATGGACGTCTTGAGGCGTGCGTCCATTGTCTGCATGGCTTCGCCTTCCTCCTGAGCGTTGTAGTATTCGTAGCGCACGAAGGGAATGATGTCGGGCATCCTCCTGGCGGGAATGATGTTCTTGAGGCGCAGGCCGCCCTCTATGCCGTAGCTGACGGCCTTGCTTGCGATGGGCGACGTCTTGGTGTAGGGGCTGGCGTTGCTCTGTCTGCGGTTGCGTGCGCTGAGCAGCGTGGAGTTGCCCACTCTGCCGCCCAGGATGTTGCCGCGCACGATGGCGTAGCGATGCTGGTACTGTGCGTCGACGCTCCAGAGGTTGACGGGAACGGAGAAGCTGTAGGTGGTGGGCTTGTCGGCGTTCGAAGCGGCGTTCTGCACGTGGTACCAGCTTGCGCCGAGGCGAAGGCCTGGCACGCCGGTGTAATTGATGCGGGCCACGTAGCCGGGCGACGTGAAGTTGTCCACCTCGAAGAAGCCCTGCTTGCCTTTCTTCACCCAATTGTTGCGGTCGAAGCCGTTGGCGTTGAGTCCGGCCACAATCTGTGCTTCCCAATTGAAGGACGCCCAGCGGCGGCCCACCTGTCCGAAGAAGCTGAGACCCGTCTCGTGCCAGGTGTTGGGGATGATGCTCGTCTCGCCTTCGGGGCGCACGGTGCCGAAGAAGTTGATAGGCTCGTGGTGCGCGTTGTTCATCCCGACGGGCACGATGAAGTGACCTGCACGTACATTAAAGTACTGATTCAGGTGGTAGGTGAGGTGGAACTGCTCGATGGCCACTTCGCCGCCCTTTTCCACTTCCGTCTCATACTCGCCGTTCTCGGAGTTCTCTATCTCGTAGGCCGTGCCTGTGCCGCCGCTCTCGAACTCTACCTCAACGCCGATGTTCCAGTGGCGCCCGAACTTGTAGTCGCCTGCGAGCACGAAGCGGGGGATGGAGATGGTGTTGCGGCGCATGCGGGTGTTGCCCTCGCTGCCGCCGTAGAAGCGGTTTGTGCCGTAGTCCTTGAAGGCTGCCACCACCTCGCCGTAGCCGCCGATGCGGAAGCGCTGGTAGGAGTCGATCTCGGTGGAGTCGGTGTTCCACTGTGCCGAGGCTGTCCCGGCCGATAGCAGCAGGAAGGCTGCCAGGATGTTGTCTTTTATAGGTTTCATAGGTTCGTGGGTCTTATGGGTCTTATAGGTCTTATGGGACTTATAGATCCTATGGGTTTTTGTGGTTTTTCAGTTTTGCGCCGGCAAAGGTACGGCGACTTTTCCTTTCCCGCAATACGCAAAAAATATGAAATTGCTGTGCCGGCAGCCTTCCTGCGATACTCAATTATGATGAATTTTCCCTTCGTCGTGCAAAAAAAGCCGTAGGCTTAACCCTGCATGTTGGGCAAAAGTTGTACCTTTGCAAAAAAAAGGAAAAGGACCCTTCCGAAGGCCGTTTCCGCCAAATAAACACACTTATGACCGAGAAATACCACGAATCAGACCCCATGAGCGACGTCATCAGCGACGACTACCGCATACTGCAAATCATCAGCCGCTTCGGCATCCGCCTCGGCTTCGGCGACCAGACCGTAGGAGCCACCTGCCGGGCTGCCGGCGTGGACTCCAATACGTTCCTCACCGTGGTGAACTATGTGAAGGATGCCGCCCATGCGCGTATCAGCGAGATGGCCGAGCAAATCGACTTGCCCGCACTCATCGCCTACCTGAAGAACTCGCACAGCTACTTCGTGGACTTCCGTCTGCCGGGCATCCGGCGCAAGCTCCTGCAGGCGCTCGACCTGACGGGCGGCAACCGCATCCCCATGCTTATCCTGCGTTTCTACGACGAATACGCCCAGGAGGTGGAGCGACACATGACGTTCGAGAACACCCACGTGCATCCCTACGTGGAGACCTTGCTGCAGGGATGCCTGCCGGCCGAGACGTTTGCCGAGATAGAGGAACAGTACGACGAACAGCATGCCAGCATAGAGAAAAGCCTGTCCGAGCTCAAGAGCATCATCGTGAAGTACTACCCCAGCGACAATAACGCCTCGCTCATGGGGGAGGTCCTCATGGATATCTTCATGACGGACGAGGACCTGCACAGCCACTGCCACATGGAGGACACGCTCTTTGCCGAGTGCATCCGCAGGCTGGAGCACGAGGTGCGCAGCCGTGGCGGCAAACCCGTGCAGGAGGACCAGGAGGAAAAGACGGAGTCGGCCCAGACCAGCGACCTGAGCGAGCGCGAGAAGGAAATCATCGTGCAGGTGGTGAAAGGACTTTCCAACAAGGAGATAGCCGAGGCGCTCTTCATCTCGGTCAACACCGTCATGACGCATCGCCGCAACATCAGCCGCAAACTGCAGATTCGTTCCGCCGCCGGACTGACCATCTATGCCATCGTCAACGGCCTCGTCAACCTCGACGACGTCCAGCTCTGATTCCCGCCGCAGCGCGGCATGTCCCCGCTTCCTGCTCGGGACAAAATTCTTTTTTGCTCGGGATAAAATCCCTCGCCACAGTGCACAAAAACCCTTCCTGCTCGGGACGAAGTTCTTTTTTGCTCGGGATAAAATCCCTCGCCACAGTGAGAGAAAATCCTCGCCGCGTGCTATAAAACTATTTCCAAGGCTTTGAAATAAATTTCCAAGGCACTGAAATATATTTCCAAGCTTTTGAAATATATTTCCGAACCACTGAAAAAGTTTTGTGCCGTGGCGTGCAAAAAAAGTTCCCGCAGCGTGCGAGGTTTGTGTCCTCGGCGTGCGGGAATTGTCATTTCAGCCTGTGGGGAAACGGGAAGTGCCGATTAGGGCTGATGTCAAGGCGTAATGGTGACGGAGCGCGTGCCGCTCGGGGCTGATGTCAAGGCGTGACGGTGACGGAGCGCGTGCCGTCGGGGTTGACTTCGATGCTGACGCTGACGGTTTCCTCGGGCAGCAGGGGCTCCACCAGCTCGGGCCACTCGATGAAGCAGGGCGAGCCGCTGTAGAAATACTCCTCCGTGCCGATGTCGTAGGCCTCGCGCAGGCTCTTGATGCGGTAGAAGTCGAAGTGGAAAACCTTGTTGAATGAACTTCGTTCTTCATTGACTCCGTATTCGTTGACGATGGCGAAGGTGGGCGACGTGACGACGTCCTCCACGCCCAGCGCCTCGCAGATGGCCTTGATGAATGTAGTCTTGCCGGCGCCCATCTTGCCGTAGAAGGCAAAGACGCGCCTGTCGCCCATCGCCTCTACGAACTGGCGTGCTGCCTGGGCGATGCTTCCTATGTCGTTAATCTTTATTTCCATATTCCTTTGATGCTGTTTTGCTTTGTCCCCCTCCGCGGGGGAGGAGGGCAGGGGACGCTCACCGTTTCTTCCCCCTCAGCGTGATGAGCGGTATGAGCATCTCTTCCATGCTGATGCCGCCGTGCTGGAAGGTGTCCTTGTAGTACCCGACGTAGTAGTTGTAGTTGTTCGGGTATGCAAAGAAATCGTCCTGCGTGGCGAAGATGTAGGCCGTGCTGAGGTTGGGACTTGGCAGTCCTGCCCGGGTGGGATTCTTTATCTCGAAGACCTCCTTCGGGTTGTACGAGAGGTTCTTGCCCAGCTTGTATCGCAGGTTGGTGTTCGTGTTGCGGTCGCCGATGACCTTGATGGGGTTGTAACAGCGTATGCTGCCGTGGTCGGTGGTGAGCACCACGGTGCAGTCCTGCGCTGCGAGGCTGCGGAAGAGTCCGCTCACGGCGCTGTGCCTCAGCCAGCTCTGCGTGATGCTGCGGTAAGCGGCCTCGTTGCTGGCAAGCTCGCGCACCATGAGGCTCTCGGTGCGGGCGTGGCTGAGCATGTCGATGAAGTTGAGCACGATGACGTTCAGGTCGTTCTTCATCAAGGCAGGTATCTGCGAGACGAACTTCTCGGCTGTGCCCGAATGGTTTATCTTGTGATACGAGAAGGAGTTGCGGCGTCGGTAGCGCTCGAGCTGCGTGCGGACGAGCGGTTCCTCGTTCAGGTTCTTGCCCTCCTCGCTGTCCTCGTCCACCCAGAGGTCGGGGAACATGCGTGCGATGTCGTTGGGCATCAGTCCGCTGAAGATGGCGTTGCGGGCATATTGCGTCGCCGTGGGCAGGATGCTGCAGTAGAGGTTTTCGTCGACCGTAAAGCTGTCGGCTATCTCGCCCAGCAGCATGCGCCACTGGTCGTAGCGGAAGTTATCGATGACGATGAGGAAGACTTTCTCTCCCTGGTCCAGCAGGGGGAAGATGGTTCGCTTGAAGATGTCGGGGCTCATTACGGGCCGCTGCTCGGGCTGCTCCATCCAGCGCATGTAGTTCTTGCGTATGAACTTGGCAAACTCGGTGTTGGCTTCGCGGCGCTGCATGGCGAGCATCTCCTGCATGCCGCTTTCCGTCTCGCTCAGTTGCAGCTCCCAGTAGGTCAGTCTCTTGTAGACGTCTTTCCACTCGTCGATGTTCGATGCGTCGCTGATGAGCAGGCCCAGTCGCGAGAAGTCCTGCTGGTAGTTCGACTGTGTGTGCTCCGTCACGATTTCCTTCTGCTGGATGTTCTTCTTCAGGGTCAGCAGGATTTGTGTGGGATTGACGGGCTTGATGAGGTAATCGGCGATTTTGGCCCCGATGGCTTGCTCCATGATGTGCTCCTCCTCGCTCTTCGTCACCATCACGACGGGCGTGGCCGGCAACAGTTCCTTCACGCGGTTCAGCGTCTCCAGCCCGCTCAGTCCGGGCATGTTCTCGTCGAGCAGGATGAGGTCGAACGCTTCCTCTCCGCAGCGGTCCAAGGCGTCGTAGCCGTTCGTCACGGTCTCCACCTGGTATCCCTTCTTTTCGAGGAAGAGGATGTGGGCTTTCAGGAGCTCTATCTCGTCGTCGACCCAAAGCAGTTTGTACGTCATGGGAATGATGAATTAAGAGTGAAGAATTAAGAGTGAAGAGTGAAGAATTTGCTGTCGCCCTCTGTTTTGAATTATGAATTTACGTGTTGTGCATTGTTCAGAACCCGAAGGGGAAGTCGTCGTCGCTGGCCTCGGTCTCCTCTTCGGCCTGCTTCTCGTCCTGCTGGCGCTCGTACTCTTCGTCGGGATCGAGGATTTCCACGTCGGTCGGTGTGTCGATGTGCAGGTCTTCGGGCACGTCGAGTGGGGCGAAGTGCTCGTCGTAGAACTCCTTATACTCGTCGAAGCTGAACTCCTTGCCCAGCATCTTGAGGTTGTCGTCGGAGATGAGCAGGGTGCGGATGCCTTCGAGGCGGGTGCGCATGTGCTCGTCGGCGTGGAGCTTCTGGGCGTAGGCATGCACCTCGTCGTAGGCAAGGAATCCCTTCACGATCATCATCGTGAGGTAGGGATCGGCCTGTATCTCGATGTCGAAGTTGCGCACCATGTAGTTGGTGAAGTTGTAGCGTGCCATCTCGAAGACGAGCACATTCTCGTCGAGACTGCCGGTGGGGTAGGCCAGGACGAAGTTGAATCCGGTGTAACGGTCGTCCTTCAGCTGCGGCACGGCTTCGGTACTGTCGCTGTCGGAGCGTGTGCGTCGGCTCCAGATGCTGCTGGCGTCGTAGCGGTCGTCCATGAGGGGGCGTCCCTCGTCGAGTCCTTTCACGATGGCGCTGGCAAGCTCTGTCACCTCTTCCTTCGGGAACTTCTGCACCACGTCGCGCAGTGTGACCATGAACGTGTCGCGCTCACCGCCGTAGAGGGCGCTCATGGCTCGGATGAACATCATGCGGGCGCGGTGTGTGCCCTCCGGGAAGTTGTCGGTGCTGAAGCTGTAGTCTTCCTCCACCCGGGCGTAGTCCTCGGTCTGGTAGGCTGCGTATGCGTCGGCGTAGAGGCTGTCCTCCACGTGTTTGCCTTCGCGTGCTATCATCTCGTAGTTCGGGTTGCCGAGCAGGGCGGAGAGCTTGGCGTCGGGATAGTCTTCGAGCAGGTAGCCTCGGTACTCCTCGGCGCTCTCCACGTCGTCGAGTCGTCCGTAGAGGAGGAAGAGGTGGTAGAAGACGTTGTCGATGCCGTCGTGTTCGGGGAAGTCGTTGAGGAAGCGTATCATCGTGCGCTCGGCCAGGGGGAAGTTCTCCAGTTTCTCCTGTTCCAGGATGCCTGCGTTGTAGAGCGCATCGGAGAGCAGTCGGTTCGACTCCTCCATTTGTTCCTCGGTGAAGGGAATCTGCCGCAGGTAGTATTCGCGTTCGTGCGGGTCGTTGGCGAGGGAGTCCTTGAGGGCCTGCTCGGCGGAGGCCAGGCTGTCGGCCCCTGCGTCGGCGACACCTCCGAAGAGGCTGTCGGCGGCTGCCTCGTCGTATTCCGGGGCCTGACCGTCAGCGTCTTCCGTGTCCTTCATGAGTGCGCGTTTGTTGCTGATGCGCCAGAAGTCTTCGTTGCGACGCATGCCCCATCGTTTCTGGAACTCCTGTGTGCCTCTCTGCACGACGGTGGGGTTGTAGAAGTACCAGTCGCCCTGCTGCTGTGTGCCGAACGAGTTGAGGTCCTTGGCGATGGTGGGTTTGTTGCTCTCGATGGTGTTGTTCCCCATCGCGCCCGTGTTGGCGTTGGGGTTCAGCGTGCCGTTGGCGGCTGCCAGCTTCGCTTCCTCTTTCTCTTTTTTGCGCAGTTCGGCTATGACGCGGTCGATGGCTGCCAGGTAGACCTCCTCGGGGCTTTCGGCCAGCACCTGCAGGCTGTCCTGCAGCTTGATGGCGCTCAGGTGCGGCTCCAGCTCGGTGAGTATCTTGCTGCGGCGGTCGCTTTCCTCGTATTCGTCGTGCTCTTTGTCGAGTGCGCTCATGCAGAGTTTGTACGTGCGGGCTGCATCGATGTAGTTTTCCTGTTCCCAGTAGAGCTGGCTCAAGTGGAGCAGCAGCGTAGCCTTGTCGGGGCCGTTCTTCTTGCTCTCCTTCACGCCTTTCTCCCAGGAGTAGATGCAATGCAAGGTGTCCTCGTTGGCAAGGTAGATATTGCCCATAGCATAGTAGACTTTGTCGAGGTAGTCCTTGTTCTTGTCGCTGCGTGCCATGCGCTTGAGGCGGGTTATCATCTGCCGGAACTTACCCTTGTGCATCACTTCTGTCTGCATGATGCGGGCGTTGAAGGCAATCTCGTAGGGCGGATTGGCACGGATGACGCGCGAGAGGGCCTTGTAGGCCAGGGTGTCGCGGCCTGTCTCGTGGTAGAGCTGTGCCAGCAGGAAGTTGAGGCGGGCCTTGGGCAGTTTGCCGCGAGTGTTCCGGATGGTGGCCTGCAGGTGCGGGATGGCTTCCTGGTATTGCTTCGTCAGGACGTAGTACCCCGCACGTGTATTGTCGTATTCCTTCTGTCCGCGGCGTGTGATGCTGTCGCGTTTCATCTTTCCCAGCAAGTCTTCGGCATCGTAGGGCCAGTCCAGAGCTACGTAGCATCGGGCAAGCCGTGCGCGGACCACGGACGTGATGTCGGGCTGCGTGCTGTACAGGCGCAGGGTGTAGTTGTAGGTGGATGCGGCCTCGAAGAACTCGCCCTTGCGGAACTGTGCGTCGCCCATCATGAGCCATGCGTGGAACATGTAGGGGTTGAACTCCTTGCGGGCCAGGAATTCCTTCTCCTTCTCGGTGCGCCGATGGTTGCCCTTTATGATGGGTCGCTTCTTGATGCTGTGCACCTTGATGGCTTTCTCGCACTTCGTGATGGCGGTCTCGAAGTTGCTTTTGCCCATGCCGGCTGTCGACTTGTTGGTGCAGATGTACATGGGCAGAATCTCGTTGAAGTTGTCCTTGTGCCCTTTGTTCTGTGCCTCTTCGCCTTCGAGGTAGGCCACCTGTCCGTTGTAGAGCGTGTTGTAGTGGGCGGTCAGGGCGTGGTAGGCGCGTACGGCCGGCGTGTTCTTCTTCGTGGAGCAGGAGACGACAAGCAGCAGGCCGAGCAGCAGACACGCGGCGTGCACCGGAATAAGCGGCGTGCCCTTCCGGAATAAGCGCGAGGCGCTTCCGGAATAAGCGCGAGGCGCTTCCGGAATAAGCGCGAGGCTCTTCCGAAATAAGCGCGAGGCGCTTCCGGAATAAGCGCGAGGCGCTTCCGGAATAAGTCCGTGCCGTGTCAGGGGGAAGCCTGTATGCTGTGTTGTCCTTGCCATTTGTCTTTTACATTATATATATAACGCACGCGCGGGGGGATTTATTGTGTTTCGTCCCCAACAATCAGCAAAACTTCGTCTTTTAGTTCGTCGGGGAGGTTCACCCGGCGCAGTTCGAGGCTCCGTAGCCAACCCGCCACCTCGTCGGTGCGCATGGTGTAGAGCACTTCGCGGAACTCGTCCACCTCCTCGTCGCTGTAGGCCGTGCGGCCCCGGAAGCGGTCCAGCTCCTCGTCCTCGTAGTATTCGATGTCTCCCTCGAGAGCCCGCAGGCTTTCCTTCTCGCAGACCTCATGCAGTCCGCAGCATACAGAATCTACTAGCATACAATGAACCCTACTTTCTTGAGGTCGTCCCAGAAGCCCGGATACGACTTGCTTACCACCTGTGGATTGTTGATTATTATCTCCCCGCCGACGCGGAGGCAGACCGGAGCGAGCGACATAGCCATGCGATGGTCCTCGTAGGTGTCGAACTCGAGGGGCTCGAAGAGCAGTTCCTCCCAGTCGCCTATCTCGTAGTAGCCTTCCCAGAGCAGTTCGCCGTCCCGTTCCTCCATCCTGAACACCTTGCCCAGTTCCTTCATCAGCGCCGCGATGCGGTCGGTCTCCTTGATGCGGAGGCTGTGCAGACCGTAAAGGTGGAAGGGCACGCCGAGCAGGGCGCAGGTGACGGCCAGCGTCTGCGCCAGGTCGGGCTGGTGCGTGAAGTCGCAGGAGAAGTGGCAGGTCACGCCGCCGCCTTTCCGCAGTCTTATCACTTCCGTCCCGTCGGGCTCCACGAAATACTGCGTCGTGACACCCAGCTGGCCGAACATCTGCCACACCTTGCTGTCGCCCTGTATGCTGTCGTGATGCAGGCCCACCAGGTCAATCTGGGCATCCGCGTCGGGCGAGACGGCAACCATCTCGTACCAATAGCTGGCGGCGCTCCAGTCGCTCTCGATGTGGTATGGGCGCTGCAGGTAGCTTCCCGGCTGCACCTCGATGACGTCCTTGCCCTGCCATTCCGCCTTGGCACCGAAGTCGCGCATCATGCTCAATGTCATGTCCAGGTAGGGGCGGCTGGCAATCTCTCCCGTCAGGGTGAGGTGCAGACCGCGTTTCAGCGTAGGCGCAATCATGAGCAGAGCGGAGATGTACTGCGAGCTGACGTTTCCCGCGACGGTCAGCGAACCGCCCTCCAGTCCGGCCTTTCCCACGATGCGCAACGGGGGGAAGCCTTCCTCGTCCACGTAGGTGATGTCGGCTCCGAGTTGCCGCAGGGCATCCACGAGAATGGAGATGGGGCGATGCCGCATGCGTTCGCTTCCCGTTATCACGTGCTCGCCGGGCGTCACGCTCAGGAGGGCCGTCAGGAAGCGCATGGATGTTCCGGCAGCACCAATGTCGATGGGGGAAGCCTCTGGGGTGGGTCCAAGGGAGGCTAACGCCCGGAGCATCACCTCGGTGTCGTCCGAGTCGGACAGATTCTCCGGCAGCAAGGTACTTCCGCTCAGGGCGTTGATGATGAGTGCGCGGTTGCTGATGCTCTTGCTCGCAGGCAGCACGATTCGCCCCCTCATGCGGCTCGCCGGATATAGTTTCAGGTTATCCATAGATTCAAAATTTACGTTTCAGCGAACAAAGTTACGAAAAAGTTTGGAAGTAACAAAAAAAAGTCATACCTTTGCACTCGCAAACTTAAGGAACGGGATGTAGCGCAGTTGGTAGCGCACACGTCTGGGGGGCGCGAGGTCGCAAGTTCGAGTCTTGTCATCCCGACCTTTTGAGGGAGCGAAACGCTTGGCAACAGGTGAATCGCTCCTTCTTTTTTTGTATCTGTCCGTCCCGTGACGTGTCGCAAACTGTTCTGCATTGTATTGCAAGCCGTTCTGCGTCGTGTCGCAAACTGTCCCGCGTCGTGTCGCAAAAAGAAGATTCCGCTAACCCTCGGGCAAGGGAAAGCGGAATCTCTCTGTTGGGCTACCCGGACTCGAACCAGGAAAGGCAGGACCAGAATCTGCAGTGTTACCATTACACCATAGCCCAATCTGTATGTTCTTCTCTGCTCCGGCACCACGCGGCACTCACGGTCGCAGACGAAAGAGCGTTGGGCTACCCGGACTCGAACCAGGAAAGGCAGGACCAGAATCTGCAGTGTTACCATTACACCATAGCCCAATGCTGTCACACCTCAATTGAGGTTTGCGGGTGCAAATTTACAGCTTTTTTACGAACTGACAAATCTTTATGCCAAAAAAATATAATTTATTTGCGTATTTCTGCAAGTATCTGTACCTTTGCAGTCCATAAAGTACGATAATACTTACCTTATTATATATATATTGCGAATGAAGAAGAAGGAGAAGGACAAGTTGGTGGAGGCCATCGTGGCCGGACTGCAGGATAAGAAGGGCCGCGACATCGTCGTGGCGGACCTGACGAAGATACAGGATGCGGTGTGCCGCTATTTCGTCATCTGTACGGGCGGTTCGCCCCTGCAGGTGCAGGCGTTGGCGCATTCGGTGGGCGAGACGTGCCGTACCCAAGCGGACACAAAGCCGCTGGCTGTGGACGGACTGCGCAACGCCGAGTGGGTGGCAATGGACTTTGCCGAGGTCATCGTGCACATCTTCCTGCCCGACCTGCGTGCCTTCTACGACATCGAGCACCTCTGGGCCGATGCCGACCTTCTGAACATTCCTAACCTCGACTGACACTATGGCAGAAAAAAAGAAAAAGAAGGGCGGCCCGCAGATTAGTCTGACGTGGATATATGTGGTCATTGCCATCACCCTGGGCTACCTGCTCATGAGCGGCGACAGCTCTTTGCTGCAGGCCGGATCGTCGCGCAACGCGACCTATAGCGAGTTCAAGAACTATGTGCGACAGGGATATGCCTCGCGCATCATCGTCGACAAGAAGGAGGGCGTGCTGCAGATGTACGTGGAGCCAAGCCACATACGCGACGTCTTCCGCGAACAGAAGGTGGACAGCAAGACGCGCCCCTACGTCGTCGTGCAGATACCGTCGGCCGACAAGCTGGAGGACTTCATCAGCGAGCAGCAGGCCGAGGAGCACTTCTCCGGCGAGATAGAGTACCGCCAGGGGAGCGACGACGCCATGCACTTCATCTGGAGCTTCGGTCCGCTCATCCTCATCGCCGTGTTCTGGCTCTTCATCATGCGCCGCATGAGTGGCATGGGAGGCGGTGAAGGCGGAGGTCCGATGGGCATCTTCAACGTAGGCAAGAGCCGTGCGCGTCTGGTGGAAAAGGACGAGGAGGGCAAGGTCACCTTTGCCGATGTGGCCGGACAGGAAGGCGCCAAGCTCGAGGTGCAGGAGATAGTCGAGTTCCTCAAGAACCCGAGCCGCTACACCGAGCTGGGCGGCAAGATACCCAAAGGCGCCCTGCTCGTGGGACCTCCGGGAACGGGCAAGACGCTGCTGGCAAAGGCTGTGGCTGGCGAAGCCGACGTGCCCTTCTTCAGCATGTCCGGCAGCGACTTCGTGGAGATGTTCGTGGGTGTGGGTGCAAGCCGCGTCCGCGACCTCTTCCGACAGGCGAAGGAGAAGGCGCCCTGCATCATATTTATCGATGAAATCGACGCCGTGGGCCGTGCCCGCAGCCGTGGCGTACAGATGGGAGCCAACGACGAACGCGAGAGCACGCTGAACCAGTTGCTCACGGAGATGGACGGCTTCGGCACCAACAGCGGCGTCATCATCATGGCCGCCACCAACCGTGCCGACATCCTCGACAAGGCCCTGCTGCGTGCCGGACGCTTCGACCGACAGATATACGTCGACCTGCCCGACCTGAACGAACGCAAGGCTATCTTCATGGTCCACCTGAAACCCATCAAGACGGACGAGACTCTCGACGTGGACTTCCTGGCCCGTCAGACACCGGGCTTCAGCGGAGCCGACATCGCCAACGTCTGCAACGAGGCGGCCCTCATTGCGGCACGTGGCGGGAAGAAGTCCGTGGACAAGGACGACTTCCTGGCTGCCGTGGACCGCATCATCGGCGGACTGGAAAAGAAGACGAAGGTGATGACGGCCGAGGAGAAGCGTACCATCGCCCTCCACGAGGCGGGTCACGCCACCATCAGCTGGCTGCTGGAGTACGCCAACCCGCTCGTCAAGGTCACCATCGTGCCGCGCGGACGTGCCCTGGGTGCTGCCTGGTACTTGCCCGAAGAGCGACAGATCACCACGCGCGAACAGATGCTCGACGAGATGTGCGCCACCTTGGGCGGACGAGCTGCCGAGGAGCTCTTCTGCGGCCACATCAGCAGCGGCGCCATGAACGACCTGGAGCGCGTCACCAAGCAGGCCTACAGCATGATAGCCTACATGGGCATGGGCGACAAGCTGCCCAACCTCTGCTACTACGACAACCAGGAGTACAGCTTCCAGCGCCCCTATTCCGAGGCCACGGCACAGCTCATCGACGAAGAGACAAAGGCGATGATAGCCCGGCAGTACGAGCGTGCGAAGGACATCCTGAGCCGTAACGCCGAGGGACACGCAGCCCTGGCCCAGCTTCTCGTCGAGCGTGAAGTCATCTTCGCCGAGGACGTGGAGCGCATCTTCGGTCCGCGCCCCTGGGCAAGCCGCACCGAGGAAATCCTGACTCCCGAGTCCGACACCCCAATCTCGTAATAACGTAATAACGAAATAAAGTCACAACGACCACCAACCATGCACAATCTGATAGTCCGCACCCTTACCGGTGCCGTATATGTCCTTTTGCTTGTGGGCTGCACCGTCTACAGTCCCGTCAGCGCCTTCTTTTTCTTTGCCATCGTAGCGGCTGCCACGCTGTGGGAGTTCGGCACGCTCATGAACACGCGCATCCATATCTCTATGGTCCGGCCGCTCAATGCCCTGGCCGGCGTCGTGCTCGTCGCTGGCGTATGGCTCAGTACAATTGCCAGTCCGCAGACCGCCAAGATGTTCGCGCTCTACGGCCTGCTGCTCATCTATCTGCTTGTCAGCGAGCTTTATCGCCATTCCAAGACGCCCCTGCGCAACTGGGTGTTCAGCTTCGCCTCGCAGATTTACGTGGCCCTGCCCTTTGCCCTGCTGCCCCTGCTCAGCATCGTCTACGACGCCGAGGCGGGCGAATATGCCTACAACTGGATTTACCCCCTGGCCCTCTTCATCTTCCTGTGGGTCAACGACACCTTCGCCTACCTCTGCGGCTGCTCGCTCCAGCGTTTCTTCCCCGCCAAGCTTTTCCCCCGCATCTCGCCCAAGAAGTCGTGGGTAGGCAGCATCGGCGGCGGTCTGGCTACGGTCGGAGCGTCCCTCGCCGTCTACTACTGGCAGCCCGACACCATGCCCCTGGAGCGCTGGCTGGGCTTTGCCCTCGTCGTCATCGTGTTCGGCACCTGGGGCGACCTCGTGGAGAGTCTCATCAAGCGTCACCTCGAGGTGAAGGACAGCGGCAAGGTCCTGCCCGGTCACGGCGGTCTCCTCGACCGCTTCGACAGCACCCTGCTCGCCATCCCCGCCTCCGTCGTTTACTTCCTGCTGACGTCCGTCTGAACTGAAGATTAGGGATTGGTGAATACTTTTTTTCGCCTTTCCCTGATATTTTGAATTTATAAATTTTGAATTTTGAATTAACATTCGTATCTTTGCACCTGCTAATGCCCAGATGGTGGAATTGGTAGACACGAGGGACTTAAAATCCCTTGGCCAGTGATGGCCGTACGGGTTCGATTCCCGTTCTGGGCACTTTCCCCAAAACTTCACTACGCCTTTTCCTGCATGGCGCAGACACAAAGTCTTCGCGCCGTGCTGCAAAACTATTTCCAAGCCTTGGAAATAAATTTCAGAAGCTTGGAAATATATTTTAGTGCCTTTGAAATATATTTCCGTGCCACGGAAAAAGTTTTATGCCCCGCGGCGGAGAAAAAGTGTCCCTGCGACAGGGAATTTTTGACTGTGCGGCGAAGATTTTATGCCCGAAAATTTGGAGGGAACGGAGAAAAGTCGTAATTTTGCAAGGGTGCAGACCACAATGCACAACATTTAGCGACGTATACAGATAACCTATTACTAACTTAAATTCTTAATGCTTATGAAAAAGTATTTAGCAGAGATGGTGGGTACGATGGTACTCGTTCTCCTGGGCTGCGGCACGGCAGTCAGCCTCAATTGCGGAGCAGACACCGCATCGGTTGTCGGCACAGCCATTGCCTTCGGTCTGGCAGTAGTGGCTATGGCCTACACTATCGGTGGCATCAGTGGTTGCCACATCAATCCGGCTATCACCCTGGGCTGCCTGCTCACGAAGCGCATCAGTGCCAAGGATGCCTGCATGTACATGATCTTCCAGGTCATCGGTGCCTTCATCGGTTCGGCCATCCTCTTTGCCCTTGTCTCCACGAGCCCCGACGCTGTGCAGGGTACTGCTACGGGTGCCAACGCTTGTCAGGCTGGCATCAGCCAGACGACGGCCTTCATCGCTGAGGCTGTCCTGACCTGCATCTTCGTGTTCGTAGTGCTCGGCACCACCGACGCCAAGAAGGGTGCAGGCAATTTCGCCGGCCTCGCTATCGGCCTGTCGCTCATCCTCATCCACCTGGTAGGCATCCACTACACCGGCACGTCCGTCAACCCTGCCCGCTCCATCGCTCCCGCTGTGTTCCAAGGTGGTCAGGCCCTCACCGACCTGTGGATCTTCATCGTCGGCCCGTTCGTCGGCTCCGTTCTGGCAGCATGCACCTGGGCAATGGTGAAGGACAACGACTGATGTCCGCCTGTCGCTCAGTAAGTAACGGGCGACGCATAGTTTAGCGACCCACTCAGTTTAGCCACGAACCTTCCGGATTTCACGAATTCTCTCCCTTGCCATCAGGGGCACAGTCAATTCGTGAAGTCCGGGAGGTTCGTGGCTTTTTGGTACTGTGTGGGCGTCATGCCAAGACTTTCCTTGAAGACACGGTGAAAATACTCGCGACTGTTGAAGCCGCAGTAGTCAGCCACGGCCTCCGTGCTCCAATCCGGATGCTCCTGCATCACCCGTTTTGCTTCCTCGAGGCGCAATTGTGTTATCCACTCGGTGTATTTCTGTCCGCGCTGGTGCAGCCATGCTGTCAGGCGGTAGCGTGTGATGCCGATGTCCTGTGCAGCAAGGGGTTGCAGCAGTCCAGCCTGTCGGTAGCCGCCACGGGTCTTCCATGCCTCTACGGCCTGCCCCACCTCGCTCATCATCTCGGGCGAGAGCGCGGCTGCGTCTTTCAACTTTTCAATTTTTAAACTTTCTAATTTTTCTTCCTCCTCCACCTCGGCGGCGTTCTGCTCGGCGGCCTGCATGCGCTCAGGGGCGGGACTGGTGAGGTAGAAGCAGAAACTATCCACGAGGTAGAACAGGAAGAAATAGACGGCGAAGGCGACGATGAGCATTCCCGGACCTGAGCCAAAGATGGCTACGGGCACCATCAGTGCCAAGAGCATCAGGCCGACGATGCTGTATTGCATCCAGCGCAACATGCCGTCGGTGTCGCGGTCGTAGTAGTTGTGCAGCGCACGGCGCATGGCTACGAGGCTCACCGAGTGCCGCCACGTGTAGTAGCCCTGCATCAGCATGTAGAGCACGGCTCCCGCCTTCTCGGCCAGTCGCAGCTCCGATGCGTCGCTCAGCAGCGGCTGGCCGTCGGTTAGTGCTGCCACCGCGAGCATCACCATTGTCACCGTCCACACCACCGGTCCCATCCATCGGTCGGCGAGGCTCAGCCGTCCGCGCCGCTGCAACGGACGGAGCAGCGAGCGCATAAGAACTTGTTCATTTTGCCGAGTCGCGACGGACGAAGACGAAGTCAAAAGCAGCACGGCACGAGCAAAGAGATAGGAGGCGGGGATGAGCATCGCCAGATTGAGCATCACCGACTGCGTGACACCCTGTAGCCTCAGTCCCGTCTTCAGTTGTATGGCGAAGTGGACGACCATCAGCGCCGTGCCGCCCGCCATCAGCCAGCGGGCCTGACGTGCCTGACGGCTCTTGATGCGCCTTTCGCGCAGGAAGAGCAGCTTCACCGTGAGCAGCAGCATCAGCACCACCGCCGTGAATTGCATCATCTGGAGTGTAATCATAACGGCTGCGAAATTACAAAACCTTCAAAATTGTCAGCACCTTTTTCCTGGGAAAAGCTGTTTTACTTTCTTGCCTCGCTCACCAGCCACTTTATGTAGTTGTCAGAGACGTTGTCGATTTCCTCTTTGTCGTAGATGGTCAGCAGCGTCACGTTGGCATCGTCGCTTACCAGCACGGTCAGCGTCAGCACACGGGCTCCGCCGCTCTTACCTTTACCTTTCGAACCGATGGCCATGCGAATCTTCCGAACGCCACCGCCGAGTGCCGACCCCTGCAGAGGATTCTCCTTGAGTTCTTTACTAAAAGTGAGGTAGTCATCCAGCAGCGACTTGTACTTTTTGACCAGCCGCTTGAACTGGCGGTCGAACTCCACAGAGGGGATTATCTTTACATTCATCCGATGCCCTCCTTCTTGAGCCCCTCAAGGAACTCTTCCTCCGTCATCATCTTGTGCTCACCTCGCTTGGCACGTTCCACCTCATCGAGTGCACGATACAGCGATTCCTTCACATATGCCTTCTGCTGGGCGGTCTTGGCATCGTCAGCTGTAGGCTCCAGCAACTTGCCAGCCAGCCACTCGCGGTCGTTCTTCTTCAGCGACATCCCTTGGATGTATGTCCATAAATTATTTAACTGTATTGCTGTCATAGTCCTAACATGTTTGGTTTCTGGCGACAAAGATACACATAATTTAGCAAAAGACCGCCCTTTAGGTGTGACAATTTTCAAAATCGTCACACCTAAAGGGCCAAAACCTTCAAAATTGTCACACCTACCGCAAAATTGTCACACCCCTTTTCGGGCAGATGATATACTTTTGCGTCCAGGATCAAGCCATCTGCAAACCTCTTATGGACGAACTGAACCGCTTCATTGCCGAGACACCCCTGTGGCTCACCATCATCTTCTTCGCCGTCTTCGCTGCGATGTGGATATGGTTCTTCGTGCTCCTGGTGCAGGCACTGCGGGGCAAATAATTCTCCGAATAAAACAATATAAACAAATAAATCATTAAAAACAACGGTATGAACAACATCATTCACATCATCCGACACACCGCGAGGGCAGCCACCGTGCTGCTCCTCGCCCTGCTCACCGCACAGACGGCGTGGGCAACAGCCCTCACGGACTTCGTGACGGTGTCCTCGCAGGGCACGGCCACGGCCAGGTTCGCCTACAGCGACCATTTCTACAGAGTGGACTGGTCAGGGATTAACACATCCCAGACAACGTCCGTGCTGCTTAACTACAGTACAACCTGGGGTCGTTTGGTAGCAGAAAGAAACGGCTATACGAAAAGTGACATAACCCTATATGCGAGTGCGTCATTGGACTCTTGGGAGTCATCGCATGTAACGGGCCTCACGCCGGGGCAGAGTTCCGACGGATATACAACTTACGCTGACCTTGCGACGGGAGCCAGCGACACATCAAATCCACCAGTTTACAAGAAAGTCTGCACCGTCACCTGCCTGTCGGCCACGCCGACGTGGGCGTGGTCGGCTGACCGCTCGGCCTGCACCGCCACGTTCACCTGCACCGAGGACGCGAGCCTGACGGCCACGGTGACGGCGACGGTGACGGCTGCGGGCGGAAGCATCACGGCCAGCGCGACGTTCAACGGCACGGCCTACACCGACACGAATACCTACCCGTGGGGCCGCAGCGA
>JAFUVM010000026.1 GCA_017483665.1 Bacteroidaceae bacterium
GACATCTACGAGATGCTGGGGTATAAGAAGATGCCCTTCTGGAGAAAAATAAAAGTTTGTAGTACACAGTAAAGGAATCGAAGATGCTGGAACAGCGGTGACAGCGAGGAAAACAGAATACAGAGGGCAAAGTTGGGTTAAAGAGAGAACACCGAATGCGAAATGCTCTAAAGTGTCTGGTGCCAAAGGCATTGCTGTTTGTTTCTTCGGAAATGTTCATCTTTGACATACCGGAAGACAGATATTCATTCAACAAAGCAAGTCGTTTCTCCAAATTGTCGCATACTGATACACTTTTTTAAATTTCAAAAGTGTCAACTTATTCAGTACACATCAACATTTCTCTTTTTTGGAAAAAGTGCATTCTCATTATTATTTGTATATAGGTTACCTGTCGGGGTGGCCCTTTTTGTTCCCATTGATTTGTCGGATTAGTATGTTACAATTAAATGCCTGTGCATGTTATAGAGAACATCGAAAGGCACGAAAGACTCTAATATGTCTGGCGCTAAAGGCATAGCCTTTTCGTTTTTTTTGTTCTTTTAGATGTTACAATTAAATTCCCCTTCATGTTATTCTCCTTGACCTTCTAAAATGTCTGGAAATACCAGGACATTCATGTTTCTGCTAAATTTTCTTCACTCAAAATTTTCGAAAACAACCTACATACCTACATAAACGATGTTTACGCATTAACATTCAGTAAGTTACACTATGTAGGTTGCCTACATTTCTGAAAGCATTCCGCCATTTCACCGATTTTGACCTAAATCACCTCTGTTTTCGAGCCTCTCGGAACCCGCCGACAGGTACTTTAACATGATGCGACACGTCAAAACGTCTTGTTTCCCCTTTGAAACTTTTTGTTTCCCCAGCGAAACATAAAGTTTCACATTGGATATGTTAAACGAAACAAACAGACATTCAGTAAAATAACGTGTGAATGCCGTCAACAAGGCATTAAAATACTCCTTTTTATGTAGGTAGCTTCAATTTTATGTAGGCAACCTACATGGTATAACTGACTTATCTAATGTATGTTAATAGGCATTGTGTAGGTATGTAGGTAGCTTTTGAAAATTTTGCGCGACAAAAAATGTTCTGTTCCGAAAATGGTTAGTGCCAAGATGAAAAACCGCGTGAAAAAACGATGTCCCATGTGCAAGTCCCCCAAAAATGACGTATTCGCGACAGTATCGAAATTCAGAAGGATATAGACAAAATGACGGTTGTAAGCGGCGGGATGTCTCGAAAGACAAAGATGAGTTTTCGCAGAGCTGGAAATGAAAAAAGTATCGCGACTGTTTCCAGAAGCATGAAATGCACTATTGACATAACGCAGAAAAGGGTAGAAATGCAGAGATGGACTATCTGAGAGTGCGTGGCGGCAGTTCTTTTTGCAGAATTGGTTGCCAGAATAAGGTGCTATTATTGCAGAAATGATATTTTCTTCTCAAAATGCTTGTTGTATGAGAATTATGTCGTACCTTTGCAGAGCAAGAAGACTGAATCATGGCTCGTTTAATTAAAGAAACCCCCGCATTGGAAGGGCAGGACTTGGAGCGTTTCATCCGGCATATGGAACATCCGACCGTAGCGACCGAAACAGAAAAAGGAACGCGGCCGCACATCATACGAGTTGTTCAGACAAGCAGCTGGCTTCGACTGGTAAGTTGAATTTCTCACAAAAAGCGGGATTGGGACAAAATTGTCAAGTTCGGGCTGAAACAGATTTTGTTTTTTATTGTAACTTTGCCGAAGAATTTCATCTACTGATAATAAAGAACAGACTTATGAAACAGATTATCGCTTTACTTATGGCCTGTATGTTTGTATCATGCCAGGAGAAGAGACAAACGGGCATCAACGAGACAATCCATTCAATCATGAACCGTACTGCTATCCGCAATTATCATGACAAAGCCATATCGGCCGACACCCTTGAACTACTCTTGCGGGCAGGAATGGCTGCTCCGTCGTGCGTGAATCTCCAACCCTGGGAATTACTTGTGCTCACCGACAAAGAGTCCAGGGAGAAGGTTGTCCGGGGACTTGGATGCAATGATTTCGTGAGCACAGCTCCCTTAGTGATTATCCCATGCGCCAATATGCAAAAGATATTCGACGGCGACACCTATAACTGGATGGCCGATCTCTCTGCCGTAAGCGAGAATATCCTTGTGGCAGCACAGGGCCTGGGCCTTGGCGGCTGTTGGGTTGGCGGATGGCCTAATGAGAGCCGTGTCAGCGGTCTGCGCCGCGAGTTCGGACTGCCCGGGCACATTATACCCGTAAGCGTCCTGCCGATAGGATATCCTGCCGAACACCCTGAGCCTAAAGACAAGTGGAAGCCCGAGAAGGTACATTATAATAAATGGTGATTTAACTTTCGGAAGTAAAAGAGGAAGTAAAAATGGAAGTAAACTCGCTACGCTCGTGGCTCCGCGCACTTAACAGCGCGCCTTGCCGCTAAAGCGTGCAAGAAGTTATGTGCTACGCACAGGACGATAGTTTTTTTGCATCCCAATGGTATCGTCCAGCACGGAGTGCTTCTTCCGCGACTTCAATCGCGCCTTGGTGCTAGAGCATCCAAGAACTTCCAGCCTGCAAAGCAGGCTTAACTTCCTATTTAACTCCATTTTATAACTTCCGAAACTTAAATAAAGAAAGGAAACAACATGAAGTTCAGTATCAAACCTTTTTTGCTGATGGCGATTGCCATGTTCAGCTCTTTCGCTTTTGCCCAGGACAATGGCGAGTATGCCGCCAACTATGCCCGCGCACCACGCTTCAAAGCCCTCATTCACTACGAGCCGCATGCCGAGGAAGCTCATGTGCAGTTTGACAAGCAGGCCATCGAGTTCTTTCACAAGCTTACTTATGGCGAGGGATGGCTCATGGATGTCACCACCTCGCTGGCTGATTATCCGTACGAGAAGCTGAAGGAATACAGTATCATCGTCAGCCTGAATGCTGCGCCAGGTGGCGCTGCACAACGCGAAGCCTTTGAGAAATATATGGAGAACGGCGGTGGATGGATGGGGTTCCATGCTTCAGCCTACAACGACCGCAACACGAAGTGGCCTTGGTTCAACAAGTTCCTGGGGTGCGGTATGTTCTACTGCAACAACTGGCCTCCACAGCCCGCTTTGGTGGAATGCGAGACTCAGGAACATCCCGTCACTTGCTCTCTGCCGCAGTCCTTCGTGGCACCAGCCAGCGAGTTCTATCAGTGGCAGCCAAGTCCCAGGAAGAACCCTGACGTGGAAGTTCTCCTCTCCATCTCTCCCAAAATGTATCCCTTCGGTCTGAAAGACGTGGTGAAGTTTGGTGACTTTCCCATCGTCTGGACCAATACGAAGTACCGCATGGTCTATTTGAACATGGGACATGGTGACGAGGGATTCATCGATGCCACCCAGAACCTGCTTTTTGTCAATGCTTTCCGTTGGGTGGTGAGCCGTGACCCACAGGGCGATCCGTTCAAGAAATAAAAAGGGAAAAGTCTCTCCTCATTTCGAATAGGCACTATAGGCACTATGAGAATAACCATAGAAAAAAACGAACAGGCTTTCGACCTCGCTGCTGCTGAAAGGATTGTACAGCAGATTAAAGAGAAGCCGGAAAGTGTGATAGGACTCTCCACGGGACGCACCACGGGTAATATGCACCGGCTGGTGCCCCAAATCCACCGTGACCAGCCTTTTGATGCCAGTCGTGCCACATTCTTTGGAATAGATGAGGTGACAGGTGTGCCTCGCTCCTATTCTGGTGCATGCTACACAATGCTAAAGACGGAAATCATTGATGATTTGGGGGTAGATGAAGGTCATTTCCTGATGTTGCCTACAGAGAGTGACGACCTGGATGCTGACTGCAAGCATTTCTCCGATGAGTTGCAGCACAGAGGAGGCATTGATCTGCTCATTCTGGGCCTTGGCGAGAACGGACATCTGGGATTCAATCAGCCAGGGACCTCCTTCGAAAGCACAGTAGGCATAGGCAGTATGGATTCTGCGTTGGAGAACCGTATACGCAGGGAGACGGGAGTGCCTGCCGAACATCCCCTTGGAGGTGTCACGCTGGGCCTTTCTGACATCATGCAAGCCCGTCGCATCGTACTGGTGGTCAAGGGAACTTCCAAAGCTGAGATTGTGAAGCAAGTCCTGCGAGGCCCTGTCAGCACCGATGTTCCAGCCTCTATCCTTCAACGTCATCCGCATTGTGAGGTACTGCTCGATGCTGATGCACTTGGCAGCTGGTGATGGTCTTGGCTACTGGTTCTCGCGGGTGAAGCCATCATGCTCCTGGCTTGTCCCTAACTGAGATGCCCCTGTGCCAACTCCTGCCAAAGGCGCTCTTCGGGCAGGGGCGCCTCGATAGTGAGATTTTGGTGCGTGACGGGGTGCTCCAGCTCCAAGCGCCAGGCATGGAGCGAGATGCCGCCGTCGGGATTGCTGCGCGGCGCACCATACTTCAGGTCGCCCCGGATGGGACAACCTATCTTGGCGAGCTGACAACGTATCTGGTGATGTCGGCCCGTCTGTAGCTCCACTGCAAGCAGGAAGTAGCGTTCGGACTCAGCCACAAGACGGTAGCTGAGCACAGCCCGTTTGCTTCCCGGCACCTCGCGGTCGTAGGCGCGGGCCGTATTCTGCTTCTCGTTGCGTGTGAGCCAATGCGTGAGCGTCGCTTCGTCCTGCGGCGGACGTTTGCCGACGATGGCAAGGTAAGTCTTCCGCACGCCCTGGTGCTCGGCAAACATCTTGCCAAGACGCGGCAGGGCCTTGCTCGTCTTGGCAAAGAGTACGACGCCGCTGACGGGGCGGTCCAGCCTGTGCACCACACCCAGATAGACGTTCCCGGGCTTCTGATACCGCTCCTTCAGGTAGGCTTTCACCATATCGGACAAGGGGACATCGCCGGTCTTGTCGCCCTGCACAATGTCCCCTGCCTTCTTCGAGACTGCTATCAGGTGATTATCCTCGTAGAGAAGCCTCATAACTATGGACTTTTATTCTACATATTCATGCCGCCGTCGACCTGGATGACCTGGCCGCTGACGTAGCTGCTCATGTCGCTGGCAAGGAAGGTTGCAACGTTGGCAATGTCCTCCACCTGTCCGCCGCGGCGCAGGGGTATCTTCTTCTTCCACTCCTCGCGAATCTCTTCGCTGAGCTGAGCCGTCATGGCCGTCTCGATGAAGCCGGGAGCGATGGCGTTGGCGCGGATGCCCTTCGGCCCCATCTCCTGCGCGATGCTCTTGGCGAGGGCTATCATGCCTGCCTTCGAAGCGGCGTAGTTAGCCTGACCTGCGTTGCCGTGGACGCCCACGACGCTTGCCATGTTGATGATGCTGCCGCCGCGCTGCCGCATCATGACGGGCACACAGGCATGGGTGAAGTTGAAGGTACTCTTCAGGTTGACGTTGATGACGGCATCCCACTGCTGTTCGGTCATGCGGAGCATAAGGCCGTCTTTCGTGATGCCGGCGTTGTTGACCAGGATGTCAATCGTGCCGAAGTCCTCCTTTATCTTCTTTACGACCTCTTCCGTGGCGGCGAAGTCGGCAGCGTTGCCTGCGTATGCACGGCAGGTGACGCCCACGGCTTCTATTTCCTGCCGCGTGGCTTCCAGTCCGGCAGCCATCTCGTCGTTGAGCACGAGGTCGGTGAATGCTATGTTAGCGCCTTCCGAGGCGAACTTCAGGGCAATGGCCTTGCCGATGCCCCTCGCTGCACCCGTGATGAGTGCAGTCTTTCCTTCAAGTAACTTCATATAATTAATTTACTATTTACCATTTACTATTTACCAGACCCCTCTCTAACTCCCATACCCTCTCTAACTCCCCCTTAAAGGGGGAGAACACCCTCCCTTTAAGGGAGGGATGGGGAGGGTCTTTTCCTTTAAGGGAGGGTTGGGGAGGGCCCTTTCATTTTTAATTTTTCATTTTCAAAGGTATTGGCTCAGGTGTTTGTCCTGCCGTCCGAGGGCTTTGTGAATGAGCTTCTGCACGATGCCGCGGCTCATGCCCTGCGGCATGCCGTCGGCCAGACGCCCATATATATAAGGTATCTCCAGGCCCTTGATGCAGTAGTGCAGGATGTCGGAGCTGAGCGGAATGCTGTCTATCTCGAATCGTCCCTGCTGCACGCCCTCGGCCATGATGGTGGCAAAGAGGCGCTGCTCCACGCGGTCGAAGTTCTTGCGCACCTTCTCCACCATGATGATGTTGCGGAAGAACTCGGCACGCAGGTTGCCGTTGCGCTGCACAGCCTCCTTTATCATGTTCAGGTGCGTGTAGATGATTTCCACCAGCTTGTCCTCGGGCTCCATAGGCTGCAGCGCCACCTCGTTCATCTTCTCGCCCATGCGTTCCAGCTCGCCCTCGATGACAGCCCAATAAATCTCCTCTTTATTCTTGAAATAGGTATAGAGCGTGCGCCGGCCTTTGCCCGAAGCCTGGGCAATGTCGTTCATAGTGGTATTCTCCAGCCCGTTCTTGGCAAAGAGCTGACGGGCCACGTCCACAAGTTTGTTTCTCGTCTTTACTACTGCCATATCGAAGGCAAAGTTAGCACATTTCTTTTGATTTGTGCAATTCTTGAGTGTTAAAAATGCACAAACACCCCTGTTTTGTGCCAGAAAAGGCAAAAAAGCGCATTAAATTGAATAATTTTTAATTTTTCATTTTTAATTTTTCATTTTTTGTCGTACCTTTGCACCCACAAAACGAAAGAACATCGCGGGGTGGAGCAGTTGGTAGCTCGCCAGGCTCATAACCTGGAGGTCGCTCGTTCGAGTCGAGCTCCCGCAACAAAAGGGTGGTGACAATCCGGCAGCTTCGTGCTCCGGGTTGTCTTTTTTTTCAGACAGACATGAGTAACAGAGGAACAAAGACACTTATTCTGGCGGCCCTGCTGCTGTGTTCCGGCATGGGTTTAGGGGCAAGAAGCATGGAGCAAGGGGCAAGGGGCAGGCAGCGCGTGCTGGTGCTTGCCGAGCAGGGCGGACAGCACGAAGCGTTCACAAAGACCGGGCTGCAATGGCTGCACCGGCAGGCCGACTCGCTGGGCTTCGACATGACCGAGGTGGCGGACTGCCATCGGCTTCGGGCTGGCGACATCGGCAGCTACGACCTCGTCGTACAGCTCAACTATCCGCCCTACGCGTGGAACGAAGCTGCGGCGCAGGAGTTCGAGCAGGCCGTGGACAGCGGCACCGTGGCCTGGATAGGCTTCCACCATGCCTCGCTCCTGGGCGAGTTCGACGGCTATGCGATGTGGGGGTGGTTCAGCGACTTCCTGGGCGGCATCCGTTTCCAGAACTACATTGCCGAGAAAGCCGACGGCACCGTCATCGTCGAAGCTCCCGGGCACCCCGTGATGCTGGGCGTGCAGCCGACATTCACCGTCCGCGAAGACGAGTGGTACACCTACGACAAGAGTCCGCGCCCCCGCGTGCAGGTCCTTGCCAGCGTCGACGAACAGACCTACCAGCCAGCCTCCGACATCAAGATGGGCGACCATCCTGTCGTCTGGACCAATCCCGCCAAACCCGCCCGCAACGTCTACTTCCAGATAGGCCACAGCGCTTCGCTCTTCGGGAACCCCGACTTCGTCCGTATGTTCCGCAACGCCCTCCTTTGGGGACTGAACCGTCCGATGAAGTGCTACGGCGAAGCTTCCCTGGAAGCAGAGCTGAACGTGCAGCCGCAGGCCACGCGCCGCCTCAGCCTGGAAACGTTTCTTCTGGCCGTCCCCACCTCGACGGGCCGGAGGGCAACGGGCTCGGCCGACGACCCCGACTATGCTGTCTACGGCACGTGCAGCAGGCAGATTGCCCCCCCGGAGCACAATTTGGAGGCTTGGAACCGCCTTTCGTTCGACGTGCGGACCGACCTCGATGCAGGCGTGGCAGGCATCAATGTTGCCCTCGAGACACGGCCCGCCAGCGGATTCGGCGCACACCTGGTCAGCGTTCAGGGTTCCGAGTGGCAGCACGTCGTCTACCAGATAGAGGAACTGCCGCGGCGCGACGTCCAGGCCATACGTTTCTATGTCGACATAAAGGGACGCAACCTGTCCCGCCTGGACACGGTTCATTACGAGATACGCAACCTGCAGCTGGAACGCGCGGAGCGGACCGAGCAGACGCACGGCTGGCAGGTGGCACCCGCGGGGATTGCCTATTCCATGTCGGGCTACCTGCCGGAAGGCAGCAAGACGGCGATAGTCAACGGTTCGGAGCGCATGCCCTTCCGGCTGACGGACTGCGTGACGCACCAGGTCGTCTACGAGGGTGAGACGTCCCTGCCCGCTACGACGCTGGCGGAACCGCTCGCCGTGGCCGATTTCTCCGACTTCCGCCAAGAGGGAATCTACGTGCTGAAGGTCGGGACGTGGCAGACGAAGCCCTTCCCCATCGGCCGCCGCGCCCTGGACGGCACCATGTGGAAGGTGCTCAACTTCATCGGCTGTCAGCGTTGCGGCGAAGCCGTGGACGGCATCCACGGCAAGTGCCATACCGACGTGTACTGCGACCATGAAGGCCGTAGCTACAGCTATGGCGGCGGCTGGCACGATGCCGGCGACCTCTCGCAGCAGACGCTCCAGACAGGCGACGTGGCCTTTGCCCTGCTGGAAGCCGGTCAGTCGTGTCGGCAGACCAGCCCGCAGCTGGCCGACCTCCTGTTCCGCGAAGCACGTCACGGCCTGCGACAAATCGTGAACACACGCATGGGCGGCGGCTGGCGGGCCAGCAGCATCGGCCTGCTGCACTGGACCGACGGCATCGCCGGAACAGCCGACGACATCCATTCCGTCCGCAAGCATCACCTCGCCTTCGACAACTACCTCCTTGCCGCCTACGAGGCCTACGCCGCGCTGACCCTTGCCGACGACAGCCTCCGCCGCGTCGCCGTCGAGGATTTCCGCTTCGCCGACGAGCAGTTCCTGCGTTCCGGCATCGACACCTTCCGCATCGCGATGGAGCACACCTACAACACTTCCGAGCTGACCTGGATGGCAGCTGCCTCGTGGTCGGCCTCCATGCTCTACCGGCTGACGGGCGATGCCGCCTATGCCGACAAGGCCGCACGCTACATCCGCCTATGCCTGGACTGCCAGGAACAGCAGGGCGACTACGCAGGCTACTTTTATCGCGACGCATCGCGCCGTGCCATCGTACATTATATACATCAGTCCAGGGAACAACTGCCCGTGCAGGCCCTCGTGGCTCTCTGCGAGACTCAGCCCCGCCATGCCGACTGCGACCGCTGGAAGCGAGCCGTCAGGCTCTACGGGCAGTACCTCAAGAAGATAACCTTCGCCACCCGGCCCTACGGCATGCTCCCCAGCGGCATCTACCGGACCGCCGAGTATGCCGACCAGGACGGCTTTTCGCGACTGCACCTCTGGGCGCCCGACAATGCCCGTGAGCTCTACGACAGACAGCTGCGGCAGGGCCTGCGCACAGACGACAGCCACTACATCCGCCGCTTCCCCGTGTGGTTCAGCATCTTCAACGGAGGCGAGGCCGTGCTCCTTTCGTCGGGCAAGGCAGCAGCTCTTTGCGGCCGTTTTCTCCACGACGACGCTCTGCTCGACATCGCACGTGAGCAACTCTACTGGACCGTCGGCAAGAATCCCTTCTGCCAGTCGCTGATCTATGGCGAGGGGCACCGCTATGCCTCGCAGGACAGCTTCTCGTCCGGCGAGATAGTCGGCGAGATACCCGTCGGCATCCGCTCCCTCGGCAACGACGACGTGCCCTTCTTCCCCATGACGAACAACGCTTGCTACAAGGAAGTGTGGCTGACCTCGGCAGGCAAATGGCTGTCCCTCATGGCCGAACTGACAAAGCCTTGAATCCGGGCTCATGAAGGGAATCGTGGAAAAGTGAAAAGTGAAGAGTGAAGAGTGAAAAATAAGAGCCCCACGGACAGCCCGCGAGGCTCTTTTAATTTTTCACTCGCACTACGCGTCGGCAAACACTTTTCCGTCGTCCAGGATGACTTGCAGCTTGACGTATTCGCTGTGGAAGTCGTGGAGCAGGCGGTCCAGGTAGCGTTCGCTTTCCCATTTGCACATGGGCAGGTCGTGGAGGAGGTAGTTGCCGCAGGTCTCGGGCGTCGTGGCGGGCACTTCGGTCTGAGCGAGAATCCACTGCAGGCAGCGGATGGTCAGGCTCCGCATGTCCTCCACGGTGTATGTGCCCGTCATGATGACGTACATGCCCGTCAGACAACCCATCGGGCCTACGTACACGACGTCGTCCTTCACCTCGCTGTTGCGCAGCCACGTAGCCATCAGGTGCTCCATGCTGTGCATGGCAGCCGGAGCCACGGCAGGCTCGTGGTTGGGCTCGGTGATGCGGAGGTCGAAGGTGGTGAAGCCTTTGTCCTGGCGCGAGACGTAGATGCCGGGCTTGAGGCGGGTGTGGTCGATGGTGAAACTCTGTATGACTTCCATCAGAATTCCAGCTTCTCAATCTTCATCTCGCCGCAGCTCTCGATGATGCCGACGCATTCCTTGAACTCGGGCGTGGCGGAGTGTCGGGCCAGCACCTCTTCGTTTTCCCATGTCTCGCAGATCATGAAGATGTCCTTGCGCGTTGCGCTCTCGAATACGTCGTACGAGACCATGCCTTCGTGCTTCTGGGTTTTTGCTGTGAGCAGGATGGCGGCCTCGAGTGCCTCGTTGTACTTGCCTCTCTTGGCTTGGAAGAAACAGTTAAGTCGTAACATAATGATTAAAATTAAAAATTAAAAATGAATAATTAAAAATTAATTTGTATTATGGGTGGTCTTTAGTGATTAGTGGTTAGAGGTTAGTGGTTAGAGGATAGTTGGGGATGCTGGTTTTGATTGGCGTTTCAGCGAGTAGTGGTATTCTCTAACCCCTAACCCCTAACCTCTAACCCCTAACCTTTAACCCCTAACCTCTAACCCCTAACCCCTCTCTCCGTATTCGAAAATTATCTTTGCTGCTCTCTTGGGGGCTCCGGGCTCGCCCAGGCGGGCTGCCATGCGTTCGTAGCCGGAGAGCTGTGCCTGGCGTGCGCTGCCGCCGGGCAGGATGGCGGCGAGGTGACGGCGGACGTTCGCGGGCGACATCTGTTCTGCAACGAGCTCGGGCACGACCTCTTCGCCTGCCACGAGGTTGACGAGCGAGATGTAGGGAACCTTCAGGATGAGCCTGCGGGCCAGGGATGCCAGCCGCCCGGCTTTCATGTAGTAGCATACGACCTGCGGTACGCGCAGCAGAGCTGTCTCGAGGGTAGCCGTGCCGCTGGTGACGAGTGCCGCCGTGCTGTGCCGGAGGAGGCGGAGCGTCTGGCCGTAGACGATGGAAAAGTGCGGGTCGGGGGTTGAAGGCTGAAGGTAGCGGGTTGCTTGCGAAAGCCGGATCTGTTCCCTGTAGAACGTCTCGTCGAGGCCAGGAGCGGCGGCAATCACCAGTTGGTAGTCGCTGGCGAAGGGTGCTGCGGCCAGAATCATGCGTCGCAGGTTGCCGCGCACCTCCTGCTTGCGGCTGCCGGGCAGCAGGGCGATGATGGGGCGAGACCCTCCCCAACCCTCTCCCAACCTCTCCTCTGCCACTTCGTCTACGGTGGGGTTGCCGACGTAGTGGACGTGGTAGTGGTGCTTCTCCCGGTAGTACTGTACCTCGAAGGGCAGGATGCTCAGCATGCAGTCCACGTCGCGCTTGATGTCCTTGATGCGGTGCTCCTTCCATGCCCATATCTTGGGCGAGATGTAGTAGAAGACGGGTATGCGGGTGTGCTGCTTGACGTAGTGTGCTATCTTCAGGTTGAAGCCGGGATAGTCGACGAGGATGACCGCGTCGGGCTGCCAGGCGAGGATGTCCCTTTGGCAACGCTTCATGCCTCGCATGATGGCGGGCAGGTGCATGAGGACGGGCAGGAAGCCCATGTAGGCAAGGTCGCGATAGTGCTGTACCAGCTCGCCGCCCTCGGCCTCCATCATGTCGCCGCCGAAACAGCGGAAGCGTGCCTCGGGGTCTTCGTCCCTGAGCGCTGCCATCAGTCGGCTGGCATGCAGGTCGCCGCTGGCTTCTCCGGCTATGAGGTAGTATTTCATTGTTGGGGGTTAGAGGTTAGCTCCTTCTTTAGCTCTTCCAGCCAGGCACTTGCCGTCATGCCGAGCTGCAGGGGCGTGATGGAGGCATAGCCGTGGTCGAGGGCCCAGTAGTCGGTGTCGTCGGCATCGGGCTCCAGGTTCTGGAAGTATCCGGTGAGGCGGAAGTTGCCCCGGACGATTGTCTGGCCTTCGAGCGTCGGGGAGCCTACGGGCTCCATTTCCTTCACCCAGACGCCCCGGCCGGTGCGGCACACTCTTGTCCCTTTCAGTTCGTCCACTTCGGGGAAGTTCACGTTGAGCAATACGTCTCGCGGCAGTCCGTGCTCCAGGACGTAGCGGGCCGTGCTGAGGATGACCTGCTTGTAGGGGGCGAAGTTGCACTGCTGGCTGCGGGTGCGGAGGCTGTAGGCGATGGCGGGCACCTGCTTCATGCAGGCTTCGAGCGCCGCACCGACGGTCCCGCTGTAGTGCAGGCTGATGGAGGCGTTGTCGCCGTGATTG
Organism: Bacteroidaceae bacterium; assembly: GCA_017483665.1. GTDB lineage: Bacteria > Bacteroidota > Bacteroidia > Bacteroidales > Bacteroidaceae > Physcousia. The sequence continues at coordinate 12,605 of JAFUVM010000026.1, forward strand.
ATGCCGCTCACTACGAGGTCGGGCTTCCTGGGCACCAGGGCTTCCAGGGCCAGCTTCACGCAGTCGGTGGGTGTGCCGCTGCACTGGTATTCCAGCAGGCCTTCCTCCTGCCGCAACAGCTGCAGGGAGACGCCTGTGATGGGCGATATGCAGCACGACGAGGCACTGCGCGGTCCGTCGGGCGCTACCACGATGACATCGCCCAGGCTGTGCATCATGGCCGTCAGCACGTGGATGCCCTGCGCCTGCACGCCGTCGTCGTTTGAAATGAGTATTAAGGGTCGGTTTGACATGTCAATTCTTCTTTTCCGGTACAAAGATACGAAGAATTTTAAAACCTACGAGAAACAAGGCGACATTAATTTGAACTTTATCGAGGAAAAGCCACTACGGTTACTTGTTTCTCATAAAAACATGTAACTTTACTGCATCTTTTTTCTTTCGGTGGCTTCGGTGTTCCCGAGTGCCGTTCCCGTCGTTCCCGAGTGCCGGGAACACCGCTCCCGTGCGCCGGGAATGATTTCTGTCTCAACTTTCCTGCATTTCAACTTTCCCCTTCCCCTGTCATATCTGTCATATCATCTGCCATATTCTAACCGTGTTGCTTACAGCCGATTGAGTGTTGAGTGGCAGATTTGCAGATAATTCCTGTAAAACGATATGATATGTGGCTTCGGTGGTGCGAATGCGGATAAAAGGTTTTGCTCAGCCTTACCATTGTTCGTCAACATATTCTGCCAGGCGGCGGTAGAAGGGCATGCGGCAGAGTGTGGAGCGGTCGCCGAGAAGGATGAGCTTCATGCGGGCACGGGTGATGGCGACGTTCATGCGCCGAAGGTCGCGCAGGAAGCCGATGTCGCCTTCTGCGTTGGAACGCACGAGGCTGATGACGATGATGTCACGCTCCTGCCCCTGGAAGCCGTCCACGGTGTTTACGGTGATGAAGCTGCGGAAAGGTCGCCAGTAGCGGTCCTTCCGCAGGAGTTGGCGTAGGAGACGTATCTGTCCCTTGTATGGCGAGATGATGCCTACGTCAATACGCTCCTCCAGTATGCGTTCCCGGCCTATCTTCTCAAAATAGCACCTGAGCGTTTCCAGCGTCAAGGCAGCCTCGGCGGGGTTCACGCGGGAAAGGCCGTCAAGGCTCTCCCTGCTCCAATCCTCTGTCTCTCCCCCAGGGGAAGCAGAGGGAATCTGTTCCTTGCTGTCTATCCATTCCACTGCAGTGTCCCAGTCGAGGATGCCGCGGTACTTCACGTCGGGTGCACTCTCGAGCATTCCGCCGTAGAACTCGTGGTTGGGGAACTGCATGATGGTGTCGCACATGCGGTACTGCACGCGCAGCAGCGAGACGGCCTCGGGCTTGTTCTCCGCGATGGCCTGCAGAAGCGTGCGGTCCAGTCCGCCGCGGAGTGCTTCGGGACTCTTGATGGTCGGAGGCAGTTGCCGGTGGTCGCCGGCCAGTACCACGCGGTGTGCCTTGCGGATGGCTATCCAGCAGGCAGCCTCCAGGGCCTGTGCCGCCTCGTCGATGAAGAGTGTGCCGAACTTCATGCCCGTCAGCAGGTGGCTGGCCGACCCTGCCAAGGTGCATGCTATCACCTTGGCATCGTCGAAGAGCGTCTGGTTGATGCTGAATTCCATCTCGGCGGCGCGGTCCTTGAGCCGCGATATCTTCTGATGTCGGCTTTCGCTGTTTCCGCTTCGCGAATCGTACAGCTCGCGTATGGCGCGGCGCACGGCCCAGAGATCCTGATAGAGGGGGTGGGCTTCAAAACGCCGTTCGTACGTGAAGCTCAGCATCTTGTCTGTCACCCTCGTGGGATTGCCGATGCGCAGCACACTCACGCCGCGGTCCACGAGTTTCTCCGCAATCCAGTCTACAGCCATGTTCGACTGCGCACACACCAGCACCTGGTTCTCGCGACGCAGCGTCTCGTAGATAGCCTCCACCAGCGTCGTCGTCTTGCCCGTGCCCGGCGGACCGTGAACCACAGCCACGTCCTTTGCCCACAGCACCTCGTTGACGGCGGCCTGCTGCGACGTATTGAGCCACGGGAAGCGGACGGCATCGAAGGTGAACTTCCGGGCGGGCAGCGTGCCGTGGAAGATATCGCGTAACTCGGAGAGACGACCAGTCTTGGCGCTTATCACGTCGCTGAGCGCCTCGAACATCAGCCGGTACGTCTGTTCGTCGAAGTACAGTTGTACGCCAAGACGTCCGGCAGAGCGCAACGCCTCCAGCGCATCCCCATCGGGCAGGACAATCACCATGCGGTCGTCCTCGGCATAGCTCACCTGACCGACAAACCTATAGTAGCGGAGCATTCCGCCTGTGCCATGCCGGTAGCCCGAGGCATCCTCCGTGAAGAAGCAGACCGGCTTGCCTGGCTCAAAGAGCGAGGGCCCGCTCTCCTCACTTGCCCCCTCTTGCGCTCCGTTGGTGCTCAGACGCTTTGCGGACGTCTCCTTGCCCCTTGCTCCTTCCCTGGATATCTCCACCACCAACTGGTCCAGCGAGTTGTGATAGCTGCGGCCTAAGGCGACCGGGAACCACGCCATCCCGCGCCGTACCTTTCTGTCGATTCCTGTGGCCTCGGTGAGCCGCTGGAACTCTTCCTTTTCGTAGGCGTATTCCGTTTGCAGCAACGCCTGCTGCCGCGCAAGGACTGTGATGGGACTCTCTTTCATAGCTTTTCGCCCTGCAAAGTTACGACTTTTTGCGATACTTCCAAAATAATCTGCCGTCAATACCTCCCGTCGTACATTATTATTATGCGCGTGTACCCCTACGCCAAGCATGCGAAAAAGGCACTTATAGCCCGAATTTGCTGTCCCGTTGACCTCAAGTTATCAACAAAACGAGGCTTTTATCAACATTTCGGGTAAATAACCGAGGCAAAAGTAGGTTTTTTTCGGTCTTTTGACGTATATTTGCAGAATGAATCACAGGAAACATCAGAAATTCGAAAAAGATGAGTAAGACCATAGCCATCGTCAACCAAAAGGGAGGTGTGGGCAAGACCACAACGAGCATGAACCTCGCCGCCTCCCTTGCCACGCTCGAGAAGAAGGTGCTCCTCATCGATGCCGACCCGCAGGCCAACGCCTCCAGCGGCATGGGTGTCGACATGAGCAAGATAGAGCACTCTATCTACAACGCCCTGCTCGGGCAGGTGGACATCCGCGACATTATATATACGACGGACATCGAGGGGCTCGACATCGTACCCTCGCACATCAACCTCGTCGGCGCAGAGATAGAGCTGCTCCACTTCAAGAACCAGGAACGCATCCTCCAGGGCCTGCTGCAGCCCATCGTGGCCGACTACGACTACATCCTCATCGACTGCAGCCCCAGCCTCGGCCTCATCACGGTCAACGCCCTGACTGCCGCCGACAGCGTCATCATTCCCGTGCAGTGCGAATACTTCGCCCTCGAAGGCATCAGCAAGCTGCTCAACACCATCAAGATAGTGAAGTCGCGCATGAACCCGCAGCTCGAGATAGAGGGCTTCCTGCTCACTATGTACGACAGCCGTCTGCGCCTCGCCAACCAAATCTACGAAGAGGTGCGCCGACACTTCCGCGAACTCGTCTTCAAGACCGTCATCCAGCGCAACGTCAAGCTCAGCGAGGCTCCCAGCCACGGCGTGCCCGCCATCCTCTACGACGCCGATGCGGCAGGCTCGAAGGCACACCTGGCCTTGGCACAGGAAATCATAGAAAAAGGAGAAAAGGTGAAAGGTTGAAAAACATGTCACCCCTTAACCCTTTAACCTTTTCACCTTTTCACCTTTTTAACTTTTCACCTTTTATAATAAAATGGCTATCAAGAAGAAATACCAAGGACAAGCGCTGGGCAGAGGCCTCGACGCCCTGCTGCAGACCGAAGAGATAGAGACCAACGGCTCGTCCAACATCTGCGAGGTCCGCATGGACGACATCCGCCCGAACCCCAACCAGCCGCGCCGCGACTTCGACGACGACAGCCTGCAGGAACTGGCTAACAGCATCCGGCAGATAGGCGTCATACAGCCCATCACCCTGCGCGACATGGGCGACGGCACCTACGTCATCATCGCAGGCGAACGCCGCTGGCGTGCCAGCCAGCGCATCGGGCTCATCACCATCCCGGCATACATCCGCACCGTCGACGACGAGAACATGATGGAGATGGCGCTCATCGAGAACATCCAGCGGCAGGACCTGACGGCACTCGAAGTGGCACTGGCCTATCAGAACCTCATCGAACAGTACAACTTGACACAGGAACAGCTCAGCGAACGCGTCGGAAAGAACCGCGCCACAGTCACCAACTACCTGCGCCTGCTGAAGCTTCCCGCCAGCGTGCAGGTGGCTCTCCGCAACCGCGAGATAGACATGGGGCATGCCCGCGCCCTGCTCGCCCTCTCCGACCCCGAGGCGCAGCTCAAAGTCTTTGCCGAGATGAAGAAGGACCACCTGAGCGTCCGCAAGATAGAGGACATGGTGAAACAGCTCAGCGAAGGAGGTTCCGTCAAGACAAAAGAGGGTACACGCATCCGGCAGAAAGGCTCCAACCTCAGCGCCGACTACAATGTCCTGCGCGAGGGACTGCGGAAAATCTTCAAGACCCGCGTCGAGATGACCTGTTCGGAAAGCGGCAGGGGCAAGATAAGCATCCCGTTCTCTAACGAGACCGAGCTGGAACGTATTGTGGAACTGCTCGATAAACTCCGCGACTGATGACCCTCCGACACATTCTCCTCCTGCTCTTCACCCTGTGCCCACTGATGCATCTGTCGGCTCAGGACGTGGAGAATGTGCCCGCCCCGGACTCTGTCGGTGTAAATGCTGACGTGCAGGAAACCGATTCCTTCACCATCGACACGGCTGCATTCCGCAACATCACGGACAACATCCTGCACCAGAAACGCATCCGTCGCGACCTGACGACCTTCCGTCCAGACCCCATCCGGGCCATGTGGCTTGCGCTCGTGCTGCCCGGAGCCGGTCAGTTCTACAACCGCAAGTACTGGAAGCTGCCCATCGTCTACGGAGGATTCCTCGGTTGCGTCTACGCTCTCACCTGGAACGGCCAGATGCTTTCCGACTATTCGCAGGCCTATCTGGACATCATGGACAGCGACCCCAACACGAAGAGCTACGAGAAAATGCTGCCTCTGAACTACAGCATCGAGGGCAAGGAGGAACGCTTCAAAGGCATCTTCAAGAGCAAGAAGGACACTTTCCGTCGCTTTCGCGACCTGAGTATCTTTGCCTTCGGAGCTGTATACCTGCTTTCCGTCATCGATGCCTATGTGGATGCCGAGCTCTCGACGTTCGACATCACCCGCGACCTCAGCATCCAGCTGATGCCGACTATGCTGGAGACAGAACGAACCGACATGCGCCATCGCCAGACGACCCCTGGCATTCAGTGCGTCATCAACTTCTAAACAAATCAGACTATGAACAGACATACCATATATCTTACGCTGCTGTTGCCCCTTCTCCCCTTCACGATGATTCAGGCAAAAGCCTCCGGCTCCCTGCTCCCCGTTGCGATACAGGACGAGAACGACGACGACAGCCTGGAACTTTCCGTCGAGCTGCCCGAAGGCTTGCAGACGCGCGAGATAGACAGCCTGCTTGCCAGTTGGCAGACGAGCAAGTTCCTTCTCTTCGATGAGCATTGCGAGTCGACGGGAGAGAACCCCGACTTCGATGCCGAGACCTATGCCAAGCGTCTGAGCCGACTGCCGAACGTGGTAGACATGCCTTATAATAATGTAGTGCAGCAGTACATCAACCTCTACAGCGGCCGCTTGCGGCAGTCCGTCTCCGTGCTGCTGGGCGCAAGCAACTTCTACAATCCCATCTTCGAGGAAGCCCTCGAGAGCTATCAGATACCGCTCGAGCTGAAGTACCTGCCCATCATAGAGAGTGCCCTCAACCCCACTGCCGTCAGCCGCGCAGGGGCCGTCGGCCTCTGGCAGTTCATGATAGGCACGGGCAAGCAGTACGGCTTGGAGGTGACGAGCCTTATCGACGAGCGGCGCGACCCTATCAAGTCCAGCTATGCAGCCGCCCAATACCTGCACGACCTCTACGGCATCTTCGGCGACTGGACGCTGGTCATTGCCAGCTACAACTGCGGTCCGAACAATGTGACCAAGGCCATCAAGCGGGCAGGCGGCGCCAAGGACTACTGGACCATCTACCCCTATCTTCCTGCCGAGACGCGCGGCTATGTGCCGGCCTTCATCGCTGCCAACTACATCATGAACTATTATTGCGACCATAATATCTGTCCGGTCAACACGACGCTGCCGATGGGCACCGACACAATACAGGTGAGCCGCAACGTTCGCATGGAGCGCATTGCCGAGCTGTGCGACATCAGCCAGGACGAGCTCCGCGCCCTCAACCCGCAGTACCGCACGTCGCTCATCCCCGGCGAGAGCCATGCCTGCACCCTGCGCCTGCCTACAGCTGCTGTCAGCACCTTCCTCGAAGCCGGCGACTCCATCTACGTTGCCGCAGACGAGATACGGACTGTGCCCGATGTTCCCATTGCCACTCCGTCCAAGCGCAAGGGCAGAAGCCGTGGCAACGGCTCGACCGTCACGGTTCGCAAGGGCGATACGCTCGGCGAGATAGCCCGTCGCAACCACACCACCGTGTCGCGGCTGCAGCAGCTCAACGGCATCCGGGGCACCAACATCAAGGCCGGACAGAAGATAAAAGTGAACTAATCCAATCCCCCAAATTGTGCTATGGAAGAACTAAGCATCCGCGAGATGGAAGATGAGAAGCTGGTAGCTGAAGCCTATCAGCGTCTGGTGGACAGCTATCTGGCATCGCGCCACCGCAAGCATGTAGACATCATCGACAAGGCCTTCAACTTTGCGAAGGAGGCCCACAAGGGTGTGCGCCGTCTCTCGGGGGAGCCGTACATCATGCACCCCATCGCTGTGGCGCAGATTGCCTGCAGCGAGATAGGTTTGGGCAGCACCAGCATCTGTGCCGCCCTGCTGCACGACGTGGTGGAGGACACGGACTATACCGTGGAGGACATCTCCAATATCTTCGGTCCGAAGATAGCGCAAATCGTGGACGGTGTGACGAAGATCTCGGGCGGCATCTTCGGCGACAAGGCATCGGCACAGGCTGAGTCCTTCAAGAAGCTTCTGCTCACCATGAGCGACGACATCCGTGTCATTCTCATCAAGATTTCCGACCGCCTGCACAACATGCGTACCCTGGGCAGCCAGTTGCCGAGCAAGCAGTACAAGATAGCGGGCGAGACCCTCTACATCTATGCGCCCCTGGCTCATCGGCTCGGGCTGAACAAGGTGAAGGAGGAGCTCGAGGACCTGAGCTTCAGCTACGAGCACCCGGAGGAATACCAGCACATCAAGGAACAGCTGGCAGGTGTGCGCGAGCAGCTGACTTCGATATTCGAGCAGTTCACGGCCCCCATCCGGCAGAAGCTCGACGAGGCCGGCATACGCTACGAGATAAAGGCTCGCATCAAGAAGCCCTACAGCATCTGGACCAAAATGCAGACCAAGCACGTCACCTTCGAGGAGGTGTACGACATTCTGGCCGTACGCATCGTCTTCGACGTGGACGAGGGAGCCGACGAGAGGGCCGAGTGCTTCAAGATTTACGCCGCTGCCTGCGGCATCTACAAGCCGCACCCCGACCGCCTGCGCGACTGGGTGTCCAATCCCAAGGCCAATGGCTACCAGGCTCTCCACACCACATTGATGAGCAAGGCAGGCAAATGGGTGGAGGTGCAGATACGCAGCCGCCGCATGGACGACATCGCGGAGAACGGCTTCGCTGCCCACTGGAAGTACAAGGAAGGCGGGACGGGCGACGACGAGGACCGAGAAATCGGCGAAAACAACGAGAACGAACTGAACAAGTGGCTGCATACCATCCGCGAAATCCTCGACGATCCGCAGCCCAACGCCATCGATTTCCTCGACACCATCAAGCTCAACCTCTTTGCCAACGAGATATTCGTGGTGACGCCGAAGGGCGAGTTCAAGACCATGCCGGCCGGCTGTACCGTGCTCGACTTTGCCTTCAGCGTACATACCTTCTTGGGTACCCATTGCATTGGCGCCAAGGTCAACCACAAGCTCGTGGGCATCAGCTACGTCCTGAACAGCGGGGACCAGGTGGAGATTCTCACTTCCAAGAACCAGAAAGTGGAGAAGAGCTGGACCAGCTTCACCACGACGGCCAAGGCGAAGGGCAAGATAGAGGCCATCCTGCGGCGCGAGGAACGCGAGAAGCAGAAGATAGGCGAGGACATCCTTGTGGAGTTCTTCCAGAAGCACGAGAAGGAACCCAACAGCATCAACGTCGAAAAGCTGTGCCGCTTCCATGCGCTCGCCACACGCGAAGAGCTTCTCTCCGCCATCGGTGCACAGACAATCGTCCTGGGCGATGCCGACCTCGGTGCCCTCAACGAGAGGGTGCGCAAGGGCAGAAAGTGGAAGAAGTACCTGCCCTTCTTCAAGCATCATCCCGAGGAGACGGAGGAGACCGTGCAGGAAGAGGGGGAGACGCAGCAGGACAACACCCTGAAGATAGACAGGAAGAAGCCGCTTATCCTCAACGAAGAGACCATCAGCCGCTACATCATCTGCGACTGCTGCCACCCGATTCCCGGCGATGACGTGCTCGGCTACCTCGACGACGAACAGCACATCATCATCCACAAGCGGCAGTGCGACGTGGCAAAGCGCCTCAAGGCAAGCGACGGCAACCACATCCTTTCAGCCCAGTGGGACACGCACGGCGGACTTTCCTTCCCTGCCACACTCCACATCGTGGGCTTCGACCGCGTCGGCGTGCTGCACAAGATAACGGGTGTCCTCTCGCAGCAGCTCAACATCAACATGCACAGCCTGCACATCGAGACCAACGACGGCCTTTTCACTGCCGACATCAACCTCGGTGTCCACGACGTCCGCGACCTCCGTACCATTTTCCAGGACTTGAAGAAGATAGAGGAAATCGAGGACGTGAAGCGCTATTAGTCTGCTTCCTTCAGGACGGGGAACTTCCCGCGGAAGGTGCGGAGGTGCTCCATGTCGATTGTTTTTGTCAGGACGGAAGCCTCACCCTCCGGGCAGGCCGTCATCTCGCCGTAGGGGTTCACGAAGGCTGTCCCGCCGGAGTATTGGCAGACAGGGTCGTCGCCCACACGGTTCACTCCCAGCACATAGCATTGATTCTCGATGGCTCTTGCCTGGAGCAGCACGCGCCAGGCATGCATGCGCACCGTAGGCCACGACGCCACGCAGATGAGTGCGTCGTAGTCGTCCCTGCAGCGCAGCCAGAGCGGGAAGCGCAGGTCGTAGCAGGTGCACAGGCGCAGGCGCACCCCGCGCCACTCCATCGTCACGCGCTCCTCTCCCGGCGTATAGTGCAGGTGCTCGCCGCCGTAGGTGAAGAGGTGGTGCTTGTCGTAGAAAGCTCCCCTCCAAACCTTCCCCCGAGGAGAGAGGCTTTGTTCGCAAGGTTGGCAGTTGCTTTCTCTCCCCACCGCCTCGGGGGAGGGATTGGGGGAGGTGTCTGGTTTTACGAAGAAAAGCCTGTTCCTGAATGAGCCGTCCGGCAACCGTACGGCGACGCTGCCTGCCACAGCCGCGTCCAGCTTGTCGGCCATCCGCTGCATCCACGTCAAGGTCTCGCTCCCAACGCCCGTTTCTCCCTCGGACGAGGGGCTGACCGACGTCGGACCTTGCTCTGGGAAGAGGTTCTCCGGCGTCGTGACGAACCCCGTGTTCCACATTTCCGGCAACACGTAAAGGTCGCTCTTCTCGGCAGCGAGCATCGCTTTTTCAGCTGTCTCGTGGTTCTTGCGGACATTTTCGCGGAGCTTCTTGTCGCCCGCCCATGCCACGTCCATTTGTATCAAAGTCACTTTCATCGTCCTTTCGCTTTCTTTTCCGCTGCAAAGGTACGAAAAAGCGAGCGAAAACCCGCGCCACCCATTCGTTTTTTTTCGTGTCTTTCGATGTTAAAATAAAAACCTTCCGATGTTAAAATAAAAGATGTGAAGTTCCAGCCTCCGCAGTGACAAGTTCGTTTCCCCGTTGCGACATTTCCTTCGGCCCGGGGAGAGAAACTTTTTCAGTGGCTTGGAAATATATTTCAGCGGCACTAAAATATATTTCAAAGCCTTTGAAATATATTTCCAAGCCACTGAAATTGTTTTGTTGCGTGCGGCGGAGAAGTTTATCCTATGCGTCCGGGAGGTTTATGTCGTGCGGCGGGGATGTTCGTGCTGCGGGAAGGTGGAGGGCGGTCGAAATGTTTTCTGTTCGGGCTGCGGGGACAAACCTTCTGTGTGGCAGTGCATTTTTGTGGGAGTTTTATTTGGTGGAACGGGAAATTATCTGTAATTTTGTGGGGGAAAACGCGATGTTTCCGTCAAAAGTCAATTAACCCTAAAATATCTTTACCTTATGAATAGAATCGGACTCTTCTTTTTGGCATGCGCTCTGGCCCTCACGACGATGGCCCAGCGTGCCGACTACAACATCATTCCGCTTCCCCTGGAGGTGAATGCCGACACGACGCAGTCGCTGCGCATCACTTCCGGCACGGGCATCGCCTACGACAAGAGCAACGCCGAGACGAGCCGCATCGCACAATTCCTGCAGCAGTGGGTGAAGGAAGCCACCGGCATCCAGCTCCAGCTGACGCCCGACGACAAGAAGGCGCAGGTGAAGCTCGTGCTGAATGCCAAGTTCAAGGCCCTGAATGCTTCGCAGACTTCCGCCGAGGCCTATACGGTCTCCGTGGGCAAGAAGGGCGTCGAGCTGTGTGCCGCCGAGCCGGTCGGACTGTTCCGCGCCGCGCAGACGTTGCGCAAGAGCCTGCCCGTGCTGAAGGACGGGGCTGAGGCTGTGGAGCTGCCCTTCGTGCAGATTGCCGACCAGCCGCGCTTCGGCTACCGCGGCGTCCTGCTCGACTGCGGCCGTCACTTCTTTTCCGTCGACTTCGTCAAGCAGTTCCTCGACGCGATGGCGCTGCACGGCTGCAACCAGTTCCATTGGCATCTGAGCGAGGATCAGGGCTGGCGCTTCGAGGTGAAGGCTTTGCCCGACCTGGCGAAGAAGGGCAGCGTGCGCGAGAAGACCGTTATCGGTCCGAGCCGCATGCGCATCTACGACAACATCCCCTACGGCGGCTACTACACCCAGGACGAGTGCCGCGACATCGTCCGCTACGCAGCCGAGCGCTATATCAACGTGGTGCCTGAGATAGACATGCCGGGCCACATGCAGAGCGCCCTGCACGTCTTCCCCAACCTGGGCTGCACGGGCGGCCCGTATGAGGTCGCTCCTTACTGGGGTGTGATGCGCGAAGTGCTCTGCGGAGGCAATCCCGAGACGCTGACATTCCTCAAGACCGTCTTCGGAGAGATCTGCGACGTGTTCCCCTCGCCCTACATCCATATCGGCGGCGACGAGTGCCCCAAGGAACGTTGGAAGAAGTGCGCCAAGTGCCAGGCGAAGATTAAGGAGCTGGGCCTGACGGACGAATCGCATATAGGCAGCGAAGGCGGCAGGGGCAGTCAGGACGGACGTAGCGCCGAGAACAAGCTCCAGACCTACATCAACCACGAGATAGAGCAGTTCCTGGCCTCCCGCGGTCGCAGCATCATCGGCTGGGACGAGATACTGTCCGGCGGCCTGACGGAGAACGCCATCGTCATGTCGTGGCGCGGCACCAAGGGCGGTGTGGCTGCAGCCAAGCAGAAGCATCGCGTCATCATGAGTCCCAACGTCTATGCATACATCGACCATCCGCAGCTGAAGGACTACGGCAAACAGCCCCGCACCACCGACAGCTACATCGTCTCCTGCTCGAAGATGTACTCCTTCGAGCCCATCGTTCCTGAAGAACTGGCTGAGAGCGAGCAGGACTACATCCTGGGCGTACAGGCCAACCTCTGGACCGAGCAGGTGGCTTACCCCGAGCACGCCTTCTACCAGCTGCTGCCGCGCCTGGCCTCCATGAGCGAGGTGCAGTGGTGCCAGCCCAAGAAGAAGGACTTCGACGCCTTCAAGGCCCGCCTGCCCAGGCTGGAGAAACTCTACGACAAACAGGGCTACGTCTACTGCAACGAAGTGGAGTAGCCGCCCTAATCCCTAATCCCTAATCCCTAACCCCTCAACATGAGCAACGAACCAAGAGAATACCGGGACACACTGCCCGAGAACGCCTTCCGCGAACTGCACGAAGGCGAGGAATATGAACCCATGATGCCAGCCCAGGGCACGCCGCGCGAGGTGAACCTCTGGTCGGTGTGCTGGGGCATCGTGATGGCTGTCATCTTCAGCGCCGCAGCCGCCTACCTCGGGCTGAAGGTCGGCCAGGTCTTCGAGGCCGCTATCCCCATCACCATCATCGCCGTCGGACTGAGCAGCGCCACGCGCCGCAAGAACAGCCTCGGCGAGAATGTCATCATCCAGAGCATCGGCGCCTGCAGCGGCGTCATCGTGGCCGGAGCCATCTTCACCCTGCCGGCCCTCTACATCCTGCAGGCCAAGTACCCCGAGATGACGGTCAACTTCCTTGAAGTCTTCCTGGCAAGTCTGCTGGGAGGCATACTCGGCATCCTGTTCCTCATCCCGTTCCGCAAGTATTTCGTCAAGGAGATGCACGGCAAATACCCGTTCCCCGAAGCCACAGCCGGCACGCAGGTGCTGGTGAGCGGCGAGAAGGGCGGCGCACAGGCCAAGCCCCTGATGATAGCCGGACTCATAGGCGGACTCTACGACTTCGCCGTCGCTACGTTCGGTCTCTGGCACGAGAACTTCACGAGCCGCGCCCTGCTCTGGGGCGACACGTTGGCCGAGAAAGCCAAACTCGTGCTGAAGATCAACACGGGAGCCGCTGTCCTGGGCATGGGCTACATCGTCGGACTGAAGTACGCCTTCATCATCTGCTGCGGTTCGGTCCTTGTCTGGTGTGTCATCGTGCCCGCCATAGCGTTGCTTTTCCCCGGCCTTGAGGTGGCAGAAGGCATCGTCGCCGCTGCCGCAAGCCCCGAGGTCATCTTCAAGTACGCCAAGAGCATCGGCATAGGCGGCATTGCCATGGCTGGCATCATCGGCATATACAATAGCCGCAAGGTCATCGCAGGGGCAGTGAAACTGGTGCGGACCCCCTCTAACTCCCCCTCCAAGGGAGAGAAAATGGTCAATGGTCAATCTTCAATGTTCAATGAGAAACGCACCCAACTTGACCTGCCCATGAAGTTCGTCACCTTCGGCATCGTCCTGGCCCTCGTGCTCACCTTCCTCTTCTTCCACCTCGATGTGATGGGCGGCAACTGGACGTTCAGCATCGTTGCCATTCTCGTGGTCAGCATCATCACCTTCCTCTTCACCACCGTCGCAGCCAATGCCATCGCCATCGTCGGCACGAACCCCGTCAGCGGCATGACGCTGATGACGCTCATCCTGGCCTCCGTCGTCATGGTCGCCGTTGGCTTGAGCGGCACATCGGGCATGGTGGCAGCCCTCATCATGGGCGGCGTGGTCTGCACGGCACTGAGCATGGCGGGCGGCTTCGTCACCGACCTGAAGATAGGCTACTGGCTGGGCTCTACGCCCCGCAAGCAGGAGACGTGGAAGTTCCTCGGCACGCTGGTCAGTGCCGCCACCGTGGCCGGGGTCATCATGATTCTGAACAAGACCTACGGCTTCACCGACGGCACGCTCTCCGCACCTCAGGCCAATGCGATGGCCGCTGTCATCGAGCCCCTGATGAGCGGCAACGGAGCGCCCTGGCTGCTCTACGGCATCGGTGCCCTGATTGCCCTTGTGCTGAATGCCTTCGGCGTGTCGGCCCTCGCCTTTGCCCTCGGCATGTTCATCCCCCTGGAGCTGAACCTGCCCCTGCTCGTCGGCGGTGCCATCAACTGGTTCGTCACCACGCGCAGCAAAGACCAGAAGCTGAACACGGCCCGTGGCGAGCGCGGCACATTGCTGGCCAGCGGCTTCATTGCCGGCGGTGCCCTGATGGGCGTACTCAGCGCTGCGCTGAAGTGGCAGAACGTCAGCTTCGACTACAGCGCCTGGTGGCAGAACCCGCTGAGCGAGCTCCTCAGTCTGGGCATGTACTGCATAATAATAATATATATGGTACGCGCGTCCATGCGCGCGAGGGCGTAAGCCGCGACATCATGTATTGATTTATGAACGCCAAACAGTTATTGATATTTGCCTTTGCCTTTTGTCTGTCGGGGCAGACAAAGGCTGAGAATATTAATGACTGGTTGGCAAAGCAGTTGAGAGCTTCATTGGAGCTCCGATACGTTGACTATGACCAGATGTGGGCCGAGGCGATGGATAATCGTGACAACGTGGGAGGGATGCTTTTCGCGTTGACCATCGTTGACTATTGCGATGCATACGCCTTAGACAGTTTGATGTTATCGCTTATTGATACACTGTTGGTCAGAGGAACGGACTCCGAGCTGAAAGATGGCAACGCGGCCTATCTGCTTGATAAGAAATACCGCAGAATGATCCTGCAGAACAGGTACGACGAGATAGAGCGGATGGCATGTTATGTTGACCGACGTTGGGGGGAGGATTCTACGATGATGATGAGGGCAGACCGTTGGCACAGAATGGCGGAAGCAGGGAAGGACATACCGCCTGTTTCCATCCGCCGCGAAAAGAATGTCGTAAGGCTTGCTCCTGACAACTTACATGGGCACATGTGTATCAATGCGGACGTCAACCGACAGAGGAATGCATGTTTTATGGTAGATACGGGAGAATTGTCAAGTACCGTCCTTTCGCGCAGGCTTGCCAACCAGGCAGGAATCCATCTGCTTCCCGATTCCACATTGGTCAGCACCGCAGATAATCCAGATAGCATAGGCAGTATGCAGCATGGCGTTGTGGATAGTCTGCGAATAGATGGCATCACGTTTTACAACCTGCCGGTCAAGGTGTCGGACCTTGTTGTCGGGCAAGATTTTGACGGTATAATAGGAGCTCCAGACTTAATACGCCTGGAATACATGGAATTGTCATACGACAGCATTGTATTTCGCTACCCGCCGCCTGCTCATGAAGAGGGGGCTAATTTCGTAATGAATGCCGGCGTCAGAGGCGACCGCAGCATCAGTCTTCCCTATGTCATAGATGGATATAATGGCACGTTTATCCTCGACACGGGGGCAAACTGCCTGATGTTCCCGCCGCAATTCACAAACCGTGAGGAAGGCTTCTTCGTTGGGATTGGAGGAACGGAAAACTGGATGGAAGGAAAGTTCGAACCGCATGACTATGTTCCGTTCAGCGATTCCCGAAGTTTCCTGGGACGCCCCATACTGAAGTCCTTCGAACGGTTGTGCTTTAATTTCCGTGATGCACATGTTGACTATGTCCGAAAGCCGGACGTTAGGCAAATAGAGTATAAATGGGATGAGGATACAGTCATTATTAATTATGTTGAGTAGCACACATACGTCATCTGTCACATCTGCCATGTCATCTGCCATTCCGTAACATGATTACTTACAGACGACTGCATATCCTGTGGCAGAATTGCAGATTATTTTGCAAAAACGGTATGATATGTGATTCTGATATGCTGGTATGAATGCGTAAAGTCATTTTATACTATTTTGTTGAGCGAGAACTTTAGCATCGACACTACGCCGGGCCGAGCAGATCGCCGCAGGTTGACTCGGCACGCTTGAAGCGGTTCCATACCGTCTGAATCTTCGCGTTCATCACACGGGCCACTTGTGCCGGCTCCAGACCTATCTTCATCAGGCAGATTGTGCGAATCAGTGGTTCGCGAAGATGCCCCTGCAGACGTCCCTGCACCGCATCGTGGAAGCCCGGATGGAGCGTCTCTACGGCTCCCATCAACTTCCGCCACGAGTCTTGTTTCAGTTCGGCCTGACCGGCGGCGACCTTTTGGAAGAGCTCTATCACCTCTTCCGCTTCGTCCGTCGTACCGTTCATCAGGGCCAGCTGCGTCAGCTCCTGGTTTATCTTCCGCCTTTGCATCAGCTCGTCCGAACGTTTCTGTATCTCCTTCTCGGCAGAGCGGAGCATCCTGTCCTTGTCGACGAGTTCCTCTGTGTAGTGCCTCCTGCGGAAGCTGTAGAAGGCCATGCCGCCCAGGACGGTGCAGAGTAGCGCGAGGCTCGTCGTGGCACTGAAAAAGACGAGGCGGCGGTTGCGGCGTGCTATGGCTTCCGCCTTCTGCCGGAGGTTCTGCTCCTCCTCTTTGTTGCGGAAGTAGACGTAGGTGTCGCGGGCACGCTCCGTCTGCTCGAAGGCACGTTGGGCGATGACGGAGTCGTTCGTGTCGTACAGTCGGCTTCCCCACAGGGCCGCCTGCCGGAAGTCGCCCCGCCGCAGGTAGCACCGTTGCAGTCCGGCTGCTGCCTCGTACCGGCCGGTGATGTCTTCCTCTTTGTTGTAGCAGGAGGTGTAGCAGAGGATGGCCGAGTCCGTGCGGAGAGCCTTCTCGTGGCACAGGGCCAGGCTCAGCTCGTAGTTGTGGGGCCGTTGCTCCTCGGGCAGCTGTGACAGCTTTTGCAGCAGGGTGTCGACCGTGCCGAGGCGGCCGAGGCGGGCGTATGCGGACAGCATGTAGGCCAGCGTACGGCCGTATTTAGGGTGGTAGTGCTCGCGGCGGATGGTACGGTGCGCCTCGTCGAGGTAACGGAGGCAGTGCAGCGTGTCGTTCAGGTTCTGATAGGCCGTGGCAACGTCTGCCTGGTAGAAAGCCAGGTTCGTCCGCGTTGCCTTTGCCAGCTCCATGGACTGCCACGCCACCTTCAGCTCGGCCTCATAGTCCAGCAGGAGGATATAGAGGTGCCCCAGCTGCGACAGAGCGTTCTGCCACAGCAGCGTGTCGGCATCCTCGCCCTGCCTGGCGGCATCGACAGCCATCAGGAAGTAGCTCACGGCCTGCGGGTAGTCCTTCAGGTCGCGGTAGGCGCTGCCTGCGTAGTAGCAGGAGCGTTCCTTGTCGATGGCGTTGCCCCGTCGGGCGAAGTACTGCTGCACCCGCAGGGCAGAGTCTGGCGTGGACGGCACGATGTCGCTCTTGTCGCGCAGGCGAATGGCGAGCATGTCGTATTTCTGCCGCACGTACTCCGAGGCACCACCGACGGAGTCCGCCAGTTCTTCGGCCCGCGCTTGTGCTGCGGACAGGTCAGTCTCGCAGAGCATCCACGTCTCTTCGATGATGCCGAGCAGCTGCCGCTCCTCACCACTGTCCTCCTGCCTCCCGCATGCCCCGAGCAGAGTCAGCAGGCAAAAGGAGATGAGTAATGTGGAACTTTTCTTTTTCATAATATGTATACGGGTTTCCGGCTGCAAAGGTACGCTAATTCTTTTTGATGTGCAAGCGTTTTTACTCCCAACTACTCCCAAACATGTTGAATAACATAAAGTCGCCCTATATGCTTAAAACGCCTAATATACAACATTATGAAGAGTTGGGAGTGAATTTTTGCGATTTATTTTTCAAATGTTGGGAGCGGTTGGGAGTTAAATTATTTGGAGGTTATTTTGGAAATTAATAACTTTGCAGCCGGAAACATTAACTTTATGCTCTTATATTATTAGTATTATGAAAAAGATTGAACTTTTGATTCTTGCAGTTTTATTGCCAATGATGGCAACTGCTCAGTACAACAATGTTCTCATTGACGGCATCTGTTACAACTTCTCTGAAGATGAGGCAGAGGTAACCTCATCTAAAGAATTTTATTCGGGTGATCTTGTTATTCCTGAGACCGTTTCGTATAATGGAAAGACCTACCCCGTTACCAGCATTGATGAATTTGCTTTAATGGGTTGTAGAAGCCTGAATTCGATTACAATACCTAATAATATGAAAAGTATTGCATCGTCTTATTGCGCATCTCTTACGGCTGTTCACATCAAAAGTCTTGAAGCATGGTGCAAGATTCTTTTCAGGGGCAGGTCGGCCAATCCCCTATCTTCTGCAGGTCATTTGTATCAAGACGGACAGGAGATAACCGATTTGACCATTCCGGAGAGCATAACTACAATTGGCTCTTTTTCTTTCAAGGGCTGTACAGGCCTGACCTCTGTCACGATTCCCAAAAGCGTGATGAGCGTCGGTTTATCTGCCTTCGAAGGTTGCAGCAGTCTGACTGATGTTTATTGATATCCAGACAGCCTCCCCGATACACCTACCGTCTCTTTCCCCTTGAGCACCATCAGGACAGCCACGTTGCATGTTCCTGCGAATTCTGTCGAATGGTACAGCGCTCAGTCACCTTGGAAATATTTCGGCTCTGTGGTTGCTCTGCCGAATTATACAGAGCCCATCGCCTTCACCGCAGAGCAGATGGCAACGATTGTCCTGCCGACGGAGCCGGATGCGGGGAAGGGGAAATACTACCGCTTGGCGGGATGCAAGGACGGTGAGATTGTCTTCGAGCAGGAGCTGCAGCCTCGCGCACGCGTACCTTATATTATTGTGCCGAGCGAGGACTTCAGCATCGACCCGGCAGAGC
>JAFUVM010000027.1 GCA_017483665.1 Bacteroidaceae bacterium
AATGAGGAACTGGAGAAATGGCATACCGATAGGAACAACAGGCAAAAGGGAGTGGACTGGCAGTTTACGAATGAAGAGGCAAGGGTTAAACTAAAACACTTGTACCCTTTAGTCAACTTTTAGACTTTACAGACTACTAGCTGTCATTCAACTTTATCCATCATTTATATGCACAAAATTATTATTTTCATGCAGCGATTGCTGCTCATGGTGGTTGGCCTCGCGTGTGCCGCCCAAGTCAGTGCCTATGATTTCAAGGCAGAGAACGAAGATGGTGTAACCATTTATTACAACATTGACGGAACGAATGCTATTGTGACCTCGGGAGACGGCGAGTACGTTGGCGATGTGAAAATCCCGGCTACAGTGGTGGCAGGTGGTATAACATATAGAGTGACAACCATCGGAAGCAAAGCCTTCTACAACTGCCAGTCTCTGACATCCATAGAGATTCCCAGCAGCGTGACTTCCATCGGGTCTAATGCCTTCTATTCGTGTAGGAAACTCAACGAAGTAATCTCACACATTATAACCCCATTCAAAATAGAGTCATCTGTATTTAGTTACGTTCATAATAATGCCATCCTTTATGTTCCTGCCGGCACAAAAGAATCATATGAGAGTACTAACGGATGGAAAGGAAACTTTTCTAATATCGTCGAGAGTTTAGAGGTAATTGAATTTGCCTCTTCTTCTATGAGGACGTTCTGCTCTGAGTATGCTCTTGACTTTTCCAATGTAAATAATCTGAAGGCTTATATTGCCAGCGGATTCAGTGTTGAGACAGGAGATGTCATTATGTTGAGAGTAGACAAGGTGCCAGCAAGGACAGGTCTCTTGATAGTAGGACGGCCTAACATGAGTTATGAGGTACCCTTCGCTGAGACGGACTTTATCTACTCCAATTTGTTCGTTGGTGTTACTGAAGACACAGACATAACGAGTGGCTATGTATTCATCCCGGAGGGTTCATTGTTCGAGGCTGTTAATGAAAGTCAGACAGTCAATGCTGGCGAGGCTTATCTGAACATACCGTCTGGTGCCAAAAAGCAGTTGAGCATAAGGCTCACAGACACTACCACTGGCGTTGAGGATCTGAAGATGGAGGCTGACGACGAAATTGGCTGGTACTCGCTGCAAGGCACTCGTCTTGCTGACAAGCCTGCGCAGCCTGGTATATATCTGCATGGAGGGAAGAAAGTGCTGGTGAAGTGATTATTTGCAATAATAATTAGGTTCGATACAATATAATTGTGTAACTTTGCAGCCGGGTGCGGGTGGCGTGCTTACAGGCTTGCGCCCGGCTGCATTTCTCTTTAGTGTTTTATTTGTACTTGGCCGAAGGGCCTGGATGTTTAATCTTTACAATCGAAAGGAACATGAATATGACTATCGACGACGTGATGAAAAAGAATTACGAGACGCTGATGTCCTATCCGGACAAGAAGGATTATTACTATATCTTAGACTTGGGATGCGGAATGGTCAGGTATCGTGCAAAGTATAACAAGGAGCTGATATTTGTGGACGAGGAGGCCAAACGTGCCTATCCCATTGTGTCTAGTGACAGATTTGTTTGGGGGCTGTATAGTCTGAAGGATGTCGTGCCGGAGTGTCGCTACTGGGTTGGGAGGAAAGATGGGACTCTGTGGGTACTCTACCACATCACGGTGGAGCGCTTTGAGAATGGCGTGGCTGAAATTATATGGTTGGTTCATGTCGATAGGGAAGAACGGGAGGATGTATACTTCTATTCGGCTATCGACAGGAAATGCCGTCTGCTTAGTCCTTTTTCGACAGAAAGATGCATAGACCGCATAAACCGCCCCATATCTATTTACTTTCCAGGGGATCTTCAAGACCTCAATGAGGTGTGAAAAAACCATGTTTTGACACACCTCCTTATGGACAGTGAAACGACATTTTCCGGGTGATACCCGGGTGGAAGCGTTTATCTTCTCTGGCGGCGGGCACTGACGCGGGGGGCGGAGCTGGCCGAGGATGCGCCCTTTTCCTTCTTTGGTGCTGCGGCAGATGCCGTGCTGCGGGCCGGTGCAGTGGCTTCGGCTTCGCTCTTGCTGCCCTTGCTGCGTCCGAAGAGGAGTCCCTTGGCGGGCTTCTTCTCGCCGGCCTGCAATTCGGTGTCGAGGCTGTCCTTCTTCGTCGTGTCGGGCAGGAAGCCGCTGCCCCAGACGTTCTTCTCGAAGTCGCTGATCTGCTTCTCGATGCGTGTCTGCTCTGCCACCATGTCGCTGTCGGTCTCGCAGTAGTTCTGCAGCACCTTGCCCTGCATGTTGTTGGTCTTGTAGATCTTGCCTTCGTAGCGGTTCATGGCGAAGAAGTCGTCGGCCGTCATGTTGGTGACGTTGTTGAGGTTGCTTGCCATCATGGGGAGCTTTGCGAGCCAGGGTGCTACGTCGTCGTACTTCACCCAGAAGAGGGGGTAGGGCGTTGCTTCGCTGCTGAACTCGTCGGCGCCTCGCATGAGGATGGGGCAGAGGGCGGTCACCTTTGTGGTGAAGGTGCCTGTGCGCTGGTCCATGTAGATGCTTTCCTTGAGGTAGTAGCGTGTGGCTTCGGCGCTCGGCACGTCGCTGTCGGCCACGGTGAGCTTGCCGCCGTTCTCCTCGTAATAGATGCCGTAGCGCTCCAGCATGTCCTTCACGGCGAGCTTGTCCTTTTCGTCGAACGACTCGTTGCCGTCCAGCTTATAGGTGTAGGCGCTGACGCGTCCGGTGAGGATAAGGCGGAAGAGGTAGGTGAAGAGGTTCACCTGCCTGCCCATCGGTTCTACGGGGTAGTACATGGGAGCGTTCTTGTCCTTTGTCAGGTCGAGCTGCCGGTAGATGTCGCGTTTCCATACGACGTCGTCGGGCATGGCAGTCGATGTGGGAAACATGAGCGATGCGCGGTCGGTGCCAGTGGCAGCAGGCTTGGCGGCCTGTTCGGTCTTTTCGGGTGTGGCAACACGACGCTTCGCCGGCTGGGCCTGTACGGCACTTGTCGCCAAGAGCGTGACCGTTATGAGAGAAAGTATGCGCTTCATATATTTACTATTTACTATTTACCATTTACGATTTATTTCTTCCTCCTCCTCGATGGAGGGACGGGGCGGGGTGGCGGGCTTACTTTATTTGATGATGACCTCCATGACGCCGTTCAGTGTGCGCTCTATGCCGTCGGGGCCTGTGGCATGGATGTCTCTGATGAAGAGATGCTTGTTGCGAGCCAGTCCGCGCATCTGAGCCTTCTGCTGGTCGGAAAAGTTTGCGCCGTTGCTCTTGTAGGGTACGGCATTGCCCATTGCGTCGAAGAGGAGCATCTCGAAGCTGCTGACGCGGAATGCGATGTTGAGCAGGCCGTCGTCGATGGCGGCGCCGATGCCTTCGGTGCCCATGAGAATCTGCTTGGAGAGCGAGCCGCCCGTGAAGTGTTCCTCGCCGCCGCCCTCAGCCGCGTAGGCGATGTAGGCCGTCGGGTCGGGAAGCTTGCGAACGCGGAAGGTGAACTTGCCCATCTCCTGCATGCGGCCCTCCCTCTCTGCGGAGACAGTGATGACAGCTTCTGTGCCAGGTGTCGAAGGCTTGGCAATGAACTTGCCTTCGCCTTTCTGCTCGAAGCTGCCGCCCGTCATGCTGACGCGCAGCTTGCTGCTCGGTACGCCGGGCACCGAGACGCTCATCGGGTTGTCGTAACCTGCGTAGAGCACATTCATGATGTCCGCGCTGACAGTCGCGCTTGGGGCCACGACGCTATACTTCTGCGAGAAGTCGCGACGCACCTTTTCGCCCGAGCCGTTCAGCATTTCGATGTAGCCGCTGAAGGTGAAGTCGCCCGTCTTGCTGCACACCGTTTCGTAGTAGCCCTTGTCGCTCTGTATCTGCTTGCCGCCGATGTAGATGGTGGGGCGGCGCGTGGTGTCGACGGCGGCCATGATGATCTGTGCGCTGAAGCGTCCGCCCTGCACGACGGTCTGGGCGTTGGGTATGACGTAGGCATTGAGCTGGTTCACGCGTATGTCCTTCACGTCGACGTTGCTGATGAGGTTGTGCAGGACTTCGCCCTCGGCGTAGCGTACGTCGTTCTGCAGCTTGGTCAGAAGCGTCACGGCAGCTGCTGTAGGCATGTTCTCGAAGGAGTATTCCTGCCAGTTCTTGCCCAGAACCTTAGCCTGGGTCGGCACCTCGGTGTCGAGGTTGCTGGTGATGATTTCCTTCTTTTCTTTGTCCGTCACCATGCGTACGATGCGGTCGCGGTAGCTGTTGATGGCTTTGTAGAGTTCCTCGCCGCGCCCTGTGCCCGGGGCAAGCATCACCTGTGTGCTGGCTTCCAGGTCCTCGCGGTTATGGATGTTGTTGACGTCGGCGTCCTTGCCGTCGCTCTTGCGTACGATGGCCTCCTTGAGCTCCTCTGCCAGATTGAAGAGGGAGTCGCTCATGCCGCGAACGTATTGTGCCTTCTCGTACCATTCCTTCACCTTTGCAGGGTTGTCCTTCATCTGCTGGTCGAAGGTGCTGTAGATGCCCTGATTGACCTTCGAGGCATTCTCGGTACTCTTCTTCAACCCGTCAGCCACAAGCGAGAACCCGTTCAGTACGTCGCTCGACACGTTGAGTGCAAGCATGGCCAGCAGGACCAGGTACATCAGGTTGATCATCTTCTGACGCGGGGAGACTCTTTTCTTCTTTATAGGCATTGTTTTCTGAATAATCGTGTTATTCTGAATGGTCGGAATACTTTGATTTCTCGGAGTACTCTGAGCTGTTATTTCTCGCTTTGTGCTGTGCCGGGCACGCTGCCCATGTTGATGGTGAGGGCGCCGATCATGCGTGCATAGACGTTGTTGAGCTCTTCAATCTGCTGTGCCATGCGGCGTGTTTGCTCGTCGATTTGCTCGATGGTGCCCACCTGCTTGCTGATGTTACGCAGCTGAAGCTCGTAGACGGTGGCGATGCCTGTGAGCGAACGGTTGAGGTTCTCCATCTCGTCGCTGTCGGTGGTCATGCGCTCAGCCTGCTTCCTGACGCGTGCCAGCACGTCGGTGAGTTCGGTGAGCTCCTCGGCGTAGTTCTTGACAGCCTCTTCGATGGCAGCGGGGTCGGTGGCCTTGATCTGGTTGGGGTCCACGGCCGGACCGCCATTTTGTATCTGTTCGAGGGCGAGCTGAGCCTGTGCTGCGGCCTGACCTGCTGCGGCGAGGTTGGCTGCAGCGGCGCTCAGGCCGGTGCCTGCGGCCAGTGCGTCGGGGTCGATGTTGCCTGCGGCAGCCACTGCACCGCCAGCCACGACGGGTGCTCCGCCGCCGATGACGATGGGACCTTCAGGTATCTCGGCGCCTTCGGGAAGTGCCGTGCCGCCAGCCACTACGATTTGCTGTCCAGCCAGGGCTGTGCCTTCGCTTTCCTCGCGGGCTGTCTTGTCGTAGGGTTTTTCGAAGCCGGAGATGAAGAAGACGAGCACCTCGGTGAGCATACTTACGAACAGTATCTCGTTGGCTCCGGGGATGTGTGTCAGCTTGAACAGTGCACCTAATACCACGACTGCTGCACCCCAGCTGTAGGCGTAGTTCATAAATACTTGGCCGGATGGGGAGTCCATCCACTTCTGCAATTTTGCTATAGGATTCATGATGTGTGTATCTTTTCTATGTGTTAGTTATGCTGTTGGATGTGTGTTAGCGGCGTGTCTTGCGTGTGCTGATTGTTTGTCCTGTCGAGGAGCTTCTTGGGCTCTTCTTGCTGCCTTTGGCTGAGCTGCCGGAGGCTTTGTTTGTGCCGGACCTGTCGTTGACCATGGTGCGGACGCAGCGGAAGCCGACGAAGCTCCGGGGCTGGTTCTGGTATTCATAGGAGCGCCATGCGCTGCGTATCATGCTCTCGGGGTCTTTCCAGGAACCGCCGCGCACGGACTTCTTCTTCAGGCGGTAGGGGTCCTCCTTGGCTGCGTTGTAGGAGAGTTCGGGGTTCATGTCGGCCATGCTCTCTACGCCGGCTTCGGTGTAGACGGTGCTGGTCCATTCGGCCACGTTGCCGGCCATGTCGTAGAGTCCGTTGCTGTTGGCGGAGAAGATGCCGCACTTCGAGGTGATGAGCGAGCCGTCCTGCGTGTAGTTGCCGCGGTCGGGCTTGAAGTTGGCGTAGTAGCATCCCTTGTCGCTCTTCACTTCGAGGCTTTCCCAGGGGAAGGGGTTTCCTTCCTTGCCGCGGGCGGCGAACTCCCATTCCACTTCGGTGGGGAGGCGATAGCGCTGTATCTGCTTGGCATATCCGCCGAGGCCTTTCATGAGGAAGTCTGTGCGCCAGGCGCAGAAGGCGTTGGCCTGTTCCCATGTGATGCCCACTACGGGGTAGTCGTCGAAGGCGGGGTTGGAGAAGTAGAGCTTCATGTAGCGCTCGTTGTTGGCGTTCTGGAAGTCGTTGACCCAGCAGGTGGTGTCGGGGTATATATTAATAATGTATGTGTTCAGGAAGTCCCAGGGTCCGGAAAGGGGCCGTGTGATGGTCTGGCGCTGGATGTTGCCGTCGTCGTCGATCCATGCGGTGTCCTTGCTGATGATGACCTGTTCGGTGGGGATGGCGTGGTCGGTGTTGAGGTCGCGCTCCTCGGGGTTGAGCCTGTACTTACGCTGTGCGGCAGCCACGTAGTCGTAGACTTCGTAGCGGTAGTTCATCTGGCTTGCGTCGAGCATCTTAGTGCCGTCGATGGGATGTATGACGTAGACGCTCTGTATGGCGCGGTCCTCGTCCTCGTTGGCTTTGCGCCAGGGTATGCTCTTGCTCCAGTCGAGGTGGGGAGTGACGGGGTTGCCCTCTTTGTCTTCCTCGATTTTGTATGTCTCGTCGCCGCCGTATGCGGGGTCGGCCAGACGTTCGCGGATGATGCTGTCGCGCACCCAGTTGACGAACTGGCGGTACTTGGCGTTGCTCACCTCATGCTGGTCCATCCAGAATCCGTCGACGCTGATGTTGCGCAGTGGGAACTCTGTGCCCCAGAGGGTGTCGTTCCTTTCGAGGCCAATCTTGAGCGAGCCTTTGTGTATGGGCACCATGCCGAAGGGAGTGGGTTCCGAGAGGGCGGAGCCTCTGACGCCTGTCAGTTCGCCTCCCACGGCGTTGGCCGATGAGCTGGAGCCGAGGCAGGAGCCGAGGGCAAGGCAGCTGACGGCTGCAACCACTAAAAACAGACTTTTTGTCTTCATATTGTATAATGTGTGTGTTATGTGTCTTATAGGTCTTATGGGACTTTACAGCAGCCGGACGGACTTGTGGAGGTTTTTGCCTTTTTTGAATACGTCCAGGTCGTGCTGGTATCCGATGAGTATTTCGTGTGTTCCGTTGAGGGCTCCTATGCCGCCTGTGTAGACTTCGTAGGAGTATCCGATGTTGATGCCGTGGAAGTCGAAGCCGAGCAGGAGGCCGACGCTGATGGTGGGGCTGTACATGAGTCCGCCGTAGAGCTTGTGCTTTTCTCCGTCGTAGAGCAGTCGCAGGTCGATGTCGCCTCGCCAGTTCATGAGGTCGGAGCGCACCATGGCATCCATTGCTATCTTGTAGCGCGGGTGGCGGAGTGCGAGGTTGTAGCCTCCCTGCACTTGGAATGTCGGGTCGACGCTCACCTCGTGTGTCTTGTCGTCGCCCAGCTTGACTTTCGGTCCGAGCAGGTGTATGACGCTGGCTCCGGCGTACCAGAGCTTCTTGTAGGTGTAGCGCAGTCCGATGTCGAAGTCGAATGCGTTGCCTTTCACGTCGCTCGAGGCGAAGGCGGGGTCGCTGGCATCGACGGCATCCAGTTCCGAGCCGTCGAATCCGACCATGAGCAACGTTGGGCGTATGCCGATGCTTGCCCGGCCTCCCCATAGTTTCTGGTGGAAGGCGTACTCGAGCTGTATCTTCTTGTTCGAGAAGGCTCCGATGTTGTCGTTCGTGAAGCTCAGTCCGGCGCCGTGCTTGGGTCCGAAGAAGAAGAGCGGCATGTCGGCATTGATGAGCATCGTCTTGGGTGCTCCCTCGAATCCCACCATCTGCATGCTGTAGGCGCCTTGTACATTTAGCTTGCTGTCCAGCCCCGCCGCTGCGGGGTTGTGGTAGGACTGCAGCGCCCAGGTGTTGGTAAACGCCGCGTCGAACTGTGCCCTTGCTGTGAGGGTCACGATGAGCATACCTATCCAGAGCAGTCTTTTCATCCTACAATTAATAACGTGAATCGTGTGTGCTTTATTGTGTCAGCCACTGCATAATTTTTTGCAAAGGTACGATTTTTATTCCATTCGGGCAAATAGCGTGGTTTTGTTTTTGCCTTACAAGTGTGTATCGGAAGCTTCGGCACGGAGTCTTGCCCGGAAGCGCACGCTCTTATGCCCGGAAGCGCACGCTCTTATGCCCGGAAGCGCACGCTCTTCTTGCCATAAGCGCACGCTCTTTCTTGCCGCACGGCCTGCGCCTTTTGCAGGAGCTTCAGTATGAGACGTTTGCGGGGACGGGCAAAAAGCACGTCCGCTGCCGTGACACCCGATGGTGACGCGACGGCGGACGTGTCTTGCTTTTTCTCAGCTTGAGGCCGTTGGCAGGTTTTTTCCTACGGCTTGCGGAAGTCTTCCCAGCCCTCGAGGTCTTCGAAGTAGGTGGCTTCCTGGTTGGGCAGTACCTGCTCGTACTCTTCCTTGGTCACTTCGCTGAGGACGGAGTCGGTCTGCAACATGTAGTGCATGCCTTCCGACACCATTTCGTTGCCCTTCAGCGAGAATGCCTCCTTGACGGCTCCGGAAGCGCCCTTCATGCTGTTATTCAGCTTGATGAACTGCATCATGTAGTCGCCTTTGCTGCTGGCACCGCTGCGCATGATGACACCGTCCGAGGTGATGCCGAGGCCCATCTTGAACTGGTCGACAAAGGTGATGAGGTGCAGTGTGTCGCCCACAAAGGAGAAGATGGCGGCGTAGGGTTCGGCTCCGCGCAGCAGCACCTCGGTGTTGCCGTCCTTGTCCAGGTCGGTGGAGATGAATAGGGTGGGGGTGTTCTGCCTGTAGTCGATGGTCTTTGTGTGAGGGCGCTCTACGGTGCCTATCTGCTTCCAGGCGGCCTGCAGCGCTTCCTTCGAGCAGGGCAGGGGCTTAGGCGCAAGTTCCACGAAGGTAAAGCCCTCTTCGGGCATTAGGGTCTCTTCTTCCGTAGCTTCCGTGTTTTCTTTGTCAGTGGCTTGCTTCACGTCGCAACCTGTCATAATCAGGGCGGCTGTCGCAAAGATGACGCTTGCATGTACCAATTTCATGTCGGTATGTATGGGTTTAATGATAACTGCGGCAAAGTTACGACTTCTTTTCTTCCCAAGCAAGGAAAGCGGCAAAAAAATGCGGCAATGCGGCGTCAAACAATAAAATATGCGGATTATGCGCCTACTTTCAGCTTTTTTCATTATCTTTGCAGCCGAAAATCAACACATATATATAATAAGGTATAACAGACATGGCACAACAAGAAGATGTTTTCAAGAAAATCGTGTCGCACTGCAAGGAGTACGGCTTCGTTTTCCCCTCAAGTGATATCTACGACGGACTCGGCGCCGTCTACGACTACGGACAGAACGGCGTAGAGCTGAAGAACAACATCAAGCAGTACTGGTGGCAGTCGATGGTGCTCCTGCACGAGAACATCGTGGGCATCGACGCCGCTATCTTCATGCACCCCACGACGTGGAAGGCCAGCGGACACGTGGACGCCTTCAACGACCCCCTCATTGACAACCGCGACTCGAAGAAGCGCTACCGTGCCGACGTCCTCATTGAGGACCAGATGGCAAAGTACGAGGACAAGATACAGAAGGAAATAGAGAAAGCCCGCAAGCGCTTCGGCGACCGCTTCGACGAGGCACAGTTCCGCGCCACAAACGAGCGCGTGCTGGAGAATCAGGCTAAGTTCGACAACCTGCACCACCGCTATCAGGAGGCCATGAATGCACAGGGCGGCATCGACCTCGAGGCGCTCAAGCAGATTATCCTCGACGAGGAAATCGTCTGCCCCATCAGCGGCACACGCAACTGGACCGACGTCCGCCAGTTCAATCTCATGTTCAAGACCGAGATGGGCAGCGTGGCCGACGGAGCCTCCACCATCTACCTCCGTCCCGAAACGGCACAGGGCATCTTCGTCAACTACCTCAACGTCCAGAAGACAGGCCGCATGAAGCTCCCCTTCGGCATCGCTCAGATAGGCAAGGCTTTCCGTAATGAAATCGTCGCCAGACAGTTCATCTTCCGCATGCGCGAATTTGAGCAGATGGAGATGCAGTTCTTCATCCAGCCCGGCACAGAGCTCGACTGGTTCGCCAAGTGGAAGGAGACCCGCATGAAGTGGCACCAGAACCTGGGATTCGGCGCAGAGAACTACCGCTTCCACGACCATGACAAACTGGCTCACTACGCCAATGCAGCCACCGACATCGAGTTCCGCATGCCCTTCGGCTTCAAGGAGGTGGAAGGCATACACAGCCGTACGAACTTCGACCTCTCGCAGCATGCTAAGTACAGCGGCAAGAAGATAGAGTACTTCGACCCCGAGACGAACCAGAGCTACACACCCTACGTCATCGAGACCTCCATCGGCGTGGACCGCATGTTCCTCTCCATCATGTGTCACAGCTACGAGGAGCAGCAGCTGCCCGACGGACAGACACGCACCGTGCTCCACCTGCCCGCAGCCCTCGCGCCCGTCAAGCTCGCCGTCTTCCCCTTGACCAAGAAGGACGGAATGCCCGAGAAAGCGCAGGAAATCATCAACGACCTCCGCTTCCACTTCAACTGCAAGTACGAGGAAAAGGACCAGATAGGCAAGCGCTACCGCCGCATGGACGCCATCGGATGCCCCTACTGTGTCACCGTAGACCCGCAGACACTCGAGGACAACACCGTGACCCTCCGCGACCGCGACACCATGGAACAGCACCGCGTCGCCATCAGCGAGCTGCGCAGCATCATCGAGGACAAGGTGAGCATCACTTCCCTCCTCAAGAAACTCCTCTGAGAATGATGAAACACACGCTGATAGCCATCCTCGTCTGCCCGTTGCTCGTCCTGGCCTCGTGCCGCAGCAGCGAAGAGGTCGACGATACGCGTCACGACTGGCAGGCACGCAACGTCCTGTGGTTTGCCGAGAAGTACGACTCGGCACAGGTCGCCATTGCAGCAGCCAAGGCAGCATATCCTGCCGGCAACGACTGGCAGCAGCATTGCAACTGGCGCATCCTCCGCACCCTGCTCAAGAGCCCCGATGCGGAAGGAGCCACTACGGACAACATCGTCTGCAAGATAATCCAGCGCGGCGACGGCGACATTAGTTCGGCCTACACCGACAGCGTTCGCCTCTATTACCGCGCCTGGCTCATGGACGACAACTACCCCTTGAGCAAGACCGACCTGACCATCTTCAGCCAGTCGTACTACGGCGACTTCGACGAGAAAACGGCCGCCCCTGTCGCAATGGCTACGTCGTCGGTCGTAGAAGGCTTCATGACGGCCCTGCAGTACATGGTCAAGGGCGACGACTGGCTCATCTATATCCCGCAGGAGCTGGGCTACAAGGGAACTGAGTCCGATGCCGTTCCTGCCTACAGCACCTTGCTCTACCGTGTCCGCGTCGAACGTGTTCACAAGAGCGGCACGGGGCTTCCGGGCTGGAGGTAGCGGTCTACCGTCATTTACCGTTTAGCCATTTACCATTTTGTCTTAGTCGCTTCGGGTTCCGTAGCGTGACAAATGGTAAATGGCTAAATTGTGTATGGACGGTGACTAAATGGCGAATGGCAGCTCACTTGATGTTGCCACGAATCTTAGTCAAGTAGGCATTCAGCGCCTCCTCGTCGCGGTTGTCGATAATCTGTATTAAGTCTTTCAGCTCGGAGCGAATGCCTTCGACGTGCGCCTTGGTGCGCGGGTTGAAGAGAATCTCGCGCAGCAGCGTGTCGTCCTCGCTCAGGACACCCTTCGCTATCTTCAGGTGTCGCTTGAACGTCGTGCCGGGAGCGTCCTGATGCTTCATGACGGCCGAGAAGACGAAGGTGCTCACGAAGGGAACCGACAGGCTGTAGGCCATCGCTTCGTCGTGCTCGTCGAAGCTGTACTCGTGGACGTTCAGCCCGAGACGGCGGTAAAGGTCGAGGAAGAAGATGCGCCCCATGTAGTCACCCTCGTTGATGACGATGGCATTCTCCGTGGAGAGTGCCCCGAGGTTGGCAAACGTGGGACCGAACATCGGGTGCGTCGAGACGTAGCGCATCCCGGTTCCCTCGTAGAATTCTTTCAGCCCGGTCTTTACCGAAGCGATGTCCGAGATGATGCAGTCCGCGGGCAGGCAGGGGATGACCTGCTCGAAGACAGCAGTTGTGTACTTCAGTGTGACGGCATTGATAACGAGCTCCGGGCGGAAATCGCGTATCTCGTCGAGCGTCGTGAAGCGCTGCGTGTTGTAGAGGAAGCGCATCCGGCGGGCGTCAATCTCGTAGACGGCGCATTCATGGTCGAAGGAAAGGACGTCCGTGAAAAAGGAGCCCATCTTGCCTGCGCCAAGGATAAGTATTCTCATAAGACCCCTCCTAACCTTCCCTTAAAGGGGAGGGAATCCCCTTGTGAGCAGTGTGTGTTGTTATACATAGATATTCGTTTTATGTCGCCCCCCTCCTTTCTCCCTCCCTTTAAGGGAGGGTTGGGGTGGGTCTTTACTTGTTAATAATCTCCATCTGTTGGCGGACGCTCTCTTCGTGGATGTGCTCGAAGATGTTCTTGATGCACTGTGTGTCGATGCCCAGCAGGGAGCCTTGTGCGCCACGCTTGTCCAAAATCTCGCTATAGCGGCGCGTCTGCACGATGGTCATGCCGCTTTCCTTCTTGTATTCGCCTATGCTTCGGCAAATCTTCATGCGCTTTGCAAGCAGATCGATGAGCTCATTGTCGAGTTCGTCTATTTCGTGCCGGTAGTCCTTGAGTTTGTCGGGATGTTCCGAGGTGTCGCGGAAGACGAGGCGCGACACGATGAAGTCGAGCACTTCGGGCGTCACTTGCTGTGCTGCGTCGCTCCATGCCTTGTCGGGGTCGCAGTGGCTCTCTACGATGAGGCCATCGAAGCCGAGATCCATCGCCTCCTGGCAGAGCGAGGCAATCAGGTCGCGCCGGCCGCTGATGTGGCTCGGGTCGCACACGATGGGCAGCAGAGGCAGCCGACGCTTCAGCTCGATGGGAATCTGCCACATCGGGTCGTTGCGGTAAAGTTTCTTCTCGTAGCTGCTGAAGCCGCGGTGGATGGCGCCGAGTTTCTGTATGCCGGCACCGTTGATGCGCTCCAGTGCGCCTATCCACAGCTCGATGTCGGGGTTGACGGGGTTCTTGACGAGCACGGTCGTGTCGGTCCCTTTCAGGGCATCGGCCAGTTCCTGTACGGCGAAGGGGTTGGCCGTGGTGCGTGCACCTACCCAGAGGATGTCGACACCATACTTGAGGGCCAGCTCCACGTGCTTGGGAGTTGCCACTTCCGTGGCGGTGAGCATGCCCGTTTCCTTCTTGACGTTGACCAGCCAGGGCAGTGCGGGTTCGCCGTGACCTTCGAAGCCTCCGGGCTTGGTGCGCGGTTTCCATACTCCCGCACGGAAGATGTGGCAGCCTTTTCCGGCCAGCTGCTTGGCGGTGGTCATCACTTGTTCTTCTGTCTCGGCGCTGCATGGACCGGCGATGATGAATGCTCGCTCTTGGTCGCTCGGCAGGTTCAGGGGTTGTAGTTGGAGTTCCATATTATTTAATTATTCTATGTCTCTTGTGGTTAGGGGTGAGTGGTTAGGGGTTAGGGGTTAGAGGTTAGTGGTTAGAGGAATGTTTTTGGATGTTGATTAGGAGCCAGAGGTATTCTCTCACCTCTAACCTCTAACCACTAACCTCTTTAAGTCTTTTGATGCGTCGGAGTGCTTCCTGCATCTTTTCCTCCTTGGCGCAGAGGCTGATGCGTATGTAGCGTTTGCCGTTCGAGCCGAAGATGAAGCCGGGTGTGATGAACACTCTTGCTTCGTGCAGCACGCGCTCCGTGAGTTCTTCCACGTCGGTGTAGCGGTCCGGGATGCGCCCCCAGAGGAACATGCCTGTCTGCTGCGGGTCGAACTGGCAGCCGAGGGCTTGCATAATCTCCTCTGCGTAGCGGCGGCGCGGCGTGTAGGTCTCTACGTTGGCCTGCCGGTGCCAGAGGTCGGTGTTGTCGTAGGCTTGTGCTGCGGCGAGCTGTAGGGCGCGGAAGGTCCCGCTGTCGATGTTCGACTTCACCTTCAGAATCCACTGTACGAACTGCGCGTTGGTGGCAAGCAGACCGACGCGCCAGCCGGGCATGTTGTGGCTTTTTGACATGGAGTTGAACTCGATGCAGCATTCTTTGGCCCGCGGCACCTGCAGGATGGAGATGCGTTCGCCTTGGCTCAGTATGAAGCTGTAGGGATTGTCGTTGACCACGATGATGCCGTGGCGCAGGGCAAAGTCGACGAGGCGTTCGTAGGTCTCGCGCCTGGCCTTTGCTCCGGTGGGCATGTTCGGATAGTTCGTCCAGAGGAGCTTGACGCGGCTCAGGTCCATCCGCTCGAGTGCGTCGAAGTCCGGCTGCCAGTTGTTCTCGGGCAGGAGGTCGTAGTTGACGATTTTGGCGCCGAGCAGTTTGGAGAGACTCGTGTAGGTGGGGTAGCCGGGGTTGGGGACGAGAACCTCGTCGCCGGGGTTGACGAAGGCGAGGGTGACGTGCAGGATGCCCTCTTTGCTGCCGATGAGGGGCTGAATCTCGGTGGCCGGGTCGAGCTCGACGCCGAACCATCTCCGATAGAAGCCTGCCATGGCCTGTCGCAGTTCGGGGATGCCAACGGTGGGCTGATAGCCGTGTGCCGTGGGGTTCTGTGCTTCGCGGCAGAGGGTCTCGATGGTTTCGGGCGAGGGCGGCATGTCGGGGCTTCCGATGGCAAGGCTGATGATGTCCTTTCCAGCGGCATTCATGGCAGCCACTTCCTTCAGCTTTCGGCTGAAGTAGTACTCGCTGACGTCGGCAAGTCTGTCTGCCGGACGGATGCTAAATGCTTTGTCTTCCGTTTTCATATGTGCCAAGTTGTTTGAGTTCGCGTGTGAGGGGGGTGATGGCATTGAGGGCCTGGCGGTAGCGCTTCTCGTCGGCGAAGGAGAGGTCGATGTAGAACATGTACTGCCACTCCTGTCCGATGATGGGCAGACTCTGTATCTTTGTCAGGTTGAGCTTATAGAAAGAGAGCACGGAGAGTATGGCGCTGAGGCTGCCTTCCTCGTGGGGCAGGGTGAAGACGAGGCTGGCCTTGTTGATGATGCCGCGGCTTCGGATGGCGGTTGCTTTCTCGGGGTGGGCCAGGACGAGGAAGCGCGTGAAGTTGTGCTTGTTCGTCTCTATGCCTTCCTGCAGCACCTTCATGCCGTAGATGCGGGCTGCATCGCGGTGGCAGATGGCGGCGTGTCCGTGCCTCTGCTCGCGGCTGATGTCGGCGGCGGCGCCTGCGGTGTCGGCCACTTCCACCACCTTCAGCCCTGGATGGCGGGAGAGAAAGTTGCGGCACTGCATGAGTGCCACGGGGTGTGAGTTCACTTCGCGGAGGTCCTCCCAGTCTTCGTCGGGCAGGCACATGATGCTGTGGCTGATGCGCAGCTTGTGTTCGCCCACGATGGTCATGCCGCTGTCGCGCAGCAGTTCGTAGTTGTGGAGCAGGCTTCCGGCAATGGTGTTCTCGATGGCAACGACAGCCACTGTGTCGTGGTCGTCGTGGAGGCTGCTGAAGACCTGCTCGAAGGTGTCGCAGCAGACCAGCTCCACCTGTTCGTCCTCGAAGTAGCGGTGGGCGGCGATGTCGTGGAAGCTGCCCTTGATGCCCTGTATTGCTATCCGTCTAACTTTAGTCATCTTTTCTGGTTTGTTCGTGTCTTGTGAGTCCGTTTGCAAGTCCGGTGTCTTTACCCCGCCGTAGGCTTCCGGAAAACACGGCGTGCTCTTATGGCCAACACGGCGTGCTCTTATGGAATAAGCGCCGTGCTCTTCCTAAATAAGCGCGTGGCGTGGTGTCTGTCTTTGCATTCGGTGTCTCATCCTTGTCTGTCCTATGTTCGTTTATACCTTGTCTTCCTGCACGTGACGTGCCATTATGAAAAATCCCGCTTCACTGGGTGAGCGGGATGCTTCTGTATGTAATGTTTCCTTTATTCCTTATTTATATATATAGACAACCCGCTTCACTTCATTTGCTAAAGTAAAAGTAATAGTAAAAACCGAAGTAGAGGTTGTAGTTCTTCATTGTTCTGTCTTTTTCGTCTGCAAAGGTAGGTCTTTTCTTTCTTTCTGCCAAGGAAATGCCAGATTATTTTGCTTTTTTCTGCAAAAAACTGCGTGTGACGGCTAAATGTCTTTCTCCTGTGCGCCGTCGTGCCGTGCTTTTCTGTACAGTTGCCAGGAGTTGTAGACGTTGTGCCAGATGCTGTAGAAGCCGCCGGCCAGAGCCGTGAGCGGATGCAGGAAGGTGTAGCCCACCCAGATGGCAAGGATGGTGTTCTTCTGTCCGCACGCCTGGGCCGCGCTGATGTCGTCGCCGTAATGCCGCCCCGCCATTCGGCCTGCGGCAAATTGTACGGCACAGGCCACGACAGAGCCCAACGCAATGACGAGGCACGCCGAGAGCGTCACGTCGGCATGCACGATGATGCGGGTGGTGACGGCGATGGCCAGCGAGAGCGACACCGTCCAGATGTAGAAGGGCAGGTCGGGGACGGTCGTGAGCACACGCAGCAGCCCCGGGAAGGCATGCCGGATGAAGAAGGCGACCAACAACGGGAAGATGAGC
The DNA here is from genome assembly GCA_017483665.1 of Bacteroidaceae bacterium. GTDB lineage: Bacteria > Bacteroidota > Bacteroidia > Bacteroidales > Bacteroidaceae > Physcousia. The sequence goes on from JAFUVM010000027.1 coordinate 16,858, forward strand.
AACGGAAAGACGCGGCAGACGATGAGGCGGAAGGAGAGCCAGAAGCTCATGTCCTCCGCAGGGTTGACCAGCGGGATGAGTGCCGGGAAGAGCAGCGCGGCACAGAGGTTGACGAGCAGCGTGTAGGCTGTCAGCGTGCCGGCGTTGCCGCCCAGCTTCGTCGTGACGACAGCGGCAGCCGTGGCCGTCGGGCACAGGAAACAGAGCATGGCGCTCTGCAGGAGGAGGCGGGCCGTCTCGTCGTGCATGAACCCGTGCAGCAGGCAGAGGAGCACGGCGGTGCCTGCCTGGAGCAACAGCAGCCAGCCCTGCCAGCCGCGCAGCCGCATGTCGCTGGGACGGATGCGGCAGAAGGTGAGCGTCAGCATGCAGAAGATAAGCGCGGGCTGCACGTACGAAATGCTCTCGCGTATCTGCTCCCGCAGCATCGGCGCAAGGGGCAGACTGCGGCAGACAAAATAGCCCAGCGCACCCGTCACCATGCTCAGCGGCAGAGCCCAATCCTTGACAAATCTCTTCGCTTTCATCCTTCCCGTTCCTCCTTTCGGCGTGCAAAATTAACCAAAATCTTTCGCATAGCAGGTTTTTGTACCGCTAAAATTTCGCTATCTGCTCCCTTTTTCTTACTTTTGTGGGCGCATTAACTGTAACATATCAAAAAGAAATGAATCTTTATATTAGATATTTCGATGACGAGACACTCGTCTATAGTGTAGAAGAAGCCGTCAACTTCCTTTCCTCGCTGGAGGACGTGGAGGTCAACGAGACAATGGTCGACGAGCTGAAGAAGTTCTGGAGCAGCAGCGTCATGTACCCCAAGCACATTAAGGTGCACGCCCGTTCCTTTTTCATTGCCATCAAGACAACGGCCGGCACGATGGAGGAATTCAAGGCCAAGGGAGCCAGCCAGAACAAGGTGGAGAAGGCTGCCCAGAAGGAAGCCCTGGCACAGTACAGCCTGCCGCAGCCCGGGTGGTACAAGGTGAAGATGACCTTCAAGCGCGTCATCTCGCTGCCCGATGTGCAGAAGTGCCACTACGTGGACACCGTCTTCGTTGCCAAGGTGAACGCCGAGAGCATACAGGACAGCTACGACAGGGTGGTGAACCACCTGCGCAACCGCCAGGACGTGGACGTGCGCAGTCAGTTCCCCAGCATCAAAGGCCCGAACTTCGAGTTCGAATACCTGGGAGCCTGACGCCCCGCCGGGAGAAGCTTCCAAGAGCGACGGACCATTTTCAACTCTCCTCCATGCGGTTCCACGTCACGGTTTTGTTTGTGTTGCTGCTTGCTGTGGCGGCAACGGCATCTGCCGACAAGAAGAAAAAGACGTCGTCGGGGCAGGTGGAGCCCATCTATGCACTCCCCGAACCGGAGGTCTTGTGGGCAGCCCCGCAGCCGGACAGCCCCCTGCCAGTCCCTCCGGAGCTCCGGCCCCTGATTCGTCACACCGTGAACAAACAGCAGGGCATCGACGTCTCGCACTATCAGGGATACATCAGATGGGACGAAGTGGCACGCGACGACAAGGTGCAGTTCGTCTACATCAAGGCCACAGAGTCCTCCGGCTACGTGGACGACTTCTACCTGCGCAACCTCTATGGGGCCAAGCAGGCCGGCATTCCCGTAGGCGTCTACCACTTCTTCAGCCCGACGGCCAGCGCCCTGACGCAGCTCGAGAACTTCCGAACGAACGTCGACCCGCGGCAGCAGGACCTCATCCCCGTGGTCGACGTCGAGAAACGCGGCAGGGGATCGCTCTCACAGTTCCACGGTCGCCTGCGTGCCTTCCTTGAGGGCGTGGAGCGCATCTACGGCGTCCGCCCCATCATCTACACCGGCGTCAACTTCTATGCCAAATACCTCGAAGGCAAATTCACGCAGTACCGCTTCATGGTGGCACGCTATGCCGACGAGTTCCCCGGGCTGAGCGAGGACGTACCCATCGTCCTGTGGCAGTACAGCTGCACGGGCAGCGTGAGCGGCATCAAGGGAGATGTGGACTGCAGCGTCTTCCTCGACAGGTACAGCGTAGCAGACATCATGTTAAACAAGAAATGAGGCACATCGCAATAGCTGGAAACATAGGCAGCGGAAAGACCACGCTGACAGAGATGCTCGCACGGCACTACCATTGGGAGCCGAAGTACGAGCAGGTGACCTTCAACCCCTATCTGGAGGATTACTATCGCGACATCGAGCGATGGTCGTTTCCCATGGAGGTGTTCTTCCTCAAGGAACGCTTTCGCGACATCATGGAGATGCAGAAGAGCGGCAAGGACACCATCCAGGACCGCAGCATCTACGAGGGTGTGTACGTCTTCGTGGCCAACAACAAACGCATGGGGCACCTCAGCGACCGCGACTTCGACACCTACATGGAGCTCTTCGGACACATGACGGACATCGTGCGCTACCCCGACCTGATGATTTACCTGCGTGCCAGCATCCCGCACCTCGTGGCCAACATCCAAAAGCGAGGCCGCGACTACGAGCAGGCCATACAGCTCGAATATCTGCGCGGACTGAACGAACTCTACGAGGACTTCATCTACAACAAGTACAAGGGTCGGGTGCTGACCATTGAGGTGGACGGCATCGACTACCAGCACAATCCGAAAGACTTCAAGGACATAACCGACAAGATAGACAGCCTTCTGTACGGCATGTTCCCGCTCTCTTAAATGAAGAATGAAGAGTGAAGAATTTGCTGCCGCCCTTAGCTTTGGATGACAAATCGTAAACCATTTTCCATCGTAAATAAATTGTAAATTAGGATTATGCACATCGCTATTGCCGGAAACATAGGGTGTGGCAAGACCACCCTGACAAAGTTGCTCGTCAAGCGCTACGGCTGGACACCGCGCTTCGAGCCTGTTGAGACAAATCCCTATCTCGATGACTTCTATCAGGACATGAATCGCTGGAGCTTCAACCTGCAGGTCTACTTCCTGAACAAGCGTTTCCGCGATGTCGTCGAGATATCAAAGAGCACGGACACCATCATCCAGGACCGCACCATCTTCGAGGACGCACGCATCTTCGCCCCGAACCTCCATGCACAGGGCTACATGAGCGACCGCGACTTTAAGAACTACACGGACCTCTTCGACCTGATGATGTCGCTCGTTGGGCTGCCCGACCTGCTCATCTACATCCGCAGCACCATCCCCAACCTCATCGCCCAGATCAGCAAGCGCGGCCGCGAGTACGAGCAAAGCATCCGCATCGACTACCTCACCGGCTTGAACGAGCGCTACGAGGAATGGATAAAGAACTATCCCGGCAAACTCCTCATCGTGGATGGCGACACGCTGAAGTTCGAATCGAATGTGGCCGACTTCCAGCGCATCACAGAGCAAATCGACGCCAAGCTCTACGGCCTATTCCCGGAAGAGTAGCAGCCGACGTTTGCTGCAATTGGAGATAACAGAACAGAGAAAGATTCATATATCATTTTATCAGTAACAGAGTGACGCTATGAGACGTATATTCCTTTTCCCCATCCTGTTCGTCTGCCTCGCTGCTATGGCCGACGACAAGCAGAGCCCGATGGGTGCCAATGTGCTGCCGCAGTGGGCTATCGGCGGTTTCACGCGGCCTGAAGGCAAAAACCCGATGGTGAGCCCCCTCACAGACAATCTCTTCTACTGCCCCATGAAGAAGGCACAGGTCAAGTGGGAATGTGCCGACACGTTCAACCCTGCCGCCGTGGAGAAGGATGGCAAGGTCTGTGTGCTCTACCGCGCCGAGGACGACCCGGATGTGGGCATTGGCAAACGCACCTCGCGCATCGGTCTGGTGGAGAGTGCCGACGGCATCACGATAGACTACCGCTCGCCGTCGCCCGTCATGTACCCCGACCAGTCGGCCGTCTCGAAGGAATACGAATGGCCGGGCGGCACGGAGGACCCGCGTGTAGTGGAGGCCGAAGTGGACGGCAAGCCGCTCTACGTGATGACCTTCACATCGTGGAACCGTTCCGTTGCCCGTCTGAGCGTGGCCACCAGTCGCGACCTGCGGACGTGGACGCACCACGGCCCTTGTTTCCGCACGGCATACGACGGCAAGTTCGCCAATATGTTCTGCAAGTCGGGGTCCATCGTGACAGAGGTGAAAGACGGACGCCTGCAGGCCACGAAGATAATGGTCGGCGGCGAGGAGAAGTACTTCATGTACTGGGGCGAGAGCTGGGTGTGCGGCGCAACGAGCGACGACCTCATCACCTGGACGCCCATCGTGGACGCAAACAAGGAACTGCTCTATCTGGTGAAGCCCCGCAAGGGATTCTTCGACAGTCTGCTCACCGAGTGCGGCCCTCCGGCAGTCCGTACGGCAGACGGCATCGTGCTTATCTACAACGGCAAGAACGCCAGCGGCAATAATGGCGACGGCTGTTATGCCGCCAACACTTATGCGGCAGGGCAGATGCTCTTCGACAGAGAGAATCCGCTCGTGCTCCTCGACCGCCTCGACAAACCCTTCTTCCGGCCGATGGACGCCTTCGAGAAGAGCGGACAGTATGCGGCCGGCACGGTCTTTACCGAGGGGCTTGTCTACCATCAGGGCAAATGGTTCCTCTACTACGGCTGTGCCGATTCGTTCGTCGGCGTGGCAGTCTGCGACCCTGCAACAGCCCTCCACGAAGGCGACCCTGTCCTCAGCGTGCAGGTGCCAGAGGGTGTCGTCAGTCAGCAGACAGGTATCGGCACGGGCAAGGTGCGTTGCTTCGTCAACTCCTGCAGCGGCTATGCTGCCGAGGGCGAACGTCCGGCCAACATGCTCATGAGCTACATCTACCCGGGCCGCAAGTGGTGCGACACGAGCACCGAGCAGCCCTGGCTCATCCTGGAGTTCACGGGCATCTACGAAGTGGACCGCCTCGTCTTCCGCGACGTGGGGAAACGCGAGGCAAACTGCGGCAATGTGCCTGAGTACTGGGTGTATGGCCGCATGAAGACGAACGAGGACTGGACGCTGCTGGCACATGAGAACGGTGTGGAAGGCAAGGACGAGAAGGACATCAGCTTCCCGGCTACCGAGGTGCGCTACCTGAAGCTCGTCTTCCGGCGCGGCATACGTCCCAGCGGCGTAGCCGACAATGCCATCCGCCTCTACGGGTGCGACGTCTATGGTCGCCTCGTGAACGAACTGACCCGCACGGACGACAACGTCAGCATCGGCAAGACCATCCTTGCGGCCTACGATGCACCCGATGCCGCCTGCAGCGCCATGAACCTGCTCACCGGACTGCCTGCTGCCGAACGGCCCTGGCGACCTTCGACACCCGTTCAGGGTTCAGACCCGTACCGTTACGTCATCGTCGACCTGGAACAGACATACGACATCCGTCGCCTGCTGCTTTGGGATGCCAAAAGCATCGACGGCGAGGCCACCAACATGAATGCCTATCAGTGCCTCGTCAGTCCTGAGCAACCGGACCTCAGCCTTATCACCAAAGGCGGAGATGCCAACACCTGCTGGACACAAGTGGCCGACAAGAAGAATGCCGGCAGCATCAGCAAGAAGACACTCACCCTCACATCGCCCGTCCGCGGACGCTATGTCAAGCTGGTCTTTCCGCGCACCTCCGCCAGCATGAACAATGTGGAGCAGCCCGCACTCTATGCCCTGCATGTCTATGGCAAGGCTGTGGACGACGGGGACGGCATCAGCCAGATGAAAACCGGGAAGTTGAGCGTTGACAATGGCGTCTATGACCTCAGCGGCCGCAAGGTCGGTCGTGGCAACGCTTACGGTTTCCCAAAAGGGCTGTACATAAAGTCCGGACGCAAAGTGGCAGTCAGGTAGAAGCTCCGTGCCGCTACAAAATAAGCGCCCTGCGCTTCTGAAATAAGCACGAGGCGCTTCCGAGATAAGCGCAGGGCGCTTCCGGCAGAAGAGCGTGGCGCGATGCACAAAAGAGGATGTGCCAAAACTAAAAACAACGGATTCCACGAATTCCACGGATTGGCTTATTTGCTATCAGCATTGCCTGAATCCGTGAAATCTGTGGAATTCGTTGTCTTATTATACTGTTTGTGTTTAGATGTACCCCTTGTCGTATGTGTATTGTGGAACGGCCCAATGGGTTGTTGCCGCGTTGGTCAGAACTTGAAGCCCAGCGTGCAGGTGATGGCGTGGCGCGTCAGGTTCACGTCCACCGGGTCGATGGTTCTGTCGGCAAGGTTTGTCCCATTCAGTGCATCGTGCCGCAGGAAAACAGGGTCGCCAGTTTCGCTATTAGTGAAGTTTGTGTCGAAAGCGTAGAAGTCAGCAAACTGGTTGCGGAGCTTGTAGGCAAGGTCAATATAGAAGCTCTTTGCGCGATAGCCAACACCAAGTGTCAGAATGTTGGTAGCTCCCATGCGCATATAGCTGGTGGTCGTGGAGTAGTCGATTGCTGTCTTCTGAAGATTGTGTTCCTTGATGTTCTCGTAATCAATTTGGTATTGGTCGAAGCTGACATTCTTTTCGTAAGCTGATGTGCTCAGATTGTAGCCCAAACGGAAAGCAAGGTTTTTTGTGGCATTCCACTCCATTCCTGCACGCAGGGTATGGACGCCGCGCAGGGTATGACGGGTATGGTTATTCATTGCCACATCCTTGTAGCTGCTTGTGTTGATGTCGTAGGGGTAGTAGTTATCATCGTTGGGATATCCCATCCGGATACCGGCGTAGGCTGCATATTCGTAGTCAATGTCCCATGCAAAGCTCGTACCTACCGTGCTGCCGATGCTGGCGCGAACCTTCCAGGGTGAACTGAGCTTAAACTTCAGGTAGCTTTCCCATCCATTGTCCACATTGTTTGAATAGTCAAATAGCGTGCTGTTCCTGAGTCTGTACCAAGTCGGTGTCTCAACAACAAGGCCGAAGCGGAAGGGACTATTCTCAATTGGGCGAATGATGGTTCCAAGCTTGACATTCACTCCGGTACCCGTAATCTTGTAATCGTTGCTCAGGTCGTAGTTGGGGCCGCTGCCATCCATGAAGTTCTCCATGTAATAGCTCCATCCGCGATACCGCATATTATCCACTCCAATCGTAAGGCCAAGGAATGCCCGGTCGTTAATGTTGGTGCTGAGGTTGAAGTCGAAAGATTGAACCGAACCCTCGCTGTGATGTTTGTAGATATAGCTTGAGGATGAGAAATCGTTGTATAAATCTCCATTACCATCTCTTTTGAAGAATATCCGGTCTTCCCCTCTCTGTTCGGCATCGTAATCGTATTGCATAGCCAATCCCACATGATTATTCTGCCAATTGTCATCCCACTCTGTAAGCTCTGCCAACTGGTCCATCTGACTTAGTCCTCCCAGGTTGTTGTTGGCATAGAAGTTGTGGTTGAAGTTTATCTTCTTCTGATAGTTGAAGGAGAAGTTGACGTAGGGGCAGGACTCGCTGCCGGTCGGTATGTTGTAGACGAAGCCGGCCTGGTCGACGGTTCCTTTGCCACGGTTCTCCTCTGCGATGGACGACTTGCCCCACAGACCGCCGAAGGTAAAGGCGATGTCGTTCTTGCGGTACAGGCCGATGCCTGCAGGGTTCCAACTGATGACGCTGATGTCTGCGCCGAGAGCGCCGAGAGCGCCGCCCATGCCGACGTAGCGAGCTGTGCCGATGACGTCGCTGGAGTTGTTCGTGATGCGTTCGTTCATGTAGGTGTCCTGTGCCTGTGCCGTCAGAGCAGCTGCAAGGAATGGAAGGATGATATAGCGTTTCATAGCTTTATTAAGTCAGTGTCGTAAATTAATCGTTCATGAATCAGGGAAGTCTTATCTGCGTCCGTCTTATCTGCGTCCGCCGCCGCGAGAGCCACCGCCACCGCCGCTGAAGCCACCTCCGCGTGAGCCGCCGCTGAAACCGCCGCCGCCACTGAAGCCACCGCTTCGGCTGTTGCTGAAGCCTGCTGCACTTCCGCTATTGTATCCGCGTGAGCCACTGCTGGTGCTGCTTCCACGTGAGCTGCTTCCGCTGTAATTGCTTACGCTGCTCCTCGTGCTGCTGTTGGTGAAACTGTTCCTGCTTGCTGCGCTGCGGGATGTGCTGACGTTGTTGCTACGTGAAGTACCGACATTGCCGCGCGAAGTGCCGACGTTGCCGCGCGAGGTAACTGTGCCACGGCTGCTCGTGACGTTGCCACGGGACATGCCGGTCGTGGTCTGACGCATGCCGTCGGTTCTCGTTACGCCGCGTGAGCCGGAATATGTTGAGCGGGAGATGCCTCCAGAACGGCCATAGTCTGTTCCGCGTCTGCTTGCTCTGCCGTTGTAGGTGGCCGAACGGTTGCTGAGTGTGCGGCTTCCCGTTGTCCGGCGATGTCCGTCATAATATCCACCATGGTGTCCGCCATAGTAGCCACCGTAGTAGTGCGGGTGATACCATCCGCCGTACCAGCCGTAGTTGTGCCAGCCCCAGCCCCAGCTGCTGTAACCGTAGTAGGGACGGTACCAGCCGTACCAGGGGTCATACCAGGGGTCGTACCATCCGAAGGTGATGTCCCAGATGAAGGGGTCGTAGAGGCGGAAGCCACGATAGCGGGCCAAGCGGGCCGTGTAGGTGAAGTCGCCGTCGTAGAGGCCATCGTAGTAGCCGTCGCTGTAACCTTCGTTGTAGGTGATGGCATCCTGCTTCGCAGATTGCTTGGAATCAACGTAGAGCGTATCGCCCTCCAGCCTGATGGAAGGTGCATCGTCTGCCTGTACCGAGCCGCGACGATTGTATTCGTCTACGTCGCGCAGCTGCCCGATGTGGTAGTCGGCATCCGCTTCATCGTCCGCATCATTATAAACAGTAGCAGAGCTGACCCTTGCGGGTGCAGTCTTCTGGGCCTTCTTCTTGGAGGACATGAAGTACATGTCGTCGTCCTGTGCTTGTGCGTTGAAGCAGAACACAGAGAGGAAAAGGAGGGTCAGAATGTTTGTTTTCATAGGTCTTTCAGTTTTATTTCTGTTGCAAAGTTACGGCCTTCTGGTGAAATATCCAAAGGGAAAAACCTATTTTGCCGAGGAAATTTCCCCATGTGAGGAAAAAGAGCTACATTTGCAGACATAAATGATAAAACGATGAAGTATTACGAAGTGAATTGTTCGCTGAAGCCTTTCAGCCAAGAGGCAGCGGACTTGCTGTCGGCAACGCTCTCGGAGATCGGCTTCGAGGCCTTCTCGCAGACCGAAGACGGGCTGACGGCCTACATCCAGCAAAGCGTGTGGAACGAAGATGCGATGCGGCAGGCGGTGCAGGACTTCTTTCTGCCCGGTGTCAGCATCTGTTATTCATGTGCGGAAGCTCCCGACGAAGACTGGAACCAGGTCTGGGAGGAAGAGGGCTTTCAGCCTGTAGTGATAGGTGATGAGGTTGTGGTCCACGACGTGAAGCACACCGACGTGCCGCCCGCCCGCTACGACATTCTCATCACGCCGCGCCTGGCGTTCGGCACCGGAAGCCACGAGACGACGCGGCTCATCCTGCGCACCTTGGCGCACCTCGACCTGGAGGGCAGCCGCGTCGTCGACGCCGGAACGGGCACAGGCATCCTGTCCATCATGGCGGTGAAGCGCGGTGCGGCCCATGTTCTTGCCTACGACATCGACGAGTGGAGCGTGGAGAACACCCGCGACAACCTTTTGCTGAACCATATATATAATAATGTAGTGGAGGTGCAGAGCGGCGACAGTTCCGTCCTGGAGGGTAGGGAACCGGCCGACCTCCTCCTTGCCAACATCAACCGCAACATCCTGCTTGCCGACTTGCCGCGTTTCGCGAAAGCCGTTCGCAAAGGCGGCAGGATGATATTGAGCGGGTTCTATCTGGCGGATGTTCCCGTCCTTGTGGATGCTGCCGCGCAGTACGGGTTCTCTCTGCGCGAATCGAAAAACGAGGAGGAATGGGCGATGCTCCTATTCGAAGCGGATGCTCTTGGCGGGCGTGATGTGTGATATCACGAAACTCGGCACAATCATCGACAGGGCGCAGACAACGAGTGTGCCCACATCGATGGCTGCCACCCACCACCAGTTTACGAGGACTGGCACGGCCTCGACATAGTAAACTTCCGGGTCGAGCGTGATGAGGCCGGTGTATTTCTGCACGAAAATGAGTGCAAAGGCCAGGACGTTGCCCAGCACGATGCCGCGGACGATAATCAGCGAAGCGAGCCCCAGGAAGATGCGGCGCACTTGTCGGCTTGGTGCACCGAGGGCTTTCATGATGCCGATGAAGTTGGTGCGCTCCAGAATGATGATGAGCAGTCCGCTGACAGCCGTGAAGACCGAGATGCAAACCATCAGGATGAGAATGACTACGATGTCCATGTCGAGGAGTTGCAGCCAGCCGAATATCTGCGGATGCTCCATGCGGATGCTCATGCTGGAGTAGTATTCGCCGTAGGCATCCTGCTTGTGGTTGACTTCGTTCACGACTTCGGCCAATGTCTCGTCGAGGCGGTCGAAGTCGTGCAGCCTTATCTCTGCGCCGCCGTACTGCTGGCTGTCCCACCCCAGGAGGCGGTGGATGGTGCAGAGGTCGGTGTAGGCAAAGTTCTTGTCGAAGTCGGTGAGGTTCGTGCGGTAAATGCCGGAGACGGTGAACTTCCTTGCCCTGACGGTCTGTTCGAAGAAGTATGCGTAGATGGTCTGCCCGACGTCCACCTGCATCTCGCGTGCCGTGGCTTGCGATATGACGAGCTTTCCCGAGCTGACCGAATCGGTGAACTGTGGCATCTCGCCTTTCACGATGTGGCTGCTGATGAAGCTTTGGTCGTAGTCCTGCCCGATGCCTTGTATGGCTATGCCGCGGAAGTTGGCGTCGGTCTTCAGCATGCCCGGCTTGATGCAGAAGCGTGCTACGGAAGCCACGCCCGGGATGGCGGCGAGTCGCGCCGTGAGGGAGTCGTCGACGATGATGGGCGAGAGTTCCCTTTGGCCGATGCTTTTGTAGTTGAGCACCTTGATGTGTGCGCCGAAGCCCAGCACCTTGTCCTGCACCTCGCGTTGGAATCCGAGCACGATAGCCACGCTGATGAGCATCACGCAGAGGCCGATGGCAACGCCCGTTGTGGCGATGCCTGTGGCAAGCCGCGAAGCGCGTCCGCTGCTGCCGCCTTCGGCATAGAGTCGTTTAGCGACGAACCAGGAGAACATCTTTTCTGGTTTTGGTGGTTAGTGGTTGGTGGTTAGTGGTTAGAGGAATGTGTGGGATGTTTGGCTTGGACATTATGTATTCTCTAACCTCTAACCCCTAACCTCTAACCCCTCGGTTTTTCCCGGGTACGCCTCGAGTGCTTTCCTGAGCACAAACAAGGCGCGGGTGAGGTCTTCCTTCTTGAGGACGTAGGCCAGACGGACTTCGTTCTTGCCTGCTCCGGGCGTGGTGTAGAAGCCGGCGGCCGGGGCGAGCATGACGGTCTCGCCTTCGTAGTTGAAGTCGCTCAGGCACCATGCGCAGAACTTCTCTGCGTCGTCGACGGGCAGCTTCGCTACGGTGTAGAACGCTCCCATCGGGATGGGACTGTAGACACCCGGGATGCGGTTGAGCCCGTCGATGAGGCATTTGCGCCTCTCGACGTATTCATCGTAGACCTCGCGCCCGTACTCCTCGGGTTCGTCGAGCGAGGCTTCGGCTGCAATCTGACCGATGAGGGGCGGGCTGAGACGTGCCTGGCAGAACTTCATCACAGCCTTGCGCACCTCCTGGTTCTTGGTGATGAGGGCGCCGATGCGGATGCCGCACTCGCTGTAACGCTTGCTGACGCTGTCGATGAGCACGACGTTGTTCTCGATGCCTTCCAGGTGGCAGGCGCTGATGTAGGGGCTGCCCGTGTAGATGAACTCGCGGTAGACCTCGTCGCTGAAGAGGTAGAGGTCGTACTTCTTGACGAGGTCGCGTATCTGGTTCATTTCGCGACGGGTATAGAGGTAGCCTGTGGGGTTGTTCGGGTTGCAGATGAGGATGGCCCGCGTCTTTTCGTTGATGAGTTCCTCGAACTTCTCGACCTTGGGCAGCGAGAAGCCTTCGTCGATGGTGGTCGTGATGGTGCGGATGACGGCGCCTGCCGAGATGGCGAACGCCATGTAGTTGGCGTAGGCGGGCTCCGGCACGATGATTTCGTCGCCGGGGTTCAGGCAGGCCAGGAACGAGAAGAGCACGGCCTCGCTGCCGCCGCTGGTGATGATGATGTCGTCGGGCGTGAGGTTGATGTTGTACTTCTTGTAGTAGCCGACCAGCTTTTTGCGATAGCTCAGATAGCCTTGGCTGGGGCTGTACTCCAGGATGTTGCGGTCGATGTTCCTGATGGCGTCGATGGCCGCCTTGGGTGTCGGCAGGTCGGGCTGACCGATGTTCAGGTGGTAGACGTGTATTCCGCGGTCCTTGGCTGCGTAGGCCAGGGGAGCCAGCTTGCGGATGGGCGACTCGGGCATCTCAACGCCTCGTACGGAAATCTGTGGCATCTCTTTATTTACAATTTTACGATTTACAATTTATTATTTCATTTCTCCCTAACGGAGACGGAAGGGTGCTTCGTTTACTATTCCGCGTGCAAAGGTACGACAAATAATTCATAGTTTGTACTATTTTAGTGGAGAAGTTTATAATTATGAATTGAGAATTATGAATTATGAATTAAAATAAGTACTTTTGCATCGGTAAAATGTTTAAGACACAGCATGCAGCAACAGATTCTCCACCTTCTCTGCACAGCCGGAACGTGCCGTCTTCATTTCTCCGGGCACGAGCATGTGCTGCGGCCTGGCTGCTGCATGATAGCGATGGCGAGCCATGTGGGGCACATCGAACCGTCGGACGACTGCCGGCTGAGCCGTCTGCTCCTGCCCGCCGAGCAGCAGGTGGCCTGCATGCCGCACAGCAGTTACGGCACTTGCGGCTGGCTGCATCTGTTCATGCACCCCATCTTCCGGCTTGAAGGCGAAGCGCTTGCCATGCTCAGGCGCGACTTCGAGGACGTGGCTTTCCGCCTTGAACACACGCCCGAGGCTTACCGTCAGGAGGCCGTCCTGCAAAGCATGCGCCTGCTTTATCTTGACGTCATGAACGCCCACGCCGCTCTCTTCGAGCACGAGGAGGTGACGCAACGGGCTGCCGACATCATGTCGCGCTTCATCCGCATGCTGGAGGACGGAAGCTATCGTCAGCACCGCACCGTAGCCTACTACGCCGAACAGCTCTGCGTGACGTCCAAACACCTGCATCGCGTCTCGGCGCAGGTGAGCGGCCGCGCCCCGAGCTATTGGATTCAGCAGTTCACCGTGATGGAGATTCATCACTTGCTCCGGCACGGGAAGCTGACGGCAAAGGAGGTGGCGACGCGTATGAACTTCGACAGCATGTCGCACTTCAGCCGATACATCAAAGGGGAAATCTCGGCAACACATAGCGAAGTTTAGGCTTGCGCGTATGCGTACATTGTTCGTACCTTTGCAGCGGAATTTTGAACAATGTAAAGCAGCAAACACTAAAAGCTATGCAAGTACGTACGTTTTTATTCTTAGCTACCTGTGCTGCAGGCCTTTCCCTGCAGGCAGAAGAAACGCTTCGCGACACCACACGCATGGACGAAGTGGTCGTCACTGGCACACGTAACGCCACAGACGCCCGGCATCTGCCCCTCACCGTCACCAGCATTTCGAACGAGACGCTGAACCAGCACTACCGTTCCTCCATCCTGCCCACCGTCATGGAGCAGACACCGGGACTCTTCACCACCAGCCGCGGCATGCTGGGCTACGGCGTGAACAACGGCGCAGGCAACATCAAGGTGCGCGGCGTGGGCAGCGGCGCCCAGCTCCTCGTGCTGATCGACGGGCAGCCGCAGTACGCAGGTCTCATGGGACATCCCATCCCCGACGTCTACCAGACCCTGATGACGGAGAAGGTGGAGGTGCTTCGCGGTCCGGCGAGCCTGCTGTACGGCAGCAACGCGATGGCCGGCGTGGTGAACATTGTCACGCGCCAGATGAACCAGGACGGCTGCAAGACCAACATCCGACTGCAGGGCGGCAGCTACGGAACCTTTGAGGCCGACGGCGTGAACCGCTTCCGCAAGGACAAGTTCAGCAGCGTCGTGGGCGCTCAGTACCAGCGCAGCGACGGCCACAGACCCGACAGCAAGTTCGAGCAGTTCGGCGGCTATGTGAAGTTCGGCTACGAGTTCTCCGACAAGTGGAAGGCTTTTGCCGATGCCAACGTCACACACTTCAACGCCAGCAACCCCGGCCCCGTCACGGCACCTCTCATCGACAACGATGCCCGCATCACACGCGGCCTGGCAAGCATCAGCCTGAGCAACGACTACGGATGCACGAGCGGAACCCTGCGTCTCTTCTGCGACTGGGGACATCACGACATCGATGACGGCTACAATCCCGGTGCAGCTCCCAAGACTGCACTCTACAAGCACGACGACTACATCGCTGGTCTCACCTGGTATCAGAGCATGCATTTCTTCCAGGGGAATACCGTCACGGTCGGCGTCGACTGGCAGCACTTCGGCGGCAGCGCATGGAATGCCGACAAGACGACCGGCGCGAAGACTTATCTCGTTAAGGACCAGGACGGCAACATCGTGGAGAGTCAGCACGCCGACGAGGTGGGAACCTACGTCGACTTCCGCCAGGACATCTGGAAGTGGCTGAGCGTGGACGCCGGACTGCGCGTCGACTGGCACTCCGTCATTGGCACCGAGCTCGTTCCGCAAGGGGGTCTCGCCTTCCATCCCACGCGCAATGCCGATATCAAGGTGTTGGTGAGCAAGGGCTTCCGCAATCCCATCATCCGCGAGATGTACATGTTTCCGCCTGCCACGACCGACCTCAAGCCCGAAAGCATGATGAACTACGAGCTCGCTTATACGCAGCGCATCGGTTCACGCGTCCGCATCGGCGCCAACATCTTCTACATTAAGGGCAAGAATCTCATCAACACAGTCAGGGTGGGAGGCCGTCCGCGCAACGTCAACACGGGTGAGTTCGAGAACTGGGGACTGGAGCTTTCCGCCGACTACATTATTAATAAGTATTGGAGCGTCAACGGCAACTACTCCTTCCTGCGCATGGACACGCCCATCGAAGGCGCTCCGGAAGGCAAGCTCTACCTTGGTGCCACCTTCCACAAGGACCGTTGGACCGCCTCGGCCGGCCTGCAGAACATCAGCGGTCTCTACATCGCCACGGGCGACAACCCGCAGAAGGAGAACTTCACCCTGCTGAACGCCACGGTCGGCTTCAAGGTGCTTCCCTGGCTGACGGCCTTCGTCAAGGGCGAGAACCTCCTGGCCGAGCGCTACCAGACCTACGCCGGCTATCCGATGCCCAAGGCAACCTTCATGGGCGGCGTCAGCCTCGACTTCTGACCTCCGCGCTTCCCAAAGTGCCGCGACTCGCGGCACTTTTTTTGTTTTCCCACGTGAACAAATCCTTTGCCCCGCGGATAAAAACTATTTCAGTGGCTCTGAAATTTATTTCAAAGGCTTGGAAATATATTTCAGAACCACTAAAATATATTTCCAAGCCTTTGAAAAAGTTTTGTTCCACGTGATGAGGAAGTTTGTTCCCTGTGGCGAAGGATTTTCTCCTTCGCATTTCCGGCTTTTTCTGCACGCTGAAATAGCTTTCGGCCTGTAGTGAAAGCAGCTCCAGCCCTAAACAAAAAACCGCGAACTGCACGGATTACACGTTCCGACGATGCCTTTTGCGGCATGCAAGGATACGTGCAATTCGTGCAGTTCGTGGTTAAAACCGTGTGCCGGAGTACGGGCTGTTCTCTTGTCCTCCCCTCAGAGGGGCGTCGGAGAAAGCCTTACTTCATCTTGTCGGCCAGGACTTTCATCCAGTAGCCGCCAATGACGGAGCGGGCCTTGAAGCCAATCATGCTGCCGGTCTTCGTGTCGTGCCAGTCGGAGATAGGCACGCGGCTCGGGGTCTCGTTGATGTATTTGTAGAGGGGGTCAACGAAGGCCTGGAAGTCCTTGTCGGTGTCGGCCATTGCTGCGCTCCACATGATCCAGTCGCTCTTCGTGTAGTCCTTGCGGACGTCAAGCGGCAGGCCGTACTTGTTCTGCTTCTTCAGGTAGTATTTGATCTCGGTCTGCATGGCGCCATTGGGTATGATGCCGGTCTTCCAGAGCTTGTCCCAAACCATGTTGTACTTCTGGCTCCAAGTGTCGGCACCTGCGCCGTAAGCCAGTTCGTAGTGGTCCTTCACCTTGGTTTCCTTTTCCCAGGCGGCAGCCATCTCCTTGGCCTTGGCGTTATACTTGCTGTAGACGTCGTCCTTGCCCATCATCTTTGCAATCTCGGCATAGCCTGCAACGCCCATGATGGCCTTGATGGCGAGGTTACAGTTGCCGGCCCAGTGGCCTGCGAAGTCGTCGGTGCAGAGCTGGTTGGCGGGGTGCAAGCCGTTCTCTACCAGGTAGTCAGCCCAGGTTGTCATGATGTCGAAATACTTCTGGACGTAGGCTGTGTTGCCGTCGAGCATGCAGATGGTGGCAGCCAGGGTAATCATGTTGCCGGCTTCCTCCAGCGACATGTCGCCGCCGTACACCTGACCGTTGGCGCGGGGATATGTGCCGAGGTCGTGAGCGGCGAAGGGCTTGATCCAGCGACCCGTGAGGCTGTAGTCGAAGATGCTGGTCATCATGGCCTTCTGCAGCTCAGGATTATAGACGAGGAAAAGGGGAGCTTCGGGATAAGTGAGGTCGACGGTGTTGACACAGCCGTTGGAGTTGTTCTCCTTCGAGAACCAGAGCAGGTTGCCGTCCTTGTCCTCGAAGAGCTTGTGGGCAGCCATCACATGGCGGTAGGAACCGCTGAGAATCTCGGCATACTGCTTGCCGCCTGCCTTCATGCCGTCGTCGTAGATCATCTTGTCGAACTGGCGGCAACGCTGCATGATGCCTGCGTAGCGGCTCTGCATGCTCTTGAATGCCTGGAAGATGCTGACGCTTCCGCCGTGAGCCCAGTAGCCTTTGTAGCGATTGTAGAAGTATTCGATGTCCTCAATCTCGTCGTAACCCATCATCATGAAGCTGGTGGCCGTCTCGACGGAGCCGAAGTCGTGGGTGTAAGCAAGCACGGGCATGTCGGCAGCCTTACGGGCTGTGATGCCGCGGAACCAGTTCATACCACGACCGCCCTGTCCGCGTCCGCCCTGTCCGCGCTGGGGAAGTATCTTTCCGCTCTGAGCGAAGGCATCTTCTACTTCAGAAGGTGCGCCCATCATGACCTGTCCGTTGATGGCAGGCATGTAGAAGTAACCCCAGTCGATGCAGATGCCGTCGCCCGTCTTGGCAAGGATGGGCTGCTCGATGGTGCCGGTGCGGACGTAGCGGACGTCTTCCTCGTTGCCCATCGTGGTGATGGTTGCCTGCGTGTCCTTATTGACGGCCAGCAGGGGAGAGGCGCCGAAGTAGATCTGCACGTCGTGCTTCTTCCCGTCGGTTGCCCTTACCTGATAGGAAACGTAGTTAATCGGCATGGAAATCAGGTCGTAGTCGTCGATGAGCATGGGCGCGGTGAAGACGAGGTCGAGCTCAACCGGACCGCACGAGAAGGTGTAGTAGGTGTTCGTGGCAAGCACGTCGATGCTCTTCTGCTCGGCCAGCTTGACGTCCTGACCTTTAGGCTTTGTGTTCTTGTAGAGACCGAAGTCTGCGTAGGCGCCGCCTGTCGTGTTGTGGCAATGAGCGGCAATCGTGTTGCTGCCCGAATGCAGGAGTTTCTTCAGGTCGCCGTCGAGGTGGAGCACCACGCCGTTGACCCAGGTCTCGCCCGTATCGGCCACCTTGGTGCCGTTGACGTAGAGTTCGAACACATCGTCGTGGCTATACTTCAGATAGAGGTCTTCCTGCATGTCGAAGTCGCTCAGGTTGACGCTGCGACGGATGTAGATGTCGCGGGCCTGCTGCCCCCAGCGGCTGCGGATGTTCTCGCCTTCGGTGCCCCAGGCAGCCTTTTCCGTCTTCCAGGAGCTGTCGTCGAACGAGGGCTTTGTCCAGCTTTCGCCGCTCTGCTTCTCGCGGAGGACCTTGCCTTCCCACGCTTCTTCGTCGGACATTGGGGCAATGGAGGAGAGGATGTACTCCTGCTGTGCGCCCATGAAGCGATAGGTGGTGCCGTCCACGCGGAGCAGTCCGAGCAGCGGCTTCTCGTCGTTTGTCCAGTGGCGCGTCGTGCCGTCGGTGAGCTTGTCGTACGGGCTCCAGATGGAGAAATAGGGGTCGTTGACAATCAAGGGTACGGAGGGCAGCCGCAGGTCGGTCGCCGCGTAGGGCTTGAAGAGGTCGGCTGTCTGTGCGCAAGCTGTGGCAGCTACTGCCAAGAGCGCGGAGAGGAATAGTTTTCTCATTGTTTGTTGTTTATTATGGTTTGGTTGTTATTATTTAGGGGAAGTTAAAGAAGTTAAGGGAGTTAAAGAAGTTAAAGGACGATACCTTTGGGAGCTTGGAAAATGACGGACGCATCCAAAATCTGTTGTCCTTTAACTTCCCAAGCGAGCAAAGCGAGCTAAATTCCTTTAACTTCTTTAACTTCTTATCTCATTGGCGGGAACGCCGAGATGCGCAGCCTTGCGGCGCCCATGGGGATGAGCGTGATTTCCTGCGACTTGCCGCGGGGTGCGTCGGCATCGGGCAGTATCTGGCAGAGGCCGGTGGCGTCCATGCCCCAGCCCTCGACGCGTGCGCCCTTGGCCTTGACCGTGAGGGGCGTGCCTTCGTGGTTCCAGGGATAGTTGTTCTCGGGCCAGGCTCCCAGCTCAACCTTCATGCCGTCGAGGTTGCCGTGGAGTGCATAGTTCCAGGGCGAGTCGGCGTAGATTTCGTAGGTCGGCCATTTGCTCGGGTCGGCGGTGGCTTGCCAATGCGAGTCGCCGATGGCGGTCTTGCGGCTGTCCTTCTCTTCGTAGCGTTCCTTTATCTTCAGGCTCAGGGTGATAGGGCCGTAGTTCACGGAGATGGAGTTCTTGTTGAGCGTCCAGACGCGCTTCGTCAAGCGCATGGGGAAGTGCAGGCAAACCTCGTCGCCCTCTGCCCATTGGCGGTTGATGCGGAGCAGCCCTGCCTTCACCGTGTGGTCAACGGTTTCCCCGTTGACAGTCACGTGTGCCCCTTCGGTCCACGTGGGGATGCGCAGGTAGAGCGGGAAGGTGGCCGTCTTCTTCTTGAGGCCGGAGACTGTGACCTTGATGTCTTCGCTGAAGGGGTAGTGCGTCTGTTCGTCGAGCACAACTTCCTGTCCGTCTGCGACCTTGACCTTGGCTGTGCAGTCGCCGTAGATGAGCAGGGCTGCTCCGCCGTCGGCACTGGCCAGGACGAGGTTCTCGGCATAGTACGGCCAGCCCATCGAATGGTTGTGCTGGCAGCAACGCGAGCTGAAGGGGTTCATGCAGAAGAACGGTCCGCCGTTGTCTACGCCCGGGTGATGGTTGTTGGAGTCGGCCTGCACCTGATTGGGGCAGGTCAGGTAGCGCAGGGCCCGCATGTCCTCGGTCAGGGCTGCGGGATAGTCGTTGAAGGCCACGTCCTCGAGGTTCTCCATCCAGAGGAGGTCGCCGGTCTGTGCCATGAGTATCTCGTCGCTGAGCATCTGCTCCACGAAGCCGCAGGTCTCGGTGCCCTGGCGCGGGTCGATGTAGCCGTGGCGGCAGTTCTCGTCGCTTCCGAACATGCCGCCGGGCACCTGTCCGTAGATGCGGCGGATGAGCCAGTAGTCGTTGTATGTGGCTTTGAGGGCCGCTTTGTCTCCGCTGACGAGGTACCATTCGGCAGGCTCGCGGAAGCACTCTGCCACGTTGACGTTATGCCAGTTGGGCAGCCCGCTCTCCTGCATCCAGTTGGCCGTGCAACGGTGTATCTTCTTGCAGAGCTCGAGCAGGAACTCGTCGCCGGTGCGGTTGTAGAGCCAGATGACGGAGAGCAGGTTGTCGCCGCCGCGCGAGTTCTCCCAGTAGTCGCGCAGGAATTTCTCGTCGGGGTACTGGAGCTGCCACTTGTAGTAAGCGGTGAGGACGGGCAGGACGCGCTCGTCGCCGCACCATTCGTAGTAGTCCTGCAGGATTTGCAGGGCAAGCATGTTGGCCCAAAGCTCGCGCCGTCCGTCCTTGTTCTCATTGACGGGACCGAGGAAACCGTCGGCCTGACTGCTGCGGAGGATGCCTTCTATCCAGAACTTCGTCTCGTCTATCATCGCCTTGTCATTCAGGATGTAGGCAAGATTGGCATAGCCTCGGAGCCAGTAGGGCACTTCTTCCCAGCCGTGACCGCCGCCGGGTTCGAGCCACGCGTTGCCTTTCTTGTCGAGCCAGTCGCTGATCTCGCCGAGCTGACCGCTCAGTCCGTTCTTCTGCCTCGTGAGCATCTCGCCGATCCAGCCGCGTGGTGTGACGGCCGCGGGGGCCAGCTTGATGAAGGGGTTGGCAGGCAGGGGAGCCCGGTTGTTGACGTAGAGGGTACTCGTCGGCTTGATGTCGGCTGGCGACACCATCTGCGATTCTTGTGCCACGAGCGGCAAATGCAGCGTCACGGCTGCCACGAAAAGGAAGGTTTTTGCTTGCATTATCATTGATTTTGAACAAATAGTGTGTAAAGGTACGACTTTTTTTGCAAAAACGCAAGCACAGGCCATGTTTTCTTGGCAAAATGTCTTATGAAAGTCCTCGACAGGCCCGAAAACCTGCAAATCTGCAACTCGCGACAAACAATCCCTCGCTCTTATTTCAGAAGCGGCAGGCTCTCATTTCAGAAGCGCCCGGCGTTTATTCCAGAAGCGGCAGGCTCTTATTTCATAAGCGCCCGGCTCTTATTCCGGAAGCGCAGGGCGTTTATTCCGGAAGCGCGAGGCGCTTATTTCGGAGAGGCACTGCTGTGTCGGGTTGCTCTCCGTGCGGATACAAAAAGAGGGGTGCGCCGTGTTGCCCGACGCACCCCTCCGAGAGAGTTTATACGAAGTGTATTACTTCTTGATAATCTTCTTGCCGCCGACGATGTTCACGCCCCTCTGGGTCTTGCTCATCTTCTGGCCCAAGAGGTTGTAGATGCCCTTGTCGGCCTTGGTGTCCCTGTTAATCTCGTCGGAAACAATACCCTTGATGGCATCGGGGTCGTTGATGGGCTGGTTGCCGTAGTACTTCAGGCGCCAGTTGTCCATTACAATCCAGTCACCGCCAAGTCTCTCTTCGGAGTAAGCCTTGTTGATACCGATGGACAGATGACCGGGATCATCCTCAGGAATCGTGAAGGCAAGCTTGTTCTGATAGAGTCCGCAGGGGAAGTATTCAGTAGCAGCCTGGTCGCAAGCAGAGAAGGGCTGGCCGTTGTAGGTGCCGGGCATGCTCAGACCACCGAAGGTGAAACCGATGCCGGGAACCTTGTTAGCCTCGATGTGGATAGGCATAAGAGGTATGGTGTTCTCGGAACCTTCGTAGAAGTCGGGGTCGTCGTAGTACAGAGACGGACCGGCATAGATGAGGGCACGCTCCAGGATTTGTTCGCCTGCGAGTACCTTCTCCACGTGCTTCTGCTCGATACCGTCGCGATAGTAACCCTGTACGCTCAGCACGTATGTACCTGCGGGCAGTGCCTTATCCTCTTCCTCGGGCCAGATGTCCTGAGAGTTGTCGAAGTCATCAGAGTTGTAGGACTCGAGAACGAAGTTCGAGTGGTTAGCGCCGCGACCGAAGACGCTACCGTTGGTGAACATCCAGTTGTCGATGCTCCAGCGCTGGTCATAGCCGGGGTTGTCGATGAGGAAGGAGAGGTCGACGGGGTTCGTCTCGCTTGCAGTAGCGATGAAGCTGAGCAGCTCCTCGCGAGTGATGAACATCCACTGGTTGGTCTCCAGTTCGGGAGACTTGCAGTCGGTGTCGATGAGGTAGTAAGAGGGAGCGAATATGTTGTCGCCATTGTCGCCACGCAGGCCGAGCAGCTTCTTGCCGCCGCCGGTGACAATCTCCTCGCCTTCTTCCGTCGTGGTTGTGACGGTCGGGAAGGTCTGGCCGTACTGAGCAATGTAGTAGACGTTCTCCTTGCCCTCAACGGGGATGATCTCCCAGAGGTTGTTGCCACGACTTACGTCCACGAAGCCGTTCCAGCCCAGGAAGTCCATTTCGCCATAGCTGCCGTTGGGACGGAAGGTCTCAATGTAGTATGCGCCTTCGATTTCTGCCTCTTCGCCAGTGGGCTCGCCGTCTTCGTCGAGAACCTCACTTGTTGCCTGGAGAATCATCATCGGGTTAGAGATGTACTCGAGAGCCATGTGTGCACCCCAAGCTTCGCCGCCACCCAGGAAGTTCTTTGCGCCTACATTATATATATAGTAGCGAGGCAGCTCGGGATCATCAGCCGGCTGAAGGCCGGCGTTCTCCATGCTGGTAGCCTCGGGAACGCTGCCCTTATAATTCTCAGTGTGGCGCTCCATAGCTGTTGCCTTGCGAGCGTCGCGCAGAGCCGTGATGAAGGGGTTGAGCTGGCTTGCGGTGGCGCAAGTGTCGAGCGCTGCAGCCACGTCTGTGAGAGCAGTGCCCCAATAGCCCTTGTCTTCCAGCTTAGTGCAGATGTCGTAGGTATCCTTCAGGGTCTTCACGCTGCTGCTGTATGCAAAGATAGCATTTACGGCGGGAGTCAGCTCGCGAGCCAGGTTCCTGATCTCGGCGGGGTCGTTCTTGTTCTCTTCGAAGGCCTGCTTAGCCTCGTCGATGATAGCCT
Source organism: Bacteroidaceae bacterium (assembly GCA_017483665.1). Lineage (GTDB taxonomy): Bacteria > Bacteroidota > Bacteroidia > Bacteroidales > Bacteroidaceae > Physcousia. Next base: position 39,575 of record JAFUVM010000027.1, read on the forward strand.
GCACGTCGGCATGCATCCTGTTGGTCAGCAGCGTGTCGGTCTGAGCATAGGCGAGAGCATCGTTGAACAGCTTCACGCACTCTTCGTAGTTAACCTCGGTGACGTTGATACCGCAGTCGTAGAAGTAGCCGCCCCAGTTCTGCTGGATGTAGGTGGCGATAACGTTCTTGCCGACATTGAGGTACTTGGCAGGGATGTGAACCTGTACGGGATTCTTGCCGTTGGTCCAGCCCACGTTCTTCTGCAGCAGGTGGCCGTTGACGTATGTCTCGTAGACGTCATCGTGGCAGACGTTCAGTTCGTAGGACAGACGGTCGTTGATCTTGTCGAGCTCGAAGTTGCGGCGGATCCAGTAGTTAGAGCTCCGTTCGGTATCTTCCAGGATGCCAGAGGGCCAGATGGTCTGCAACTCAGACATGTAGCCAGCGCTGCCGGTAGGCATCATCTGTTCGTCCCACATAGAGTCGTCGAAGTCAGCCTGAGTCCAAGCCAGGGTCTCTACGCGGCCTTCAATCTCGGGAGCGTCGGCAAGCTCGTAGGAAACTTCCAGCTCAGCCCATTCCTTCTCATCCTCGGTGGCGTCGCGATAGCCGCCTTCGCCGTCGTTGAGGTCTTCATCCCAAATCAGGTACTTCTCGATGCGGTTGTTCATGGAGATGAAGTTGAAGTAGTGTGTGCCGACCCAGAGTTCATTGTTGTCGTCGTCGGTGTCAATCAGAGACATCTCCTTGATGGTGACCTTGGTGCTGTCCTCACCGCCGCCGAAGTCGAATGCAACCTTGAAGTTGCTGACCTCCATGCCGCTGAAGTCCATCTCGACCTCTGTGGGTTCCTCGGTATTAATCTCGAATTCCTCGTATGCCAGCTCGATGTCGTCGTCGTCGTTGTCGGTGAGCTTCACGATAACGGTGCTGAACGGCTTGTCTGCTTCCAGCTTAGCCTTGAAGCTGTAGCTGTGGTCTTCCTGAATCCTGATGGGAGTCTTGAAGTGGAGCTGCTGCATCCAGGGATCTTCCTCGGTGCTGTGGCCGGGGATGACGAAGGAGTAGACGTCGCCTTCCTGAGCCTCGTAGAGAGCAGACCAGGGGTGCTTGGGGTTGTTGCTGGGAGAACGTCCGTCGCGGTTGTAGCCGCCGGTGTTGTTGAAGAGCACCTTGCCCTCCCACGGTGTGCTGTAGCCCATGTCGAGGCCACCCTCAGCCTTGGTGTAGAGACCGCAGTCGGCGAAGGCGCCGCCCCAGTTCTGGTGAACGTGGAATGCGAGGACGTTCTCCTCGCCGCCGAGCTTGATGAGAGCCTTCTGCTCGTCGGTCAGCAGGATGTACTCTGCATTGTTCCAACCGTTGATGATGTTGCCGTTCTCGTTTGTCTCATAGCCAGTACGGGCGAAAATAGTGTCGCCGTTGAGGAAATACTCGCAGGGAGCATCGTCGTGGCCGCAAGCCAGGTAGACGGGACCGGCAAGGAGCCGGTCGGTCGTGAATGTGCGGCGAACGTAGATGTCGGCCATGATGCTACCGGTTGTCCACTGGTAGGATGTGCGTCCGTTCCAGGGGTTGTCGGAGCTGAAGGGAGCTGTGTGCTCTTCCCATACGATTGGTGTGGGGTTACCCTCTTCATCGAAAACGTCGAAGTTCTTGTCGTCTTCCTTGGGACCCATGTCGAAGCCGGGCTCGTACCATTCGCGGCCTTCGGCATCAGGCTCGGGGGCACCGACAACCATGTTGTAGTTGGGGTTGTCTGTGTTCCAATCGCCATAGCTCTGTCCTGAGTTGTAAACCCATGTCCATGCCTTCCACTCGATGTCATTGTCCCAATAGGAAGAAGGCAACAGAATGACGTTGGCACCTTCGGCGGTTAGTCCGTCGCCTGCGCTTGCCATCATGGAGAACAGCGCAGCTGCACAAAGTAGTAGTGATTTCTTCATTTGTGTTAAGTTTAATTGTTAATAAGGTTAAATTAATCGCTTTCTGCTTGCAAATTTAATGAAATTCCGATAAATGTCAAAGCGAAAGGCGTGTTTTTTTCCGTGGAAGGCAAGAAAAAGTGCATAAAAGTGCCGTTCTGCTGTCTCGGGAGAATAAAAATGACAGGTAAACAATATAAATATACCCAAAAGTTTGCATTATTCTATCTTTTCCCTTAACTTTGTGCTTGAAAATAACAACGAAAGATGAAATTCATGTCACTGGGTTCTGGTAGCAGCGGAAACTGCTACCTGCTTCAGTCGGGTGATACATCTATCCTGCTCGATGCAGGCATCAGCACCCGAACCCTGAAGAAGCATCTCAAGGACAACGGAATCAGTTTGGAGGAAGACATAGATGCAGTGTTCATTACGCATGACCATGCAGACCACATCAAGGCTGTGGGTAGTCTTGCTACGGACTATGGCAAAACCATCCATGCAACGCAGCTGGTGCATGAAGGCATTGCCATCAACCGTTGCCTGAAGATAAAGGTGCCTGCCTTGCGTATGTCGGTCTTCGAGAAGGGGACGACGCTGGAGGTGGGGAACTTGCGCGTGACGTCGTTCGATGTGCCGCACGACAGTCGCGACTGTGTGGGCTATGTCGTGGAGGCCGACGGCGTTCGCTTCTGCCTTATCACCGATGTGGGGCACATCACAGACACCATACGCGAGCAGGTCGGTCTGGCCAACTATCTGGTGCTGGAGGCGAACCACGACATCAACATGCTCATGATGGGCAAGTACTCGCCTTTCCTGAAGGAACGCATCAGCAGCGACCGCGGTCACCTGAACAACGAGCAGGCGGCGGGCCTGCTGGCCGAGTACGCCACGCCGCAGCTCCGGCACGTCTGGCTCTGCCACCTGAGCGAGGAGAACAATCATCCCGAGCTTGCCCGCAAGACGGTGGAGGCCATTCTGCGACAGCACGGCATCATCCCCGGAGTGGACTTCGGGCTGGACATCTTGAAACGTACGACGCCCTCGCAGATGTATTCTCTCGCATAGAAGCAAAAAAATACGGGAAAACATTTGGCAGATTGAAGAAAAGTTCATACCTTTGCACCCGCAAAACATCAAAGACATGCGTCCTTAGCTCAGTTGGTAGAGCAATTGACTCTTAATCAATGGGTCCAGGGTTCGAGCCCCTGAGGGCGTACAGAGAAGGAAGAGTTTTGCATGCGTCCTTAGCTCAGTTGGTAGAGCAATTGACTCTTAATCAATGGGTCCAGGGTTCGAGCCCCTGAGGGCGTACAAGGAAGAAGGATGAGCTGGATAACGGTTCATCCTTTTCCTTTAGCAAAGGAGCACCCCAGCAGGGGACAGAACCTATAAGACTTATGAGACCTATAGGACCTATAAGACTTATAAGACCTATAGGACCTATGAGACCAATAAGACTAATAAATAATATATAATGTATAGAAGTAAGACTTGCGGCGAGTTGCGACTCGCCAACATCGGGGAGAAGGTTACCCTGGCAGGTTGGGTGCAGAGCGTGCACAACCTGGGCGCGCTGACATTCGTCGACCTGCGCGACCGTTACGGTATCACACAGCTGGCCTTCAACGAGGATGCTCCCGAGGCACTCCGGCAGCAGGCCGGACGTCTGGGGCGCGAATTCGTTGTGCAGGCAACCGGCACCGTGGCCGAGCGTTATTCCAAGAACAAGAACTTGCCGACGGGCGACATCGAGATTCTCGTCAGCGAGCTGAACATATTGAACGAGAGCCTGACGCCTCCCTTCACCATCGAGGAGGAAAGTGACGGCGGCGACGACCTCCGCATGAAGTACCGCTACCTGGACCTGCGCCGTCCCTGCGTGCGCAAGAACCTGGAGCTGCGCCATAAGTTCGCCTTCGAGGTGCGCCGCTACCTGGACCAGCACGGCTTCCTCGAGATAGAGACGCCCGTACTGGTGAACAGCACGCCGGAGGGCGCCCGCGACTTCGTGGTGCCCAGTCGCATGAACCCCGGCCAGTTCTACGCCCTGCCGCAAAGCCCGCAGACGCTGAAACAGCTGCTCATGGTCTCCGGCATGGACAGGTACTTCCAGATTGTGAAGTGCTTCCGCGACGAGGACTTGCGTGCCGACCGTCAGCCCGAGTTCACGCAGATTGACTGCGAGATGTCGTTCGTGGAGCAGGAGGACATCCTGCAGATGTTCGAAGGAATGAGCCGTCATCTCTTCAAGACGCTGAAGGGCATCGACATCCCCGAACTGCCGCGCATGACGTGGGCCGACGCCATGAAGTACTACGGCAGCGACAAACCCGACACGCGCTTCGGCATGAAGTTCGTGGAACTGAAGAACCAGCAGCCCGACAACGCTTCGCGCGAAACGGTGGAGAGCATCTTCCCGACGGGCTTCCCGGTGTTCGACGAGGCAGCCTACATCGGTGCCATCTGCTGCGAGGGCCAGGCCGTCTATACACGCAAGCAGCTTGACCAGCTGACCGACTTCGTGAAGCGTCCGCAGGTAGGGGCCAAGGGTCTCGTCTATGCTCGCGTGCAGGACGACGGCAGCGTCAAGAGCTCCGTGGACAAATTCTACACGCCTGAGACACTCGAGGTGCTCGGGGAGAAGATGAACGCCAAGCCGGGTGACCTCATCCTCATCCTCTGTGGCCCCGATGCCATGAAGGTCCGCAAGCAGTTGAGCGAGCTCCGTCTGGAGATGGGCAACCGCATGGGACTGCGCGACAAGAGCAAGTACTCGTGCCTGTGGGTCATCGATTTCCCGATGTACGAGTGGAGCGACGAGGAGCAGCGCCTGATGGCTATGCACCATCCGTTCACCTCGCCCAAGCCCGAGGACATACCTCTGCTCGACACCGACCCCGCCAGCGTACGCGCCAATGCCTACGACATGGTGGTGAACGGCGTTGAGGTGGGCGGCGGCAGCATCCGTATCCACGACGCCAAGCTGCAGCAGAAGATATTCGAGATACTGGGCTTCACGCCTGAACAGGCGCAGCAGAAGTTCGGCTTCCTGATGAATGCCTTCAAGTACGGCGCACCCCCACACGGCGGACTGGCCTACGGTCTGGACCGCTTCGTCAGCCTCTTCGCCGAGCTCGACAGCATCCGCGACTGCATCGCCTTCCCGAAGAACAACAGCGGACGCGACGTCATGCTGGATGCTCCCGGTCCCATCGACCAGCAGCAGCTCGACGAATTGCGAATCGTCGTCAAGGGTTCCTGAAAACACCGCGTGCGCTTCTTCCGGAAGCACAAGGCGCTTATTTCGGAAGCGCAGGGCGCTTATCCCGGAAGCGCAGGGCGCTTATTTCGGAAGCACAAGGCGCTTATTTCGGAAGCGCAGGGCGCTTATCCCGGAAGCGGCACGCTCTTATTTCGGAAGCACCGTGCTCTTATAAAATAAGCGCAGGGCTTTCTGCCAGACACGGCAGGGAGCTCTGCGCTTTTTCTTGTTCTATTTCTGTGAAAACTTCTTGAGCCATCCGTCGCCGCGGAACCTGATGAGGAAGATGATGCCGCGGAAACAAAGCTCGACGGCCATTGCAATCCACACGCCGCGCAGTCCCATTGTGGAGGCCAGGAAGTAGGCCAGGACGATGCGCACCACCCAGATGCTAGACAGATTCATCGTGCAGGGAATGAGCGTGTCGCGGGCTCCGACGAAGATGCCGTAGCAGACAATGCTGGCGGCAAACATAGGTTCGGCGAATGCCTCGATGCGAAGAATCTCGACCGTCAGTCGCTGTACGTCCACGTCGGGCGTCATGAGCGTCATCAGGGCAGGCGATGTGGTGTACATCACCACGGCCATGAGCGTCATCATGCCTATGCCCATCGAGAGCGTGATGCGTCCGAAGCTGCGTGCCAGGAAACGACGGCCGGCCCCGAGGCTCTGTCCGACGAGCGTCGTGGCAGCGTCCGAGATGCCGTAGCCCGGCATGTAGCACAGCGCTTCCACCGTGATGCCGAAGCTGTTGGCAGCAATCGCCACCGTGCCCAGCGGTGCGACGATGAGCGTGCTCACTATCTGTGCGCCGCACAGGATGACGTGCTCCACGGCAATGGGCAGTGCGATGCGGATGCTCTCGCGCAGGGTGTCGAGTTGCGGGATAAATGTGCCGCTGTCCTGCCGCAGCGAGAGTTCCTTGCTCCGGACAACCGTGAAGTAGCACATCAGGCCCGAACAGATGGCGTAGGCAAAGGCCGTGCCCAGGACGGCGCCTGTCACACCGAGACCTGCGCCGGGGATGCTTATTGACCATTGACTATTGACCATTGACCATTGATAGGTGCGGGTGGGGAAGATGAGCAGCCAGTTGAAGACGACGTCGAGCAGGCACATGCCCATGTTCAGCAGGCTCGGTATGTGCATGTTGCCGCTGCATCGGAGCATGCCGGCACAGAGCGAGTTGAGCATCGAAAAGGGCAGGCACAGGGAGAAGAACATGAAGTAGAGGCTCGCGTCGCGGCAAATGTCCTCGCCTCCGCCCAGCCAATGGGGCAGATAGCTGCTGATGCCCACTCCGATGCAACAGAGCACGAGGGCAAAGAGTATGCACGCGAGGAAGCTCTGCCTGAGCACCTGGCGCGCTCCGGCAAAGTCGCATGCACCGATTCTGTGCGCCACCTGGACGTAGAAGCCCACGCTGGCTGCCGAGCAGAGACTGCCGAAGAGCCATATCGTGGTGCTCACCAGTCCGATGCTGGCACTGGCGCTGGCGCCGAGGCTGCCCACCATGCTGGCATCGATGTACTGCATCAGGATGTGCACCATCTGTGCCAGCATGCTTGGGAAACTGAGCAAGGCGGCAAGCCTGACCTGCGATATCGTGTCAAGCTTGCCGCCTTCGCGTATGAGCGAGAGCAGTTGGTCTTTACTCTGCGTGTAGTTCATGAAATGAAAAATCGGGAGTTAAAATGGGAGTTAAAGTGGGAGTTAAGCCTGCAAGCAGGCTGGAAGTGAAGCACTACGTGCTGGACGATAGAGATGGAAGCTGAATGCGAGTATGGTATTGTCCTTTTTAACTTCCATGAGCGTAGCGAATTATCTTCCATTTTAACTTCCTCTTTTAACTTCCAACAGCAGAATCTTTGATTGTACAGTCTGCCGGTGCCTTCTGATTCTCATCAATGATAACCTCCCCGATGTGCCCTTCGACGGTGATGTGGCCGCTCGTCGGGTTCTTGATGCTGTGGACGTCTCCCTTGATGCTCGCCTCCACGGTGCTGTACTCGAGCATCAGGTTGGCATCTTCGCCAAAGGTGCAGTCCACAAGAGTCAGGTCCTCGCAGTAGCACAGCGGCTGCTCGCCCGTGATGTGGCAGCGGATGAGGGTCAGGCCCTTGCTGTACCAGGCGAGGTATTCGCCGTTGATTTCGCTGTCGGTGATTGTGACGTTCTCGCATTCCCAAAGGGCATCCTTCGTGTTGAGCACGGAGTTCTTTATCTCCACGTTCTTGCTGTACTGGAAGTCGTAGTTGCCGTCGAGGTGCAGACCGTCGATGCGGACGTTGTCGGTGTGCATGCCGAAGTAGTCGGCATTCTGTATCTGACAGTTGCGGATGCTGACGCGGTCGCAGTCCCACAGCGTTTCCTGCGCATCGGTGAAACGGCAGTTCTCCAGTTCGATGCCCTTCATGCGGCGGAACATCTTCGGCGCGTCCACCAGACAATCGGTGAGCTTTCCGTTCTCGCTGTACCAGAGCGACGAGCGTGCCGACGCTTCGAAGCGGCAGTTCTTCACCTTGAAGCCGCGGCACTCCCAGAAGACATACTTGCCCTGGAACGTGCAGTCCTCGGCCTCGATGTTGCCGCTCTCCTTGATGCTCGACTCGCCCAAGTGGATGGTGACGCGTTCCAGTCGGGCATCATGCAAAGTGTATAGCGGCCTCTCGCCGCCGTATTCTTTATCTTTTATTATAGTCATATTACTCTACCGGACCCTCTCCCAACCTCTCCCTTGCAGGGAGAGGAGTGAATACCCTTCTCGTTTGTATCTGCTCCTCTCCCTACAAGGGAGAGGTCGGGAGAGGGTCTGTCTTTATTCCATCAGTTTCCTATATCTTATGCGCTTCGGTTCTTCCAGTCCCAGGCGCTTGAGCTTGTTCGCCTCGTAATCGGTGTAGCTGCCTTCGAAGTAGAAGACGTTGCCGTCACCCTCGTAGGCAAGGATGTGGGTGCAGATGCGGTCGAGGAACCAACGGTCGTGGCTGATGACTACAGCACAACCGGCGAAGTTCTCCAAGCCTTCTTCGAGAGCACGCAAGGTGTTGACGTCGATGTCGTTCGTCGGCTCGTCGAGCAGCAGCACGTTGCCTTCCTGCTTGAGCGCCATGGCGAGGT
>JAFUVM010000028.1 GCA_017483665.1 Bacteroidaceae bacterium
CAAAGCACAGACGGGTACATAAGCCCCTTCCCTGCTCCCCCTTTGGGGGAGTGCCGCAATGCCGCCGCCCCTCGGGTCAGCGGGACTGAAGCACTCCCCCAAAGGGGGAGCGGGGAGGGGGCTTTTTTCTCCAATCCCCTGACACAGACGCTCGTCCATCGCCTGCGGGCAAGGCATCAGGCCATCCTCGTCGGCACCCGTACAGCCATCGTCGACAATCCGTCCCTCACCACGCGCCTCTGGCCGGGACCCAACCCCCTGCGCCTCACCATCGACCGCCACAACAGCCTGCCCCCCACCCTCCGCCTGAAGGACGGCAGCGTGCCGACCGTCATCTATACGCACGAGACCATCCCGGAAATCCTTGACGACCTCTACGGACGCGGCATACAAAGCCTCCTCGTGGAAGGCGGAGCACGACTGCTGCAAAGCTTCATCGACGCCGGACTGTGGGACGAAGCCCGCATCGAGACCGCTCCCTTCGCCCTCGGCACAGGCGTCGCAGCACCCGCCCTGACAGACGCTCTGCTGCAAGACAGCGAGGACTACGGCGGCCAACGCCTGCAACACTTCGTTCATACCCCGAAAGAAACATCATAAAGTGTTACACAAGGCGCTCCAATCCCTAATTAAACTTAAAACAAGTCCCCGTTCCTCATTTAATTCTTAATTATTGACTTTTAATTCTTAATTTCTTTGTATCTTTGCACCTTGAAATTAACACACACGCTATGCGCGCCACTAAATATATGAATTTCCGCTGGCTGACCGTGCTCCTGGCAATGCCCCTCCTGTGGACATCCTGCTCGACGGACGACAACACCACGGTCACCAACGACTACTGCTACATCAAGTCCGTTACGCTGGGCACGGTAAAGCGTAACGTAGAGAAACGCGACCGACAGGGAAACGTCATCAGCACCGTTGCCATGCCCTACACCGCCGGCAACTACGCCATGACCATCAACCACCGGGACGGCACAATCGAGAACCGCGACTCACTGCCCTATGGCAGCGACCTCACAGCCGTTGTCGTCACCATCAGCTTCGACGGCAACATGGTTTCATACCGCGAGAAAGGCTCCGACGCCACGTGGCTCGCATACAACCCCACCGACAGCCTCAACCTGACGAAGGCGCTGGAACTGAACGTCCTCTCCAACGACGGACAGAGCTCCCGCATGTACACCTTCCGGGTCAACGTGCACCGGCAGGAAGGCGACTCCCTCTACTGGAAACGCTGCGAGAGCGAAGTGGAGCAACTCACCGGCATGACCGACATGAAGGCCTTCACCCTCGACGACAAACTCATGGTGCTCGGACAGAAGACCTCCGGCATATCACTGGCCGAACGCTCCACGACAGAAGCGGAAGGCACATGGACAGAACAGACAACCAACCTGCCCCTCACCGCCGACGTGCAGACTCTGCGGCAACAGGGCGGCAAGCTCTACCTCAGCACAGGCGACGGCAACATCCTCGCTTCGGACGACGCCAAGGACTGGCAGCAGGTGGGCACGACACATTCGCCCGGACTTACCCTCGTCGAGAAGAGCGCAGACTACTTCTACGCCATCGCCGAAGGCAAGATGCTACGCTCTGCCGATGCTGAAAGCTGGGAGGAAGACAAGCTGGACACAGAAGCCGACATGCTGCCCGACAGCGGCATCAGGTCGCTGACCGTACAGCAGGACAATGACAACACACGCATCATCATGGTCGGACAAAAGGAAGGCAACAAGAACGCCTCCGTCTGGAACAAGATGTGGAACGACGGGGAACCCGAGGAAGACGCCGAATGGATCTACTTCCCCGTCAGCCCCGACAACAAGATACCCTGCCCGCAACTGCAAAGCCTCAACCTGATTGCCTACGACGGCAAATGCATTGCCTTCGGAGGCGCATCGGACGACGGCTCGCACACGGCACTCGATGCCATGTACATCAGCCAGGACTTCGGCATCACATGGCGCCCGAGCACAGAACTGCACACGCCCGTGCTGACCGAAGGCACCGCCGCGTGCATCACAAGCACCGTAGACAAGAACCACTTCATCTGGATAATCACTGACGCACAAGTATGGCGAGGAAGACTGAACAGACTTGGATTCGAACAGCAATAACCGTCTGCTGTATGCTCATCTCCCTCTCCGCCATGCACGCTGAGGAAGAGATAGAATACAAGATGGACATGGGCGCGGGCCTTGGCGGATGCTTCTACATGGGCGATGCCAACGGCGTCCCGTTCGCCGATCTCAGCATGATGGGCGCCATCACGGCACGTCGCATACTCAATGCACGCATGGCTGTCAAGGCGGACATCGCCTTCGGACACATCCACGGCTCAAGCAACGGAACCTTCCTCCCCACGAACGGATTCAGCCATACCGCAGAGGGCGGCATCCCCACAAAAGTGGACTTCTCCCGAAACATCCTCGACATCGGCCTGCAGTTCGAGCTGAACTTCTGGGGCTTCGGCACCGGAGTAGGCTACAAAGGCAACAGCCGCATCACACCGTACATACTGGCCGGAGCAGGCCTGACCATCGGCATGGGAGGCGGAGCACCCGCCTGCGGAGGACTGAACATCCCGGTCGGCATCGGCGTGAAGTACAAGGTCAAGCCTCGCATCAACATCGGCTTCGAGTGGACCATGCGCTTCTCCACAACCGACAAGCTCGACGCCACACCCGAAGGCACACAGCTGAAAGACCCATACGGCGTGGAGAGCAAGTTCTTCAAGAACAGAGACAGCTACAGCTTCGCCATGTTCTTCATCACATACGACATGTTCCCCAAGTATCGCAAATGTAACAACTGACACATACATACACAATGGAAGATATTCTTGAACTCGACAGAAACAACATCCCGCAGTCCATCGCCATCATCATGGACGGTAACGGACGCTGGGCACAGGAAAGAGGTCTGCCACGCTCAAGCGGACACATACAAGGCGTAGAGAACGTGACTCGCATCACCTCCGAGTGCGCCAGGCTCGGCGTCAAGTTCCTGACCATGTACACCTTCTCGACCGAGAACTGGAACCGGCCGGAAGCCGAGGTGGGAGCACTGATGCAACTCGTGGCAGACAAGCTCGAGGATGAGATTTTCATGAAGAACGACGTTCGGTTCCGCTACATCGGCGACATCGACAGACTGCCCACTCCGGCCCGCCGACGCGTACTGGAATGCATGGAGAACACCAAGAACAACAAACGCATGACCGCCGTCACCGCACTCAACTACAGCAGCCGGTGGGAACTGACAAAAACCATGCGCGATGCCGTCAGAGAAGCATGTGCCAGACACATCACCCCGGAGGACATCAACGAAGAGTACGTCTCCAGCCACCTCGAGACAAACTTCATGACCGACCCCGACCTGCTCATCCGCACCGGAGGCGAGCTCCGCATCAGCAACTACCTGCTCTGGCAGTGCGCATACAGCGAATTCTACTTCTGCGACACCTACTGGCCCGACTTCCACGAGGAAGACCTCCACAAAGCCATCGCAGCTTACCAACACAGACAGAGACGCTTCGGAATGACCGGAGAGCAAGTGACAAAAGGCTAACGACAAGCAATCCAAGCAACCCAAGTAAACACAGTGAAAAGAATAAACCTTATTCTATTAAGCCTCTTCGGACTACTGCTCCCTTCGTTCTCGCAAGTCGTGAAGCGCGAAGTGAACCCCGAAATCGACTACAACCGCACTGCGCGCGAGTACCTTATCGGCAATATCACAGTGGATGGCGTGTCGAACTACGACGACTACCTGCTTATCGGACTGAGCGGACTGAGCAAAGGACAGAAGATAGAGATTCCCGGCGAAGAAATCACCAAAGCGGTGAAACGCTATTGGCGCAACGGACTCTTCAGCAACGTTGCCATCAGTGTGGACAGCCTCGTCGGGGACTCCGCCTACCTGCACATTCAGCTTACACAGCGGCCACGCATTTCCCAAATCAACTTCAACGGCGTCAGGAAGAACGAACGCGACGACCTGAAGGAAAAACTGGGCCTCGTCAAGGACAACCAGCTCACGCCAAACATGATAGACCGCGCCAAGATATTGGCCCAGCGCTACTTCTCGGAGAAGGGATACAAGAACGCCGTCATCAACATCGTGCAGCAGGACGACGTCAGCGCCCCCGATAAGATTATCGTGGACGTCAACGTCGAGAAGAAGGACAAGGTGAAGATCAACCGCATCCACATCATTGGCAATGAACACCTGAGCACAACCAAGATAAAGGGCAACCTCTTCAAACCCGGCGTACTGAAGAAGATACATGAGAAGCATTCCATGGCCGGGTGGTTCAGAAGCAAGAAGTATGTAGAGGGAAAGTACAAGGAGGCAAAGGAAAACCTGCTCACGAAATATGGTGAACTGGGCTTCCGCGATGCCGTTATCGTGGCAGACAGCGTGGTTCCCTACGGGGAGCAGGACGTTGACATCCGCATCCACGTCGAGGAAGGACAGAAGTATTACATCCGCAACCTCGAATGGGTCGGCAACACACTCTACCCCACCGAGACACTGAACAAAGTGCTCCGCATGTCGAAAGGCAACGTCTACAACCAGAAACTCCTTGAGGAACGTCTGAAGAGCGACGAGGACGCCGTTGGCAATCTCTACTACAACAACGGCTACGTCTTCTCGTCTATCGACCCCGTCGAAACGAACATTGTGGAAGACTCCGTCGACCTGGAGATACGAATCTTCGAGGGACAGCAGGCCTACATCAGCCATGTGCGCATCACAGGCAACGACCGCGTCTACGAGAACGTAGTGCGACGTGAACTCCGCAACAAGCCCGGCGACCTCTTCTCGAGAGAGGCTCTCATGCGTTCCTACCGTGAAATAGCATCGCTGGGGCACTTCGATGCCGAAAGCATTGAACCCAAAGTGGAGCCGGACCGCGTGAACGGCACGGTCGACGTCAACTGGAATCTTACAAGCAAGAACAACGACCAGATAGAGTTCTCGCTGGGCTACGGACAGACAGGCGTCATCGGACGAATCGGACTCAAGTTCAGCAATTTCTGCATGGCAAATCTCTTCAGGGGGAAAACCTTGCGCCGCGGCGTGATGCCAATGGGCAACAGCGAGGAGTTCAGCATCAGCGGACAGACAAACGGACGCTACTATCAGGCATACAGCCTGAGCTACTCTAATCCCTGGTTCGGCGGCAAACGCCCGAATATGTTCAGGCTTAGTGCTTTCTTCTCGAAGCAGAACGACGTGGCCGACAACTACTATAACTCCGCATACTACAATAATTATTATAACAGCTACCTTTACGGTTTCGGCAACAGCAGCTACAATTACTACGAGAACTACTACGACCCCGACAAATACGTGATGCTGTTCGGCATGTCCATCGGTTGGGGTAAGCGTCTGCGCTGGCCCGATGACTGGTTCTCGCTGTACGCTGAATTGAGCTACACACGCTACATGCTCAAGAACTGGCAGTACTTCCTGATGTCGAACGGCAACTGCAACAATATCAACTTCGGCATCACCCTGAGCCGCAGCAGTACCGACTTCCCGATTTATCCGCGCTCGGGTTCCGAATTCCAGTTTAGCGTTACGCTGACACCGCCCTACAGTCTCTTCAGCAGCAAGGACTATGCACACTTGGCCACCAACAGCAGCAGCGCCACTTACAACCAGGAGATGCAGGAGAAGTACCGCTGGATAGAGTACCACAAGTGGAAGTTCAAGAGCCGCACCTACACGGCTCTGGGTGGGGGCAACAAGTGCTTTGTGCTGTCAACCCGTGCCGAAATAGGCATTCTGGGACACTATAACAGCGACCTGCGCTCGCCCTTCGAGACATTCTACGTGGGCGGCGACGGCACCAGCGGCTACAGCACCAACTATGCCACCGAGACGATTGGCATGCGCGGCTACGACAACGGTTCACTCACGCCGAGAGGTTCGGCCGGCTATGCCTACGACCGCTTCACCGTGGAACTGCGCTATCCCTTCATGCTGGGAGCCAGCACCAACATCTACGGCATGGTCTTCGCCGAGGGAGGCAACGCGTGGAACAACATCAAGGACTTCAATCCCCTGGACATGAAGCGCTCCCTGGGTGCAGGCGTCCGCATCTTCCTGCCCATGGTGGGCCTGCTCGGCATCGACTGGGCCTACGGCTTCGACAGCGTCTACGGCAGCAAGTCATACTCCGGAAGCCATTTCCACTTCATCCTCGGACAAGAGTTCTAAACCGGATACTATACATTATATATAATATATACACACAAAAAGAAACAAGCTATGAAGAAGATCTTATTTGCAATGCTGATGCTGCTGGGCAGCACTTCAGCCTGGTCCCAGAAGTTTGCACTGGTCGACATGGACTACATACTGAAGAACATCCCCGCCTACGAGCGTGCCAGCGAGCAGCTCAACCAGGTGAGCAAGAAGTGGCAGGCAGAAGTTGACGCCCTGACCAGCGAAGCACAGACGCAGTACAAGAACTACCAGTCGGAAGCCGTCTTCCTGAGCGAGGAGCAGAAGACCAAGCGCGAGGAGGCAATCGTGGCTAAAGAGAAGGAAGCTGCCGAGCTGAAGAAGAAATACTTCGGCCCGGAGGGTGAGCTTTTCAAGAAGCGCGAAAGCCTGATGGGTCCCATACAGGAGGAGATATACACCGCCGTCAAGGACATCTGCGACCAGAAGGGCTACAGCCTCGTACTGGACCGTGCCAGCGATGCCGGCATTATCTTTGCCAGCCCGAAGATCGACATTTCGAACGAAGTGCTGACCAAGCTGGGCTACAACTAAACGAACAGACAGACAACAAAGGAAACACCAATTAACAAAAAAACAATACAAAAGACTATGAAAAAAATTGTGATTGCCATCCTTCTGATGGCTCCCCTGAGTGTATTTGTCCAGAAGTTTGCACACTTCAACACAGCAGACATCATCCCCAACATGAAGGAATACACCACTGCAATGGACGAGATGCAGGCCATGCAGAAGCAGTTCGAGGATGACCTGAAACTCATGCAGGACGAGCTGCAAAAGAAGACCGAAGAGTATCAGAAGGAGCAGGCCAACCTGCTGGAGAACGTACGTCAGCGCCGCGAGCAGGAGCTGCAGGACCTCTACAACCGTCTGCAGCAGTCTTACCAGGACAATCAGGCAGCCCTCCAGAAGGCACAGTCCGAGAAGCTGAGCGCCATCAGCGAGAAAGTGATGGAAGTCGTGAAGAAGCTTGGCGAGGCTGGCGGCTACGTCTACGTCGTCGACACGAGCGCCGGCGTCATCCCCTTCGTCAATTCCTCACTGAGCACCGACATCACAAGCCAGGTGAAGAAGGAGCTGGGAATACAGTAAACGCATTAACACAAAGCCTATGAAACGCTTGTCTTTCATCCTCCCGCTACTGATATTCTGTGCCGTATGTCAGGCACAGATACAGTTCGGGTACGTCAGCTATGAGCAGCTCTTGAAGGAACTGCCCGAATATGCCAAGGCAAAACAGGACCTGGCTGCGCTGAAAGCCAAGTACGAGGGAGAGGCCACAAGGAGCGAAGAGGAATTCCAGCGCAAGTTCGTGGACTTCCTGCAAGGGCAGAAGGACTTCCCGCAGGCCATCATGCAGAAGCGTCAGGCAGAGCTGCAGACACTCATGGACAATGGCATTGCCTTCCGTCAGAAGTCGCAGGAGCTGATTGCGCAAGCAGAGGAAGAGCTGATGCAGGAGGCACGCAAGAAGCTGAACCGCGCTCTGCTCGAGGTCGGCGTGGAGTATGGCTACGGCTATATCCTGAACACCGACGGCAACAGCTGCCCGTACATCAACCCCGTAGTCGGCGTTGATGTGTCGGATCTCGTCCGCCAGAAGCTCGGTCTGTCCGTCGCTCCAGCACCGGAGAACGCGCCGCAGGCCCCGGAGCAACCGGCTGCACCACAGCCCTGAGCGCGAACATCGTCGCTGTATGATACAGAATGGTGTCCTCCCCACGGCTCCAGGCCCTATCGGTGTCTTCGACTCGGGCTACGGCGGACTGACCATCTTGCGCCAGATACGCCGCCAGATGCCGCAGTATGACTACCTCTACCTTGGCGACAATGCCCGTGCCCCGTATGGCACACGCTCGTTCGACGTTGTCTACGAGTTCACGCGTCAGGCCGTACGCTTCCTCTTCGAGCAGGGTTGCCACTTGGTGATTCTGGCCTGCAACACCGCTTCGGCAAAGGCTTTGCGCAGCATCCAGCAGAACGACCTGCCGGAGCTGGACCCGCAGCGGCGCGTACTGGGAGTGATTCGCCCCACCGTGGAGGCCGTCGGCGACATTTCGAAGACCCGACATGTGGGCGTCATGGCAACGCCAGGCACCATTCGCAGCACAACCTACGAGCTGGAGATTGCCAAGCTGCACCCCGACATAAAGGTGACGGGCGAAGCCTGCCCGATGTGGGTGCCGCTGGTGGAGAACGACGAATACGACAGTCCGGGGGCCGACTACTTTGTCCGCGAGCGCATTGACAACCTGCTGCGCCGCGACCCGGACATCGACAGCGTCATCCTGGGCTGCACGCACTATCCGCTGCTGATGGGCAAGATACGCCGATACATGCCGCAGAGTGTCTGCATCATCGAGCAAGGCAGCTATGTGGCACAGAGCCTGCAGGACTATCTCACCCGCCACGACGAGATGGCAAGACGCATCACCTGCGGCGGGACGGCCCGTTTTCTGACCACGGAACAGGCCGAGACTTTCCGGCAGAATGCCACTACCTTCATGGGCGAGCCGCTCAGCGCAAAAAGGGTCTGCCTGAGGTGAAAAATTGGTATTATACCATAATTTCCAGCCCTACCCTTCCGTCCTATATGGCAGGGGAAAGTGACATTTTGTCCACAGAAGGGCAAAAAAACACAGATAACTTGCTGAATTAGCAAGAAAATTGCTAATTTTGCAGTCAGACACACAAGAGACAATCATGAAAAGCGACAGCATAGTCATCATACCGACATACAACGAAAAGGAGAACATCGAGGCCATCATAAGGGCCGTCACCTCTCTGGAGAAAGCATTCGACATCCTTGTCATCGACGACGGCAGCCCCGACGGGACAGCCGACATCGTGAAGGGACTGATGCAAGGGGAGCTGTCGGGGCGCGTCCATCTGGTGGAACGTTCCGGCAAACTCGGGCTTGGCACGGCATACATCTGCGGCTTCAAGTGGGCGTTGGAGAACGGCTACGACTATGTCATCGAGATGGATGCCGACTTCAGCCACTCGCCCAACGACCTGCCTCGGCTCTATGCTGCCTGCCACGACGAGGGCTACGATGTCTCGGTGGGCAGCCGTTATATCACCGGCGTGAACGTCGTGAACTGGCCCATCGGTCGCGTACTGATGTCGTACTACGCCTCGGCATACGTCCGCACCGTGCTTGGCATCTCCCTTCGCGACACCACGGCGGGCTTCGTGTGCTGGACGCGGAAGGTCCTGGAAACGATTTGCCTGGACAACATCCGCTTCAAGGGCTATGCTTTCCAGATTGAGATGAAGTACACGGCCCTTCGCCTGGGCTTCAGGATCAAGGAGGTTCCCGTGGTCTTCGTCAACCGCGAGCTGGGCACGAGCAAGATGTCCGGCGGCATCTTCAGCGAAGCACTCTTCGGCGTGATGCGCCTGCGCTTCACGAAGTTCAAGAGGAATGGGGATTAGAGGAGTAGGGATTAGAGGAATAGGGATTAGGGAATAGAGGATTAGGGAATAGGGATTAGAGATTAGGGACTGGAAATTAAGAATGCTCGACAGAATAAAGGAACTACTTAGCTACAAGGAGACGCAGCAGTTTGTCCGTTTCTGCATCGTTGGTGCGACTTGTTTTCTGATAGATGCCGCAGTCTATCACATCGTGCTGAGCTTTGCGCCCTACTTGGTTGCCCTTATCTCAGGCTATATCATTTCCTTCTGCTTCAACTATTTCCTGACGGTCTACTGGACATTCCAGACGCGTTCTTCGGTGCTGAACCTGGTCGGCATTGTCGGAGCCCACATGTTCAATCTCTTTGTCGTACGCGCCGGGCTCTTGTTGCTTTTTGTCGAAGGCTTAGGACTGAGCGCAGGCATCGCATATTGGCCGATGGCTGTCATCTCGGCTGTGACGAACTATATCGTCATCCGCACCGTAGTGAAATTCACGAAAAAACAAAAGGAAGAATAGCACGCGCCACGCGCTTGTTCCGGAAGACCCTCGCGCTTATTTCCGAAGACCCTCGCGCTTATTTCCGAAGACCCTTGCGCTTATTTCCGAAGACCCTCGCGCTTATTTCCGAAGACCCTCGCGCTTATTTCCGAAGACCCTTGCGCTTATTTCCGAAGCTCCACGCTCTTATTTCCGAAGACCCTCGCGCTTATTTCCGAAGACCCTCGCACTTATTTCCGAAGCCCCTTGCGCTTATTTCCGAAGACCCTCGCACTTATTTCCGAAGACCCTCGCGCTTATTTCCGAAGCCCCTTGCGCTTATTTCCGAAGACCCTCGCACTTTTTCCGGAAACAAACAAGCCCTATTCCCTAATCCCTATTCCCTAATCCTTACTCCCTCTCATAAACCTGCATCTTTTGGTTCAGGGTGACGGGCTCCATGACGTACTTCAGCAGGAAACGCGGCCAGGTCAGGTTCCACAGGAACTTGTGGGGCGTGGTGATGAAACGGTAGCGGAAGAGCTCCTCCTCGTCGTAGATGAGACGGTAATTGGCGGGGATGGGCGCGTCGTAGTACTCGTGGCACGTATTGATGGCCCCTATCTCGCGCACCAGATACTTCACTCGTCCCGACTCCACCAGCTCGGCCTGTTCGCGCTTTATGTCGGGGTCGAGAATGCTGGAAATGAAGAAATTCTTGTTGGGAGGCAGATGCCGCGTATGCTGATAGATGCCCGTATCGTAGGAACTGAAGGTCAGCACCTCGCTGTCCTCCGTCGTGTTGGCATTGATAATCTCAGCCATCTCCAGCACCCGGCAGGGGAATGTGCCGTTCAGCAGCGTCACGAGGTTCCAGTTCGTCGCTGCGCCGGCAATGGCAATGGCAATCATCACGGCGTGCGACCGCCAGGTCAGTCTGACGTTGGGACAGTAGTTGATGAGCAGCGGGAAGAAGGTGAAGATGGTCAGGAAGTAGTAGAACTGCACCGTCATCGTCGAGAAGGAGAGCAGCAGCACGCCGTAGGTGGAGAAGACGAGCAGCTTCACCTCGCGACGCGTCGGCAGGAAGATAACCGGCACCATCAGCACGCTCCAGATGCCAAGCTTCACGAGCGGGAACCACCAGAAGTCGGGCTCGCCGTTCGTCGCCACGCCGTGGTAGTGGAAGATGTTGACCATGAAGTACGACTGCCACAGCGCATCCAGCGTGCCATGCACAGCAAAGTACGACAGCACGAGTATCGTCAGGCAGACAAACCCCGCCAGCACACAGGAGACGATAAGCCAGAAGCCCTTCATCCACCCGTGCTTCCAGGCGATATAGGCCAGCGCCGGGATGGCGACCACGTAGAAGAACAGCAGGTTGAACTTCATCCAGAAGATAAGGGCCACGCCCACACCCACAAAGAACGACTGACGGACGGACGGCACATGGCCGTCGCGGGCAAACCGCACCATGTAGTAGAGGCTCTGGGCCAGAATGGGCAGTGAGAGCTCCTCCACGCTGTCGCCGTAGTAGAAGAAGTCCGACGAATAGGTCACCACCCCAAGCAGAAGCGTCAGGGACAACGTGGCATCCGAAGCAGAAAACTGCCGCATCGTGCGCAGCGAATAGTGTAGATAGAAATAGCAGCACACCAGTTCCACCAGCCAGATGCCCGCAAAACTGCTGCGGGACAGCATCGCTGCCGCCTCGTGCAGGAAGAAAAGCACCGGACCCTTATGGTCGAAGATGTCCACGTAAAGCTCCTTTCCGCTAAGCATGGCGTTGCCTATGGTCATGTACACATTGGCATCGTCCCAGGGATTGAGCGGGTAGAGGAACGAGCACGTACTGAACAGCGCCGTGAGCACCGCAGCAAAGAAGAACAATAGCAATTCCTCCCGGATTTGACTTAAACTCATATCTACACGCATGTATTCGTCTACAAAGATACACCTTTACGGCGACTCTGCCATCTGTTTCTGCTAAAAAATGTAACAAGACGGGAAGTTTTTGCCATTTGCTTTGTCTTTCTCGCAAAAATAAGGTAACTTTGCATTTCCATGACACAGATTAAAGCATTACCATACGACACGAGACGTACCCTGTCGCTCCTCATATTCTTTGCCGCCGCAGCACTCGGCGCACTCGCACAGCCACGCTTTGTGCCCGACACCGACATCAAGAAGATGGGCGAAGTGGCATTCCAGATGCCACGGAAGTTCAGCATCGGATTCACCAACACAGGCGACAAGCCGCTGCTCATCCAAGAGGTGAAGGCCTCCTGCGGCTGCCTCGACGTGAAGTACCCCAAGGCGGCCATCGCTGCCGGCGCACGCGGCGAGATATCCCTGACCTTCGACGCAAAGCTCCTGGGCTCCTTCTACAAGGAACTCGAGGTGCGGACCAACGCCTCGGACGAACCGAAGTACATCGGCATCCAGGGCACCGTCGTCACCGAGATACAGGACTTCAGCGACGAATTTCCCCTCGACCTCGGGGGCGTACGGCTGGAGACGAACACCATCGAGTTCGAGGACGTCAACCTCGGAGACAAGCCGACGGCCGAGCTACGCGTGCTGAACACCGACCGCACCGCCTACCGGCCCGAGCTCATGCACCTGCCCCCGTACCTCAGCGCCGAATGCGAACCGAAGGACATCCCCGCAGGGAAGACAGGCACCATCCGCATCACGCTCGACAGCGAAAAGCTCAGTCAGCTGGGACTCAGCCAGACGAGCATCTACCTCTCGCGCTACCTGGGCGACAAAATCGGAGAGACTAACGAGATACTCGTCTCGGCCATCCTGCTGCCAAGCTTTGCCAAAATGACAGAAGCAGAACTCGCCGCAGCCCCAGAGCTCACGGTCAGCGAATCGACAATCAGCATGGAGGTCAAGAGCGGCAAGAAGGCCCTCAGCCACATCGTCACGCTCACCAACACCGGACAGAGCGACCTGCACATACAGCAGGTGCAGGTCTTCAACAAAGCCCTCAGCGTCAGGATTCCCGACCGCACCATACGTCCCGGCAAAAGCACACGCCTGAAGGTGAGCGTCACCGCAGGCTATCTGAGCAAGAGCAAGGGACGCATGCGCGTCCTCCTCATCACCGACGCTCCCAAGCAAGCCAAGCAATACATCAACGTGGAAGTCAAGAATTAAAAGTGAAAAGTGAAAAATGAAAAGTGAAAAATGAAAGTAACAGTCAAGAGCCGAATGTAAC
This sequence comes from Bacteroidaceae bacterium, assembly GCA_017483665.1. GTDB lineage: Bacteria > Bacteroidota > Bacteroidia > Bacteroidales > Bacteroidaceae > Physcousia. Next base: position 13,395 of record JAFUVM010000028.1, read on the forward strand.
TCTGATTCTTCACTTTTCATTCTTCACTTTTCACTAAATAATAATATCGACATGGAACACCCCGAGAACAATCCCGAATATGCCGGACTGACCGTGAACAGCGGCGTCGGACCCGTCTCAATCGTCAATCCGCACCTCAACCGCAAGCGCTTCTCGCGCCACCGGCTCTCGGCTGCCGACTACGTGGAAGGCATCCTGAAGGGCAACATCACCGTCCTGGGACAGGCCGTGACGCTGGTCGAAAGCACCATCCCCGAGCATCAGGTCATCGCACAGGAGGTCATCGAGAAATGCCTGCCGTACTCAGGCCACAGCGTCCGCGTGGGCATCAGCGGCGTGCCGGGCGCAGGCAAGAGCACCAGCATCGACGAGTTCGGCATACACGTGCTGAAGGAATACGGCGGACGGCTGGCCGTGCTGGCCAGCGACCCATCGAGCGAAAGAAGCAAGGGCAGCATCCTGGGCGACAAGACGCGCATGGAGAAACTCAGCGTCCACCCCGACTCGTTCATCCGCCCCAGCCCCTCGGCCGGCAGTCTGGGCGGCGTGGCCCGCAAGACGCGCGAGACCATCATCCTGTGCGAAGCGGCGGGGTTCGACAAAATCTTCGTCGAGACGGTCGGCGTAGGGCAGAGCGAGACGGCTTGCCACTCGATGGTCGACTTCTTCCTGCTCATACAATTGGCCGGCACGGGCGACGAGCTGCAGGGCATCAAGCGCGGCATCATGGAGATGGCCGACGGCATCATCATCAACAAGTGCGACGGCAACAACGTCGACAAGTGCCAGCTGGCAGCCACTCACTTCCGCAACGCGCTCCAACTCTTCCCGCTGCCCGAAAGCGGATGGGCGCCGCAGGTGCTCACCTACAGCGGCTTCTACGGCTATGGCATCAAGGAGGTCTGGGACATGGTCTACAGCTACCTGGACTTCGTCAAGAAGAACGGCTACTTCGACTACCGCCGGGCCGAGCAGGCGAAGTACTGGATGTATGAGAGCATCAACGAGCAATTGATGGGGAACTTCTATCACAATCCGACGATTGCCGACATGCTTCAGGCCGCCGAGCAAGGCGTGCTGAACGGCGAGCGCACGTCATTCGTCGCTGCCAAGCAGTTGCTCGATTCTTACTTTGCACTGCTCCATTAGCCATTTCGGTGTGCTCGTGGCACCACAGATGCCTATCGATTCACAATCTTGCAGCCAGCGGACATCAATTTCGCTGGCTGTGTCTATCAGGTAGGAACGCGGATTGGCTTTCTTGCATTCGTTGAAGAGGACGCGGCCGTTGCTGCTCTTCTTGCCGCAGACGAACAGCACGACGTCGTGCCTGAGGGCGAAGCTGCGGATGTTCGGCATGCGGTTGGCCACCTGTCGGCAGATGGTGTCGTAGTAGGTGAAGGTCGCTTCGGGGCTGATGTGCTGCTGGACGTAGTTGACAATCTTGCGGAACTCGTCGAGCGGCTTTGTGGTCTGGGAATAGAGACAGATGTCGCGGCTGAAGTCGAGCTTCTCCACGTCGTCGGCCGACTCGATGATGATGGCCGTCTCCTCCGTCTGTCCCACCAGCCCGAGCACTTCGGCATGTCCGTTCTTGCCGAAGATGACGATTTGTTTCCGGTGCTCGGGGTCGGCATCGTATTCCTTCTTGATGCGTTCCTGCAAGTGGAGCACCACGGGGCACGTGGCGTCTATCAGGTTGATGGAGCGTTCGCGTGCCAGCGCATAGGTGGAGGGCGGCTCGCCATGAGCACGCAGCAGCACCTTGGCATCGTGCATCTGCCGCATCTGTTCGTGGTTGATGGTCACGAGTCCCATCTGCCCGAGGCGGTCGCACTCCCTGCCGTTGTGCACGATGTCGCCCAGGCAATACAACTGGTCGGCCTTTGCCAACTCCTCTTCTGCCTTGCCGATGGCGCGTGTCACACCGAAGCAGAAGCCCGAACCCTGGTCTATTTCTATCTTCATGCCTGCAAAGGTACGAAATAATTCACAAACACCCCCCTCGGTTGAAACATTTTCTTGCCTTTTCCTTTGAAGAATGATTATAAGCAAGCGCAACGGGAAACAAATCTTCCTGCCCGCGGCGGGACATTGCCAGGACACGAATCTTGGCGGAGCCGGCACGGAAGGCTACTACTGGTCGCGCTCAATCTCCGTCGGCTACCCGGGCAGTGCGAGCAGCCTTTTCTTCAGCGCAGGCCATCCTGTCTTAATGAACTACTACTACCGCTACGTCGGTCGGACTATCCGTCCTGTACGCAAATAGTCGGAAACACAAAGTCGGAATCAGAAAGAAGGGAGCGTGTCGGCTCATGCTGACACACTCCCTTCTTTCTGTCACGGCACGCGCTTATTTCGGAAGAGCCTAGCTCTTATCTCCGAAGAGCCTAACGCTTTTTTCCGAAGAGCCTAACGCTTATTTCGGAAGAGCACGGCGCTTCAGTCCTCGCCTGCCGCTCTGTGGTACTGCTCCAGCAGCCATGCCTTCTGTTCGGGAATGGTCATGTCGCTGTTGTCCAGTACGATGGCATCGTCGGCCTTGCGAAGCGGACTGATGGCGCGGGTGGAGTCGATGCGGTCGCGCTCGATGATGTTGGCCCGAATCTCGTCAAGGCTGCACGCCTCGCCCTTAGCCATGAGTTCGTCATAGCGGCGCTGGGCGCGGACATCGGCACTGGCCGTGACGAATACCTTCAGCTCGGCATCGGGAAAGACGACCGTCCCTATGTCGCGTCCGTCCATGATGACCCCCTTGGCCTCGCCCATCAGGCGTTGCATGTCCACCATCGCTTCGCGCACAAAACCCAGCGTAGCAATGGGGCTGACCCATTTCGAGACCTCCATCGTCCGTATCTCTTTCTCTACGCAGACACCGTTCAGATAGGTGTCAGGGCGCCCCGTCTCTTCGTTCAGGCAGAAGGTTATCATGATGTCCGCCATGCTCTGGCGCAACGACTCCTCGTCAATGCCGGCTTCAGTTATCAAGCCGTTCCGCAGGGCAAAGAGCGTCACGGAGCGGTACATCGCGCCCGTATCTATATATATGTACCCGATCTCCTTGGCAAGGTCCTTGGCCATCGTGCTCTTACCGCACGAAGAATGGCCGTCGATGGCAATCGTTATGAGTTTCATAATTATAATAATGTCTTATTCTCTTGTTTTGGCAAAGTTATAGGCCAGCGTGAAGGCCAGCGTGGGAGCGCTGACGTGATACTTGGCATAGGCGATGCCCAGCTTCAGCCGCTTCAGGTTGATACCGCCGCCGAACGACAGGCCTGCAGCATGCGACGAGCCCGCTGCCGACATCTCGTAGCCGCGGCGGAAGTTGTAGCCCAGACCGATGTAGAACTTGTCGGAAGGCAGGAACTCAGCCGCCAGCACAAAGTGGTTGATGAAGATGCTGCCGCCCTTGAGCTTCGTGCCCGTGGTGAAGTAGTCGTCCGACGTCCATCGCGTCAAGTCGACCATCGTCAGGGAGATACGGATGGGGGCGTGTCCCAGCGACTTCGTGAAGCCTATCTCCAGGTCGGCAGGCAGGCGGTCGCGGGTCTCGGCGAAGCTCTTCACCTGTCCGCCAAGGTTGCGTGCTGCCATCGAGACAGAGAAGTCCAGATCCTCGTCGTAGTAGTTGAGCCCCAGGTCGGCAGCCAGGGCGCACGAAGAGTAAGGCCCATAGTGCGAGTAGATGAACTTGGCGGTGACACCACCTGCCCAGCGTTCGCTCAGGATGTGGCTGTACTGGCCTGCAATGCAAAGGTCCAGGGGCTTGAACTCACCGACAATCTCGCCGGAAAGCAACGTCTCCTTCGTCGAGCCGTAACCCACGAACTGCACGTTGGCGCCCCAGGCTCCGCGCGAACCCACCTGCTGGGAATAGGCCGCAGCACCGGTGTTACAGCCCTGCATGTAGGTCATGAACGAGAACCCTACCGTATGGTTGCTCACCCCGGTCAGCAGAGCCGGATTCTGTATCGCCAGCGAGATGTCGTCCTCCACCAGGGAGATATTCTTGCCGCCGAGCGCAGTGGAATGGGCCGAAACGGGCAGGTTCAGGAAATTGAACACACTGCCGCTTTCCTGTGCCGCCGCGGAAGAAAACAGCCCGAAGCAAACAGGAAGGAGCAGGTAACGTCGTATTTTTCTCTTTATATTCATAAATCGCCCCCAAAGTTAACGCTTTTTTTGCCAATATACGCTATCAAGAGCACAAAAACACTTCTAAAAAGAAAAAAAAGGGATTTTCGTGTACGCGGAATGAAAAAAATGATGTAAATTTGTGGCACTAACAATGTGTTTAGGCAATAAAAACAACAAAATACAATATGGAAGCTAACAAAACTGTGAACGAAGAGCTGCAGAGTCAAAAGTCGACCAACATCCTCATCGGATACGTCCTGGCACTCGCAGCCATGTTCGTTGCCTTCGAGTACACGCAACGCGAGGTGAAGGTAGTCGAAGAAGAGAAGATTTACGATTTCAAGATGGAAGAGGACATGATTCCCATCACACAGCAACAGGAAGTGATGGCACCTCCCCCAGCAGCAGCTCCTACCGTCATGGAATTTATCAACGAGGTCGAGGACGACACCGAGATTCCTGAGGAAGAGATAGAGAGCAGCGAGGAAATGAACCAGGCCATCACCACCGTGGTGGGAACCGGCGCACCCAGTGCTGTCGTGACCGGTCCGGTTGGACCCGTCGTCGAGGCCGACGATGACGACCGCATCTACGATATGGTAGAGGAGAACGCACAGTTCCCCGGCGGCGAACAGGAATGCTTCAAGTGGCTGAGCGAGCACATCAAATATCCCAGCATCTGTCAGGAACAGGGCGTACAGGGACGCGTTATCGTTGCCTTCGTCGTCAACAAGGACGGCTCTATCGTCGACGTCAAGACGCTCCGCACTCCCGACCCCAACCTCGCCAAGGAAGCAGAGCGCGTCGTAAAGATGATGCCCAAGTGGAAGCCCGCACGTCAGGGTAACAAGACCGTGCGTTCGCGCTTCAACCTGCCCGTCATGTTCCGCCTGAACTAAGGGCTGCTATCCAAACAAGGCACAGACTCACAAACACAGCAGGGAGGCTGTTCGCTTTTCTGGCGGACAGCCTCTCTTGCAATAAGGCACCCCCATATAAGTCCTATAAGTCCTATAAGACCCATAAGTCCCATAAGTCCTATAAGTCTCATAAGTCCCATACGACCTATATATAATATAATAATGTATAACAGCGACCAACTCCTCCAGATGGTAAACACAGCCATCGCCGCCATGCCCCTCGAGCGCGAGCCGCAAGGACTCTACGCGCCCATACGCTACGTCCTCTCGCTCGGAGGCAAACGCATCCGTCCCGTACTCATGCTCGCAGCCTACAATCTCTACCAGGAAGACGTCCGCCCATGCCTCATGCCTGCCATCGGACTCGAGACGTACCACAACTTCACGCTACTGCACGACGACCTCATGGACCGCGCAGAAGTGCGACGCGGCAAAGCATGCGTGCACCGCAAGTGGGACGACAACACGGCCATCCTCAGCGGCGACAACATGCTGGTGCTCGCCTTCCAATACATGATGCAATGCGACAAGGAGAAGATGCCGGCCGTCATGCGCATCTTTTCACAAACAGCCATCGAGATAGACGAGGGACAACAGTACGACATCGACTTCGAGACGCGCGACGACGTGACCGAAGCCGAGTACATCGAGATGATACGCCTCAAGACATCCGTCCTGCTGGCATGTGCCCTGCAGATAGGAGCCACGCTGGCCGGCGCACCAGAGCAGGACGCCAACGCGCTCTACCGCTTCGGCGAACGCATCGGACTTGCTTTCCAGCTGCAGGACGACTACCTCGACGTCTACGGCGACCCCGCTGTCTTTGGTAAGAAGATAGGCGGCGACATCCTCTGCGACAAGAAGACCTTCATGCTCATCAACGCCCTGCGCAACGCCTCCGCCCAGGACCTTGCCGAACTGCAGCACTGGATTGGCAACAAAAACTGCGAGCCGCAAGAGAAGATACAGGCCGTCACAGCCCTCTACACGAAGATCGGCGTCGACCGCATGGCACAGGAACGCATGGACGCCTACTTCGCCCAGGCCGAAGCCTGCCTCGACGAAGTCAGCCTCCCCGAAGAACGGAAGCAGATGCTCCGCAGCCTCGCGCACGGACTCATGGGACGCCAGAGCTAAAGCCGCATGATAGACACACACAGCCACATCTACGAACCCGAGTTCAACGCCGACCGCGAAGAAGTCGTACAGCGTGCACGCCAGGCCGGAGTGGAGCACATCCTGCTGCCCAACATCAACGCCGACAGCATCACCCCCATGCTCGAGCTTTGCCATCGCCACCCCGGCTACTGCTATCCCCTGCTCGGGCTGCATCCCGAAGACGTGAAGCCCGACACCTACCTCCAAGTCCTTTCCGACATGGAGACACGCCTGGCCGCCCCCGACCATCCCTTCATCGCCATCGGCGAAGTGGGACTCGACTACTACTGGGACACAAGCAACGCCCGCGAACAGGAAGCCGCCTTCCGCATACAAATCGAATGGGCCGTCCGTCACAGCCTGCCCCTCGTGATACATGCCCGCTCGGCACACCGGCAGCTCGTGGCAGCCATATCAGAGTATCGCGGCGAAGCCCTCACCGGCATCTTCCACTGCTTTGGCGGCACAGCCGACGAGGCACAGGAGCTCCTTCAGTTCCCCGGCTTCATGCTTGGCATCGGCGGCGTAGTGACATACAAGAAGAGCATCCTGCCCGAAACGCTGGCAACCGTCCCCCTGGAACGCATCGTGCTCGAAACCGACGCACCCTACCTTGCTCCTGTACCTTATCGGGGCAAGCGAAACGAGAGCGCTTTCATCGTCGAAGTGCTGCGGAAAATAGCATATATATATAATGTAAGCGAGCAGGAAGCCGAAAGTGTCACAAACAACAACGCAAAACGCATATTTCCGTGCCTGAACACGCCGGAAGACGTCAAACACAGCAAAAAAACAACATAAAACAAAACTTTTTGCCTAAAAGCTATGGCAGTATAAGAAAAAAAAGGTATTTTTGTAGTCGAAAAGTGCAATGTGAGGCATAACTGCCCCGCTTTGCGCCCCAAAAGGAGAGATGCTCGAGTGGCTGAAGAGGCACGCCTGGAAAGCGTGTGACCGGCAAAACTGGTTCGCGAGTTCGAATCTCGCTCTCTCCGCAACAAAACAATAAAACAAATAAAATCTACAAACATCTAAACAAACTACACAATGAAAAAGTTATTTGCAATTATTGCAATGGTTGCTGCCTGCTCTTTCGGAGCAACATCATCTGTTATGGCTCAAGAGGACGACGCTGCTGCTACAGAAGTTGTAGACAGCGCTGCCGTTGATACAGCCGCTGTAGAATCTGCCGCCGAGGAAGAGGCCGTCGAAGCCGCTCCCATCGTAGAAGAAGAGAACGAAGGCATCTTCAAGACCCTCAAGACAAAGTATATCGAAGGTGGCGCAGGCTTCATGTCACTCGTAGCCATCGCCCTCGTACTGGGTCTCGCATTCTGCATCGAGCGCGTCGTTTACCTGACTCTCGCTCAGATCAACACTCGTCAGTTCACCAAGAAACTTGCTGACCTCGTAGCAGCAGGTAAGATTGCAGATGCCATCGAGTTGTGTAAGGGCACACGCGGCCCCGTGGCACAGGTTAGCCGCAAGGCTATGGAATGCCTCGACAGCTCCGACCGCAACGACATTGCCACCATCGAGCGCACCATCAACATGGAGGCAGAGGTTCAGGGTTCTTACCTCGAAGAGAACTGCTCTTGGGTAACCCTCTTCATCGCCATGGCTCCCTCTCTCGGCTTCCTCGGAACCGTGATCGGTATGGTACAGGCATTCGACGACATCCAGCGCGCAGGTGATATCAGCCCGACAGTCGTTGCCGGCGGTATGAAGGTCGCCCTTATCACCACCATCTTCGGTATCATCGTTGCCCTGGTTCTGCAGATTTTCTACAACTACATCCTCGCAAAGATCGAGTCGCTGACCAGTAACATGGAAGAGACCGCTCAGGAACTCCTCGTTATGTGCGTGAAGAGCGACAAGTGCAAGAAGTAATTTCCTGAGTCTTAACTCTTAATTCATAATTATAGGAAGACTATGAAAATCGAGAAAATATCAAGTCGTGTGCTGATGGCTTGCATCGCACTGATTGTCGTATGCTTTGGAGCTTTCATGACCATCGGCTATGACAATCCGGTAGGTGACAACAACGAGCCTATGCTCACCGACGTCATCATGTGGCTCATGTACCTGCTCACCTTTGCAACGGCACTGCTCGTTGTATGGTCATTGGTTCGCAGCGCACAGAGCAGCAAGGGCAACGACCCTGCTGCCACCACGGGCGTTCCCGGCGGAAAGATTATCATGTGCACAGCATGCCTGACCATCGCATCATTCGTTATCGGATGGCTGTGCGGACTTGGCGAGAAGGACTTCACTGCCACCGACGGCACAGTGACCACGGCAGGCTGGGTGACTGTAGTCGACGCCTTCTGCATCAGCATGGGCATACTGTTCGTGGCAGCAGCCGCTGCTGTCGTAGTTAGCATGACAGGAGTACTGACAAAGAGCGCAAGCAAGTAAACAGATTCTAAAAAACAAGAAAAAGATATGGCAAAGAAGAAAAAGAAGATGCCGGGCCTGAACACCAGTTCAACAGCCGATATCTCTTTCATGTTGCTCATCTTCTTCCTGATTACGACCTCGATGGACACGGACCAGGGCTTGGCACGACGCCTGCCCCAGCCGCCCGACCCGGATCAGGAAGATGCCACCATGGACATCAAGAGCCGCAACATCCTCTACGTCCGCATCAATGCCGCAGGCCAACTGTGGATTAAGGACGAGACGAGCAGTGGAGAAGGCGACTTCCGCGAACTGCGTGCCCGTGTGAAAGAGTTCGTCAAGAACGAGCACAACCTGAGCAAGCTGCCAGAGAAGCACGTCAAGAACATCGACCTGCTGGGTCAGTGCTTCGTGACGGACAAGCATGTAATCAGCGTACAGACCGACCGCGGCACGCCTTACAACGCTTACTTCCAGGTGCAGAACGAGCTGGTGGCAGCCTACAATGAACTGAGAAACGAACTGGCTAAGCAGAAGTTCGGACGTGAGTTCCAGTATCTCACGAAAGAAGAACAGGGTGCAGTAAAGAAGTACTATCCCCAGAACATCTCTGAGGCCGAACCTAAAAAGTATGGAGGAGACCAATAATGGCAGGATTCAAGAAAAAAGCAAGTCGTGAAATGCCGGAGATGAACACCTCATCTCTGCCCGACCTTATCTTCACCATCCTATTCTTCTTCATGATGGTAACCACGATGCGCGAAGTGACCCTGAAGGTGAAGTTCGTCATCCCCGCCGGTACCGAGTTGGAGAAGCTGGAGAAGAAATCGGTAGTATCGTTCATCTACGTCGGTCCTCCCACCGATAACCTGCGTGCTCAGATGGGTAGCAGTACCCGTATTCAGCTGAATGACCGTTACGCAGAACCGCGCGAAGTCATGGACTTTGTGGCAGCAGAGCGTAAGGGCATGACGAATCAGGCAGAGCAGATTATCAGCATCAAGGCCGACCAGCACACACAGATGGGCTACATCACCGACATCAAAGAAGTGCTCCGTAAGTCGTGGGCGCTGCGTATCAACTACTCAGCCTCACGCAGAAACTGACAAGAGACCTTGCGTCTGGCCTGAATGCAAACGGCGCTTTGCTTAGCGCAAAACAGACAGACTGCATGCAGGGGAGCTTTGAGACAACAAAAGGAAAAGTGGTTCTCTCGGAAAGGAGGGAACCATTTTTTTTATAATCGCTTTACCCATGAATGAAAACAAAGGTGATTATATAGGGAACACATCACGCGGCGACAGGAGACAAAACACGTGACGATGAGCAACACGGCATGTATTGATGGGAATCACGACATGAAGCGATAGCAAACACTCCAGGTACAAATAGATTGTAACTGTGGAGATTAGGGATTAAGGAATAGGGATTAGGGAATAGGGCTTGTTTGTTTCCGGAAAAAAGGCGAGGCTCTTCCGAAATAAACGCGAGGCTCTTCCGAAATAAGCGCGAGGCTCTTCCGAAATAAACGCAAGGCTCTTCCGAAATAAGCGCAAGGCTCTTCCGAAATAAGCGCGAGGCTCTTCCGAAATAAGCGCAAGGCTCTTCCAAAATAAGCGCGAGGCTCTTCCGAAATAAGCGCGAGGCTCTTCCGAAATAAGAGCAAGGCTCTGCTGAAACATTTACGGATTACGATAGGAGGAAGGGAGTGTGTCTGCCTTAGGCGTCACGCTCCCTTCCTCATTAGATTTATTTCGTTGTTGCGGTTATTTGCGTACGGGACGTATGGTCCGACCGAAGTAGCGGTAGTAGTAGTTCATTAAGACAGGATGTCTCGAGGAGAAAAACAAGCTGCTCGCACTGCCCGGGTAACCAGCGGTGGGGATTGAGCGCGACCAGTAGCCACCTTCCGTGCCGACTGCAACAATATCCGAGTCTTGGCAATATCCTGCCGCGGGCAGGAAGAGTTCTTTATCTGTGTACTCGTTCCTAATCAGCAAGCCATTTACGCCGTTCCGCGTGACCCACTTCACGGTTTTGACGTTTCGTTTGACTTCTATGGCGTTCCCCCCGTGGTCGATTACCACCTCAATTACTTTGATGTTACTCCCGTCGATTAACTCTGCGATTTGCGCCGGGCTGGGTGTCTGCCAACTGCCGCCCCATTTCTCTGTTGCGGCATCATCCCCGGAACTAAGCTCCTTTACTCCATCCACATAGCCTTCATAGCCGCAGTTGCGCTGCAAACAGTATTTTGTCAGCAAGTTGGTTGAATTGTAACTGAACTTGTAGCTTTCCCAAGAGAAATGTGTTTTGCCGCTCTCCCTGCCTTGCGTCTCGCCCCAGGCAAAGTAATCGCCGTATTCCTCGGGGCCAGATGCCCCCACATTGCACGTGGCCCATAGTGTGCCGCTTGGCAGGCCAAGGTCTACCCATTCGTGTCCGTCCGTGGAGCCGTACTCGCCGATAGAACCTCTGTCATTCCCCGCAGGAGCGTTCTCGTCAATGTCATTTTTTGAACAGCTTCCGATGATGCAGCTGCCAGAGCACACAGCCAACAGAAGCAGGACTGAGAAAAAGTTACTTTTCTTCATTGTTTAATACCTTTTATTCTTGCTCTTCCAGTCCCGCAAAGAGCTGTTATTAGATGGAGGAAGCGTGGAACTGTATCCACATCTCTACTCTGAGGTCCTAGGAAAACCCTGTACAAGAGATATGGCTGGTAGTCCACGCTTACGCATGGAAGCCATCATGTCCTCTTGCTGTACTTGAAATTTCCTAGGTTCCAGAGTGCAAGACGAGCATAACGCTTCGTTTTTTTCCCGAGAAGGTTTGAAGGGAGAGCCTCCGCTGAAGCTATTCCTCTCCTGTCCGGAGAGCTTTTTCATTCCCTTTTCGTTTGCAAAGTTAGTGATTTATTTCATTCAAGCAAAGGAAATGACGAGAAAATGTTTTGTGCGATAGATGTATTTATGAATTATTTCGTATCTTTGCATAAGAAATGAGACATACAGAGAAGAAGATACATATTAACTTACCATACATATTCAAAACGTATGAACCTCTTCCCTGACACAAAGAAAAGGTACACGACGGAGCAGCTATCGACGAGAGAGGCACAGCGACAGGCGGAGTTCATTGCATGGGGACCTATCGTATTCCAGGCAACGAGACTGATGCTTAAGTTCGGCATTCTCGACATGCTGCGCGACAGCGACAAGGGGCTCACAGAGAAAGAGATTGCTGCGGGAACAGGACTTTCCCTCTACGCCGTCAAGTGCCTGCTGGAGGCTTCACTCTCGATTGGCACAGTCCTCATCAACACGGAGACAGACCGCTACACAATCTCCAAGACTGGCTGGTTCGTCCTGAACGACCCGGCCACGAGAGTGAACATCGACTTCAACCACGACGTCAACTACATCGGGCTGTTCCATCTGGAGGAGGCATTCAGGGAGGGCCGTCCGGCGGGGCTGAGACATTTCGGCAACTGGCCGACGATCTACGAGGGACTCTCCAGCCTGCCCCGGCAAGCACAGGAGAGCTGGCTGAACTTCGACCACTTCTACAGCGACGCGTCCTTCCCGGAGGCACTTCAGATTGTCTTCGGGCAACACCATGTGCGCTCGCTCTACGACGTGGGCGGCAACACGGGCAGATGGGCGCTGCAGTGTGTCAGCTACGACGATGAGGTGGAAGTGACCGTGCTCGACTTGCCGCAACAGATAGAGATGATGAACGGCTGCATAGCAGACAAGCCCGGAGCCGAACGCATCAAAGGCTACGGCATCAATCTGCTCGATGCAAAAGCTCCATTCCCAAGGCGCGAAGGGGGACTCGATGCCATCTGGATGTCGCAATTCCTCGACTGCTTCTGCGAAGAAGAGATTGTCAGCATCCTGAGCCGCGCACGGGAAACAATGGATGCCGGCACGCGCCTGTTCATCATGGAAACATTCTGGGACCGCCAGCGCTTCGAGCCTGCTGCCTTCTGTCTCACAATGACCAGCCTCTACTTCACGGCAATGGCAAACGGCAACAGCAAGATGTACCATTCCGACGACATGCGGCGACTCGTGGAAGAAGCAGGGTTGGAAATCGAAGCCATCCACGACGGACTGGGACTCGGACACAGCATCATGGTGTGCAGGAGATTGGGGATTAAGGATTAGGGAATAGGGAATAGGGAATAGAGATTAGAGATTAAAGATTAAAGTATAGGGAGAGATGACAAGACAAGAGTGGGCAGGAACAACCTACGGCAACGAATGGATGCACAGGTGGCTCATTCGCTTGCTGCAGCACATTGACACGCGGGTGATGTACGCTTTCGTGGCTCTCTTCGTCATCCCCGTCTGCCTGATACTTAATCCAAGCCGGGGCATCATCTACCGCTACTTCCGCCAGCGCATCGGGTATGGCCGGATGAAGTCCGCCTGGAAGACCTACGTCAACCATTGTCTCTTCGGTCAGGTCGTTATCGACAAGTTCGCGATGTACGCCGGCAAGAAGTTCAACATCCAGATAGAAGGGAACGAAAGGTTCACCGAACTCACGAAGCAGAAGGAAGGCTTCATGCTGCTGAGCGCACACATCGGCAACTACGAGATAGCGGGCTACACGCTCGTCAGCAAGGAGAAGCGGATCAAGGCCCTTGTCTTCGCAGGAGAGAAAGCTTCCGTCAAGAGGAACCGCAGCAAGATGTTTGCCGAGACGAACACCGACATGATTGCCATCCAGCCCGACATGAGCCACCTCTTCGAGATAGACAAGGCCCTGACCGACGGCGAGATAGTCAGCATGTCAGCCGACCGCATCAACGGCTCGCCGAAGTTCATCGAGCATGACTTCCTGGGGACATCGCAGGTAGAGCACACCAGCGATGCACAGAGCCACGGCGCAAAGGCAAAGTTCCCCCTCGGACCTTTCGCCATTGCCACAGCGCGTTCGGTCAACATCCTGGCTGTCAACGTCATGAAGTCCTCGCTCCGGGGCTACAAGATTTACGTCACACCGCTCCGTTACGACAAGTCTGCTCCCCGACAAGAACAGATAAGGCAGCTCTCCGACGCCTACGTGAGCGAGCTGGAGAGGCTGGTCCGCAGGTATCCGACGCAATGGTACAACTACTTTGACTTCTGGGACGAGAGTCCGAAGCATAGTGACGAGAGAACGAAGTTAAGTGCCGAGAGCCAGAGAAAACATGATTAACGTATTGTCCACCAACATAACATCTCCCTTGGGACTAACCACGGAGCAGAACTACCGGGCAGTCCTGTCGGGAGCCTCTGCCCTGAGGCGCTACGGACCAAAGGCTGGCGAGGACCGAGGTCCGTGGGGCACTACGGAGCCGTTCGCAGCGTCTCTGTTCAGCGAAGCGCAGAGGGCTGAGTTTGTCATCGACGGACACACGTTCTTCGAAGCCCTTGCCATCCGTTCCGTCCGGGAGGCTCTTTCGCACACGAAGCTGGACATCTCTTCCCCGAGGGTCGTACTTATCCTGAGCACGACGAAGGGAAACATCGGGCAACCTGTCCGCTACTATCCCTCGGAGGCAGCAACGGAGATAGCGAAAACCCTTGGCGTGACGACGACACCCATCGTCGTCTGCAACGCCTGCGTCTCGGGGCTGTCGGCACAACTGCTCGCCGACCGTCTGCTCTCGCAGGGCATCTACGACTATGCCATCGTAGTGGGAGCAGAGGTGCAGGGGCTGTTCATCGTCTCGGGATTCCAGGCTCTGAAAGCCGTTTCCGAAGACCCTTGCCGACCGTTCGACATGGAGCGGAACGGTCTCAACCCCGGCGAGGCAGCCGCCACCATCGTCTTTGCAAAGACTGCCGACGGGCAGGGATGGTGGCTTGCGGACGGAGCAGCTCAGGGCGACGCCTACCACATCGTGTCGCCTTCGCCCGGGGCCGAGGGCCTGACCGCAGCCATCGAAGCTGTAATGAAAGGGCGTGACAAAGGGCAACTCGGGGCGGTCTGCGTACACGGAACAGCCACGCTCTACAACGACCAAATGGAGTCGAAAGCCATACAGAAGGCCGGACTCACGGACGTGCCGCTGTCTGCCCTCAAGGGGAACTACGGGCATACGATGGGAGCGGCCGGCGTGCTGGAAACCATCCTGAGCATGCGGGCCGCAGACGCCGGGACAGTCCTGCCGACGAAGGGTTTCACGGAGCTGGGCGTCAGGGGGAAAGTCAGCATCTCAGACGCGCCACAGCTGACCGACAAGACAGCCTTCCTGAAGATTATGTCGGGCTTCGGCGGCTGCAACGTAGCGGCATTGTACCAGAAGCAGGCAGTCCCCCCGACTCCCTTTAGGGGGAGCACTCGCCCGTGGACAAAGGTTCGTACCGTCAAACTCTGCTCCAAGGACGGGCAGACGCTGACCGACATCTACCGGCAGGAGATTGGCAACTACCCCAAGTTTCACAAGATGGACATCCTCTCGCGCCTTGCTTTCGTGGTGGCTGAACGGCTCCTGAAAGCCTCGTCGCAGGAAGCGGAAACCGGCGAAGGGCAGGGTTCGGAGGTTGACGTCATACTCTTCAACCACTCGTCCTCCGTCGTGGCCGACCGCCAATACCTTGCCACCATCTGCGAAGACGCGGAGTCCTTCATTCCGCTCAGTCGCGAGCGGTTCTTCCCCAGCCCCGCCGCCTTCGTCTACACCCTGCCGAACATCGCGGCGAGCGAGGTTGCGATACGCCATCACCTGCACGGCGAGACGTCTTTCTACATCCTTCCCGAGCGAGACGAGGCTTTGATGCAGCAGATACTGGAAGCCACGCTCGCCAAGACAAACATGCGGACTGCCATCAGCGGCTGGGTGGATGCCGAGAGCGAAACGAACTACGAATGCGAACTATCAATATACAAAACAACATCATAATACGATATGGAACAACTCATTAAGGACCTCAAGCTGCAGATTAAGGAAGTCCTCAACCTGGAGGAGCTTTCCCTGGAAGACTTCGACACAGATGCACCTCTCTTCGGCGACGAAGGCATCGGCCTCGATTCTATCGACGTGCTGGAAATCATCGTGCTCTTAGAGAAAGAGTATGGCATACGCCTTGCCAACCCGAAAGAGGGAAAAGCCATCTTCAAGAGCGTGAGGACCATAGCTGAATACGTGCAACAGAACAGGAAGAAGTAACAAAAGACCCCCTAACCCCCTTTAGGGGGAATTAAATTGTAAATAGTAAATCATTAAATAGTAAATCAAGTTGTGGACATCACAGTAGCAGGTTACGGCATTATCTGCGCGATAGGCAACGACGCGACGGCAGTCCTGGCTTCCCTCAAGGCGGGGAGGACGGGGATTGGCCCCATGCGCTATCTGCAGTCGAGTCACAAGGAACTGCCCGTTGGCGAAGTGAAACTCTCCAACGCGGAAATGCTGCGGATGCTCGGACAGGACGAGTCGGCCATCGTCAGCCGCACGGCCCTGATGGGAGCCATCGCTATCCGTCAGGCCTTGCAGCATGCCCATCTGGACACAAAAGGCAAGCGCATCGTCGTCATCAACGGCACAACCGTAGGCGGAATGGACGTCACGGAACGCTTCCTCCGGCAGATGAGAGAGGACGACGGCCTGCTGCCACTCCTGGAGAAGCACGACTGCGGCAGTTCCACACGCCAGATGGCCGACCTGGCCGGCCTGGGGGATGCCGAGGTCTGCACCGTGTCCACGGCCTGCTCGTCTGCCGTCAACGCCATCATTCTCGGGTCGGAAATGCTGAAGGCGGGCGAGGCAGACGTGGTCATCGCAGGCGGTACGGAGGCCCTGAGCCGCTTCCACCTGAACGGATTCAACTCTCTGATGATACTCGACAAAGAGCCGTGCCGACCGTTCGACAGGAACCGTGCCGGCCTGAACCTCGGCGAAGGAGCCGCTTACGTGGTGCTAACACACTCTTTAGTTAAGAGTGAAGAGTTAAGAGTGAAGAATAAAAGCAACAATTTAGAGTGCGAAGATAACTCAGATTCTTCACTCTTCACTCTTAACTCTTCACTTTATATTTGCGGCTACGGCAACCGTTGCGACGCTTTCCACCAGACGGCTTCGTCGGAGGACGGCGAAGGTGCCTACCTTGCCATGTGCGACGCCTTGCAGATGGCCGGGCTCCGACCGGCGGACATCCACTACATCAACGCACACGGGACGGGCACTCCCAACAACGATGCCAGCGAGAGTGCTGCCATACGGCGCGTCTTCGGGCAGAAAATTCCGCCCGTCTCCAGCACGAAAGGCTTTACGGGCCACACCACATCGGCCTGCGGAGCCATCGAGACCGTCATTTCTATCCTGGCCCTGCAACACCAGTTCCTGCCCGTCAACCTCGGTTGGAAGGAGCAGGACGAAGCGTGCATCAGGCCTTACGACAATTCAATTTTATTAAATTCAACATTCAAAGACTCTTCTTTGAAGGCAGTCCTCTGCAACTCATTCGGCTTCGGGGGCAACGACTCGGCACTTGTAATTGGGAGCCTCCCCCGCCCTTCCCAAGAAGAGGAACAGCCGATGGAGCGCCACAGGGCCTGCACTTTGGCAGAAGCCGTCGTTACCGATACGGAGCAACTCAGCGAGCTTCGGGAGTTCGTCACGGCAGGCGAGGCCCGACGGATGTCGCGGCTCATGAAGGCAGCCACCTTGTCGTCGATGCAGGCGCTGCGGAAAGCCGGCGTGGAGTGCCCGGATGCCATCATCACAGCCACGGCCTACGGCATGCTCGAGACGAGCGCGAAGTTCCTCACCGACATGCTGGAGAACGGCGAAGAGACGCTCAGCCCTACCCTCTTCATGCAGAGCACGCACAACACGCTCAGCTCGGCCATTGCCATACGACTCAGGTGTCACGGCTACAACATGACCTACAGCCAAGGCTCCGACTCGCTCCGATGGGCGCTTCGCGACGCCACCCGACTGATAGAGACAGGCCGCGCCCGGACCGTCCTCGTCGGTCTGCACGACGAAGCTACGCCCTCGTTCCAAGACTTCTGCCGCCGGCTGGGCAAACCTGTGCCGCCGATGCTCTTCTCACGAAGCGTCGTCCTGGGAAGAAGCACGTGTGATGAATCGGTTTATCACGTGTGACGAATCGGTTTATCACGTGTGAAAAAGGCAAAGTTCACGTGTGAAGAAAGCCAAGTTCACG
Source organism: Bacteroidaceae bacterium (assembly GCA_017483665.1). Taxonomy (GTDB): domain Bacteria; phylum Bacteroidota; class Bacteroidia; order Bacteroidales; family Bacteroidaceae; genus Physcousia. The sequence goes on from JAFUVM010000028.1 coordinate 31,183, forward strand.
TGTGAAGTCCGGTTTCCATTCCTGGAGGCTTTGCTGGTTAAAAACTCGTTTTTTTGCCGTACCCGCAGAACTTATTTGGAAAGTACCGATATTTGTTGTATCTTTGCACACATAATTCATTCGGTATGCATCTGTTGCCTTTAGCCATCGTACAAAGCCTGTTGCTGGCCGGCGGGCAGGTCTTCCTGAAGCTTGCCCTCGGCAAGATGGAGCCTTTCGCCTGGAGCTGGGAGTTCTGGCGCTCGGCGCTCACGAACTGGCAGTTCGCTCTTTGTGGCCTCTGCTACGGCGCCGGCACCCTGCTTTGGTTCTACATCATCAAGCATTTCCCCTTCAGCATGGCCTATCCGATGGTGTCGCTCAGCTACGTGCTGGGCATGGTGGCGGCAATCGTGGTGTTCCGCGAGGAGGTGAGCCCGACGCAATGGCTGGGCGTACTGCTCATCATGGCCGGATGTTACCTGATAGCAAAGTGAGGGATGGAAGTGTGGAATTTGAAGATTAAGGACAGGAAGGAACGGCAGATGAAACGGTTGATACTCTTTTTCGGTTGTTGCCTAATGGCAATTACGCTCTCGGCTCAGACGCTGAGCGAACAGGACATCATACAGAAGATGGCGTCGGCTGCCCGGGAGACGAAGTCCATCAGTGCCGATTTCACGCAGACGCGCCACTCGAAGATGCTGAAGAAGGCGCAAGTGTCGGAGGGCAAGATGTTCTGCCGGCAGCCGGACAAGCTGCGCTGGGAGTACACGTCGCCGCGGCAGAGCGCACTCATCCTGGACGGAACAAACGCACGTCTGACGAAAGACGGAAACGGGAACGGCGGACGGAACAAGTTTGCCGGCGAGATGGCACGCCTGATCATGAACAGCGTGGCGGGCAAGTACCTGACCGACGACAAGGCCTTCCAGGTGTCGGCCACAGCGTCGGCCACGGAATATGTGGCAACGCTTGTGCCCGTCAGAAAGGAGATGAAGCGGCTGTACACAAAGCTCGTCCTGCACTTCGACCCCGAGCAATCCGTCGTAACCCAAGTGGAACTGTACGAAAAGGACGCAAGCCACATAGCCATAGAACTGCATGACATCCAGACAGACAGATAGACAGACACTTCGCGACAGAGGCATCTGCGTCGTGATTCCTACATATAATAATGCAGGAACCATCGCCGATGTCGTCCGGCGCACGCTTGCCTGGTGCCTCGACGTCATAGTCGTAGCCGACGGATGCACGGACGACACGCTCGGCATCCTGCAGGGCATCGAAGGCATCACCGTTGTCTCCTACCCCAAGAATGCGGGCAAGGGCACAGCCTTGAAGCGCGGTTTCCGCCGGGCACTCGCGATGGGGTTTGCCTATGCCATCACCTTGGATGCCGACGGCCAGCACTTTCCCGAGGACATACCCGTTTTGCTCCAGGCCAACCGGCAGCATCCGGGAGCCCTCGTCGTGGGCCGGCGGCAGGGACTCGACATGGCTCGGCGCAGCTGGGGCAGCAAGTTTGCCAACGCCTTCAGCAACTTCTGGTTCGCCATTCAGACGGGCCATCGGCTCGCGGACACGCAGTCGGGCTATCGTCTCTATCCCCTGAAGAAGCTCCGCGGCCTGTCCCTGCTCACCGCCCGCTACGAGGCTGAGCTCGAGTTGCTGGTCTTTGCCGCCTGGCACGGCGTGGAGCTGGTCTCTGTTCCCGTAGGCGTCTTCTACCCCGCGCCGGAGGAACGTGTGTCGCACTTCCGGCCGGTCCGCGACTTCTCGCGCATCTTCATCCTCAACACCCTGCTTTGCGTCCTGGCCCTCGTCTATGGTCTGCCGCTCGCACTCTGGCGTGTCTCGACGACCTTCCTGCGCACCGCCTACTCCCTCCTCTTTTTCCTCGGCTTCATGCTCCTCGTCGCACCGCCCTGCGCCATGTATCATCTGCTGTTCGTCAAGGACTTGGAAAGGAAACGCATGGGCTTGCACAGGCTGATATACTTCTTTGCCAGGCTCGTCACAATCTGGCACGGCATCCCTGGCGTCAAGCTCTCCGTCGGCAATCCTCACCAAGAAGATTTCACCCGCCCGGCCATCATCATCAGCAACCACCAGTCTCACCTCGACCTGATGACCATGCTGATGCTCTCGCCAAAGCTTGTCTGCCTGACGAAAGACTGGGTTTGGAACAACCCTCTCTACGGCTACATCATCCGCGGAGCCGAGTTCTATCTGGCCACAGAAGGCATGGACGTCCTGCTGCCGAAGCTGCAGTCGCTGGTGGACAGAGGCTATAGTATCGTCGTCTATCCCGAGGGAACACGTTCGGCGGACTGCTCCGTCTCGCACTTCTATCAGGGAGCCTTCTACCTGGCTAAACAGCTTGGCATCGACATTCTGCCCATCGTCTCGTACGGAGCAGGCAAGGTTTTGCCCAAGAAGGGGAAGTACCTCCGCAAGTGGCCCATAAGGATAGAGATAGACAGACGCCTCAGCCCCGAGGAGATGCAGGCGTTCGGAGCGACGGCGAGGAAGCAGGCTTCGGGAATGAGAACGTATTACATGCACCGATACAACGAAATAGCCAACCGGATAGAACAGGATGTCTAAGCACATATCATTCTTCGTAACGCGTCTGCTCACGCTCTTCCGCGCGCATCCATTTGCCCGCATCGCATCGCTCACCGCGGTGACGCTGGTCATGCTGTGCTCTGTCCTGCGCCTCAGCTACAAGGAGGACATCCAGGACTTCCTGCCTCTCGGCGAGACGGACAGGCAGCGGATGGCGGTCTACCAGGACATCTCGGGCATGAACCGCCTTTTCGTCATCTTCGAGAGCAACGGCGATGCCGAACGGACGACGCAGGCCATCGACCGCTTTGCCCTTGCCGTGGAGGAAAAAGACACGGCGGGCTGGTGCAGCGGACTGCAGACTGCCTTCGACCTCGAAAGCCTCTCCGAACAGGCGGACTTCGTCTTCAGCCACATCCCGCTGTTCCTTGCGGAAGCCGACTACAGGCGGATGGACAGCCTTCTGGCAAGCAACGGATTCATGGACTCAAGGCTCGACGACGACCTCAGCGCCCTGACATTCCCCACAGGCGGCTTGGCGGAACAGAACATCGGGCGCGACCCGCTCGGACTCTTCACACCCCTTTTGGAAGAACTGGGGCAGCAAGCGGGGCAGATGCGCTTTGAGATGTACGACGGCTACATCTTTACGCCCGACATGAAGCACGCCGTCGCAATGCTCCCGTCGCCTTTCGGCAGCAGCGAGACGGCAAGGAATGCCGCGCTCATCGCCTTGCTCGAAGAGGCTGTCGGCACGATGCAGGCGGACTTCCCGGACATCAAGGCACACGTGGCAGGCGGGCCTCAGATTGCCGTTGGCAACGCGCGGCAGATTGCCCGCGACAGCATCTTGGCTGTCTCGTTGGCCGTCGTGCTCATCCTCGGCCTGCTGTTCTATGCCTTCCGCCGCTGGCGAAGCATCCTGCTCACCTGCTTCTCCGTGCTGTGGGGCTGGCTCTTCGCCCTCGGCGCGCTGGCTTTGGTGCACGACAACGTCTCGATGATTGTGGTGGGCATCTCAAGCATCATCATCGGCATCGCCGTCAACTATCCCCTTCACCTTGTCAGCCACTTGCAGCATCAGCCAGACGTCCGGCAGACACTTCGCGAAGTGACGAAGCCCCTCCTGGTGGGCAACGTCACGACCGTCGCGGCGTTCCTTGCCCTCGTCCCGCTCAGGTCGGCCAGCCTGCGCGACCTCGGTCTGTTCGCCTCCTTCCTGCACGTCGGCACCATCCTCTTCGTGCTCGTCTGGTTACCACACGCTTTGGCGAAGAGTGAAAAGCTAAAAGTGAAAAACAAGAGTAACCAATCACCCGACTTCCTGTCCCGCCTTGCGTCCCTTCAGATTGAGCGAAAGAAATGGGTGGTCGCCCTGGTTGCTGCTCTGACGCTTGTCTTTGGCTACTTCAGCCTGTCCGTAGAGTTCGACCCGAACGTGTCGCACATCAACTACATGACCGAAGAGCAGAAAGCGGACATGGACTACTTCGGGAAGCTCATGGAGGGCGACGGCTCAGGGGACATGGTCCGGCTCTACCTGCTTTCGTTCGGCACGGACTTCGACGAGGCGCTCTCCGTCGCGGAGTCCAGGCAGGCTGTCATCGATTCGCTGCAGGATGCCGGACTGCTTGCGAGCCGTCGCGGAGTGAAGCGCTTCCTGCCGTCCGAGGCGGAGCAGGCTCGTCGCATCGGTCTTTGGAAAGAATGGCGGGAAGGGCATCGGCAGCTCCTTGCGGACTTGAATGCCGTTGCCACGAGACATGGCTTTGCGGACGATGCCTTCGCGGACTTTGCCGACATCATCCTTTCGGAACCAACCGCACATCCCTTCTCCGACTTCCTTCCCCTGACCTCCAACGCCTTTGCGGGAAACGTTTCGCTGGCAAGCAAGGGGAAAGCCTGCATTGCCGAAGTGCTGACGACGAAGAAAGAGAACGCCGACAGGCTCAGGGAGGCTCTGCCCGAAGCTTTCGACATCAGCTCGCTCCATGCCTCCGTGGCCGAAGCACTGAGTGCCGACTTCAACTACATCGGCTGGGTCTGCTCGTCGGTCGTCTTCCTGTTCCTCTGGCTTTCGTTCCGCAGCTTCAGGCTGGCCGTCATTTCGTTTGTGCCGATGGCCGTCAGCTGGATATGGATACTGGGCATCATGGCTTTGCTGGGCATCAAGTTCAACATCGTCAACATCATCCTTGCCACCTTCATCTTCGGCCAAGGCGACGACTACACCATCTTCATGACCGAGGGCTGCGTCTCGGAATACGCCAACGGACGGCCTGTCCTCGTTTCCTACAAGCGGAGCATCATCCTTTCCGCCCTGATAATGTTCATCGGCATCGGCACGCTCATCTTCGCCCGCCATCCCGCTCTCCATTCGCTGGCCGAAGTCACCATCATCGGCATGTCCTGCGTCGTGCTGATGGCTTACCTGCTGCCGCCGCTGCTCTTCAATTTGTCAAACCGCATAACAGATAACATCGCACATGAAAGAACGTATCATAGAACTGCTGAGGACGGCTCTGCCGATGGTAGACCTTGAGTCGGACTTCCTCTTCAGCGAACTCGACTCGCTGGGCGTGACCACCATCCTGATGCTTCTCTCCGAGGAGTACGGCATCGAGCTGGAGGCAAAGGATGCCACACCGAAGAACCTGCGCAACATCGACGCTATCGTGGGGATGGTGCAGGGGAAGATGAGAGTTGAAAGTTGAGAGTTTAGAGACTATGAGTTTGGAGGATTCCATTGAGTATTTTGCAAGGTTGACGCCGGAGAAGGCGGCGGTCATCACGGCCGGCGGGACACTTTCCTATGCGGCGCTTTGGGAACGCATCCGCGAGAAGGCGGACGCCCTGAAGCTTCGTGAAGGCGAACCTTACGCCTTCCCGACCACACAGGATGCCGACTTCATCGTCACCTACTGCGCCGTCCATCTCTGCGGAGGCGTGGCGGTGCCAAAGAGCCCCCGACAACAGACCCCCCGACCCCCTTTAGGGGGAGGAACAGGCGAGACTCAAGCGAAGAAAGACCTCCCCCTAAAGGGGGCCGGGGGGTCTTTGGTCGGGGGGGCCATCCTCTTCACCACGGGCACGACGGGCACTTCCAAGGGCGTGATGGTCTCCGGGGAGGCTTGGACAGCCAACGCCGAGAACCTCATCGACCGCCTTGGCTTCACGTCCGACCTGCTCTTCATCATCTGCGGACCGCTCAACCACCTCGGCTGTCTCTCCAAGGTGTACCCCACGCTCATGTGCGGCGCTACATTATATATATTAGAGAGTCTGAAGAACCTCCCTGCCTTCTTCTCGGTCTTCTCGCTGCCCTTCCTGAAGTTCGCGACGTTCCTTGTGCCGTCGAGCATCAGGATGCTCCTGCAGGTTGCCTCGAAGGAGTTGGCTGCCGTCAGCCGGAAGATAGACTTCATCGAGACGGGAGCCGCTGCCATCTCGCAGCACGACATGGAGCGCCTCTGCCGGCTCCTGCCCCACTCGCGCCTCTTCAACACCTACGCATCGACCGAGACGGGCATCATCTGCAGCTACGAGTACAGCCGGTACGGCTGCGAGCCGGGCCTCCTGGGCAAGCCGATGAAGCATTCCTCCGTGCGCATCGGCGAGGGCGGCAGGGTGATTTGCTCTGGCCGAACCATCATGTCGGGCTACGCCGGCAGCCCCGAAGCCACGGCACAGGTCCTTCGCCACGGCGAGGTCTTCACTTCCGATACCGGCTTCATCGACGACGAGGGAATGCTCCACTTGCAGGGGCGGCTGGACGATGTCATCAACGTGGGGGGCTACAAGGTGAACCCTTCGGAGGTGGAGGATGCCGTCGCCGGCTTCGAGCCCATAGCCGACTGCATCTGCATCCCTGCCCCGCACATCCTGCTCGGCACAGTCCCCAAGCTCCTCTATGTGCCCCGGCCTGGCAGAGAAGCCAAGCCTCGCGACATTGCCGACTACCTGAAAGGCCGCATCGAGAGCTACAAGATTCCCTTGCTCTACGAGGCTGTCGAAGCCATCCGCCGCACCTACAACGGCAAGCCCGACCGCAAAGCATACACTTAAAACAAATATTGCTGTCCGCTAAAACTTTTTTCTCGATATAAAAATTAGGCTGAAGCCCTCGCTTGGGTTTCAGCCTTTTTTTGTTATCTTTGCTTTCGCTACAAAACATCAATAACATGGACAAAGGTACACATTTTATCGGACAGC